>JAGQPF010000167.1 GCA_020426845.1 Planctomycetales bacterium
AAACCCGGGGCGGCAAACCCGGGGCGGCAAACCCGGGGCGGCAAACCCGGGGCGGCAAACCCGGGGCGGCAAACCCGGGGCGGCAAACCTGGGGCGTCGCTTCGCTGTGCCCTGGGCTACGTTGAGGAAGGCCTTCGGCCTTCAATGGAACTACGGGCGGGGGTTCTGGTTCCGCATTCGGCGCAACGGCGCATTCGGCGGCGTCCCTGGGGCTTCGCTGTGCCCCGGGTTACGGTGAAGAAGAACTTTGGCCTTCGTCCGGTCGTAGGACGCAATAGACGACGGCGTCCGAGGGTCTCCCGTTGGCCATTAAGCGTTGGGCTAGGACGGCTTCACGCGTGGCGTTGACCTTTTCCGCCACCCGTTGACTGCGTGTGTTCTCGACGGCCGCGACGATCTCGATGCGGTTCAAGTTGGTGTGAGCCATCGCCCAGTCCAGCAACCATCGCACGGCTCGTGGAGCGATGCCCTCTCCGGCCCGTGAGCTGCGAATCCAGTAGCCCAAGTTCGCCACGCGGTTGTCCGGTTGGATTTGGTTGATCCCGCAGGCGCCCACGTATTCGTTGTCCGACCAGATCGCGAAGTCGTACATCGTGCCCGCTTCACGTCCGGCGAGAGTTAGCTCGATCCAACTTCGAGCCTCTTGCAGCGAGTAGTTCGGATGGCACCAGGCCATCCAGGGCGAGATCTCGCGGACGGACTCCAGGATCGCTTCGTGCAGGACTTCGGCGTCTTCGAGCCGGTACGGTCGCAACTGGATTTCCGACATGCTTCGCCTGTTGATTCTCGATCAATCCTCTAGGTTCTTGATCGCGTTGAGGAACAGGTCCATCGATTGAGTGCGTTTGTCGAGACTGGACTCGACGCACTGCATAATGGCTCGGCAGAGCGTCGGGTCGAGATCGGGACGGACTTCTTGGAGTGGCTTGGGCGGCACCGTGTCATGAGCGAGGGCGGCGAGTCCGGTGGTTTCGGTGACTGGCCAGGGCAGGTCGAAGCAGCATATCGAGTAGGCCGTGACGCCAAACGAGAAGATGTCGAGCCGCTGGTCGGTGGGACGGCGGCGGACCACCTCCGGCGCCATATAGAGCGGCGTGCCGGTCCGATTGCCGGGCTGCATGAACTCGGGAGTCGCGGGAACCGTGAGTCCAAAGTCGATCAGCCGCACCTCGCGGGTGGCGGGCAAGTAGATAAAGTTTCGCGGGCAGACGTCGCGATGGATAAAGCCCCTTTGGTGGACAACAGCAAGGGCTTCGGCCATGTGGCGGATGTAGCGAACGCGGTGGCCCGCCATCACGTCCTCGTCTCGTTCCTTGACAACCGTGTGCATGCCCGGACCTTCGAGAAACTCCATCACCATGTACGGCAAGTTGTCCGTGGTCATGCCGTATTCGTAGGTCTCGACAATTCGCGGATGCTTCAGCTCCATCGCGATTTTGCCTTCGGGCGGCTTGCTCAGGCCCTTGAAGCGGGCCTCAAACGCCTCGACCTTCTCGCGTTCGCCGACTTTCAGTCCGACAATTTTGTCCGTCGTGCGGTCCCGAGCCATGTAGAACTTCGACATCGTTCCCGCCACCGCCTGGCGGAGCTTTTCAAAACGCTTGTCGATGTTGACCTTGTTGCCTTGCAGCATCGTGGACAGTTTGTCGAACAATCCCATGGATTGCGTTCTCCGGAGGCGAGCAGATGCTGCGCAGACGAGGGCCGAGCGGGCCAAGCGTCTCAGCCTTCGCCCCTATTTGCCACAATAGTCAATTGTACGCGCGATTTCGCTTTTCAGCTTTTCTCGCGGCACAATTCGGTCGATGTAGCCGTGCTCCAGCAGAAACTCGCTGGTCTGAAAGCCCTTGGGCAATTCGATCCGAATGGTGGCTTTGATCGTTCGCGGGCCGGCAAAGCCGATGAGCGCCTTGGGTTCGGCGAAGATGACATCTCCCAGCGAGGCGAAGCTGGCCGCGACGCCGCCCATGGTGGGGTTGGTCATCACGGAAATAAAGAGTCCGCCCGCCTGGTCGTAGCGAGCCAGCGCGGCAGAGACCTTGGCCATCTGCATGAGCGAGAAAATGCCCTCGTGCATGCGGGCGCCGCCCCCAGACGCGCTAATGACAATCAGCGGCAGATGCTGCTTGGTGGCGCGTTCGACGAGCCGCGTAAGCCGCTCGCCGACAACCGAGCCCATGCTGCCCATGATAAAGGCGGAGTCGGTGACGCCCACGGCCACTCGGCGGGCGCGAACCATCCCCGTGCCGGTCAGTATCGCCTCGGAGAGCGCGGTGCGTTCTTGCTCGTCCTTGAGGCGATCGACGTATCGCTTCTTGTCGCGGAATTCCAGCGGATCGCCGGGACGCAAATTGCCGTCCCACTCCTCGAAGGTGCCTTCATCCAGGAGTTGTTCGATCCGTTTGGAGGCCGAGACGTAAAAGTGGTGGCCGCAATGGGGGCAGACGTTGAGCAGTCGCTCGACCTCCTTGCGGAAAACCAACTCGCCGCAGCCCTGGCATTGGGTCCAGAGTCCGCCCGGCACGCCGCGCTTCTTGGGCCGCTCTTCGCCGGATTGTTCGGTTGGGTCGTTGCTATCCACATTGGCCTCCATAGCGACGGCAGTCCCTCATAAACAGGTTCGGAACTTAAATTGCCCCCGCGCGTTCGGGCATCACGTCCAGGACTACCCATTGTCCGCAATTCAGGCTGCCCTGCCAGAGGTCTCCCAATTCGGCGTCGCAGACGAGGCTCTGCACCATGCTGGCCATCGGCTCGGAGACCACGATGGCGACCATCCCCTTCTTGTGTTTCTTAATGATCTTCAGCAGCGCCTTGCGGGCGCGTTCTCGAGCTGCCTGAAGCGTCTCGCCGCCGGGCGGGCAGACAGTCTCGGGGTGCTCCTGCCACTGGCGATACACTTTGGGCTGTTGCTGACGCACTTCTGACAGCAATTTGCCATGCCAAAGCCCGTGATCCAGGTTGGCCAGCCCCTCGAGCTCCTTGACCTTGATCTGGTGCGGCTTGGCGAGCAGCTCGGCCGTCTGGACCGCCGCCTCCTCGGGGGCGACATAGACAACCGCGAGCTCGTGTGCGCCAAGATCGCGCGCGGCCGCCACGGCCTGCTCGACGCCGGCCAAGCTGAGCGGCAGATTCAGCGAGCCCTGAATTCGCTGCTGCTCGTCAAATTCCGTGCAGCCGGGACGTACTAAAACGATGCGCAACATAAATGCATCCCTTGGGAGGCGATGGGAACTTTCGGGCCCTGGCAATGGACGATGGGGTCTTCCGGCCGAAATCGTCTTATGGGTGCTGGGCCGCGAGAGGACATCCTTGCTCGTTGATGGCGGCGAATTGATTGCTGTTGGCGGCCAGGGTGGAAAAACACCACCCTTAGGAGGCCCTTCCGCGTGCGCCGGCCCGGGCCAGCGACGTGAGTTGATCCACTGCCTCGATATACGTTGGGGCACGGAAAATCGCCGATCCGACGACCATCAAGTCGACGTCCGCTTCCGCAACCGATTGAATGGTGGTTTGGTTGATGCCTCCGTCCATCTCCAAAAGCACATCCGGCGCCAATTGCCGCACTTCCCGAGCCCGCGCGAGCGCCTCGGGATGGAACGATTGACCGCCAAAGCCGGCTTCGACGCTCATGACCAGGGCCAAATCACACTGGTCCAGGCATGCCGTCAGCTGGCTCAACGGCGTGCTGGGGTTAATGGCAGCTCCGGCGCCCATCCCGAGTTCCCGGATTTGGCTCAAGACCGCGCCGGGGTCGGCCGTCGCCTCGACGTGGATGGTCAGCAGATCGGCGCCGGCGTCAAAAAACGCCTGCACGTACCGCTCCGGTTCTTCGATCATCAGGTGCACATCGAGCGTCATGTCGGTGAGACGGCGTAGACCTTCGACGATCGGCATTCCATAGGTCAAGTTGGGCACGAAACGCCCGTCCATCACATCCAAGTGCAACGCCCGCACGCCGGCTGCGGCCAATAACTCAACCTCGCGGGCCAAGTTGCCGAAATCGCAGATCAACAGCGACGGCAGGATCGCCGGCGATGCGTCTCGAAGTTGCTGGAGATGGTCGCGTCGGGACATGATGTCGAAATGGAATGACGAAACGCACCGGAGCAGCCGCCCGGTTGAAGTGTCCCATTTTAACTTTGCCCGAGAGTGCCGTCAGCGCCATATCCGCATTGCTTCGGAAAACGCGTGTTGGTGCTAAGTTGTTTCAGAACAATCGGTTGCGTGTTGCGGATGCGCTATTGGAAGAGCCGTGCGACGGCAACTTGCCATCCCTCGACCACGTCGGAGGCCGGGACAACGTCGCCTTGGCCGAGCACCGCGATCTCATCCGCCGAGCGATATAGATGCACGGTTTCGTTGGCTGGGTCGACGAGCAGCACTAATCGGGTCCCCGCGTCGAGCCACGCGAACGCCTTCTCCTCCACGCCGGAAAAGGAATCGCTCGGCGAAATGACCTCAATGGCCAAGTCCGGAGCGAAAGGGATGAAAGCCGACTCGTCGTCAATTTCCGACACCCGAGCTGCCGCTACAAACGCCACATCCGGTGCCCGAACCGTGTCGGGATCACGAGTCAAAACGAAGCCGGTTTCGGCGGCGTAGACGACGCCCAGTTTGTGCTCATCAACATGATTTGCCAGCAGCCGGCCGCAATTCATCGCCACTCTTCCGTGCCGCCCTCCAGCCGGTGACATCATCCGCAGTTCTCCTTCGATCAGTTCACTTCGTCGGTTTTCAAGCGACAGCGTCGCGAACCGCTCGAGTGTCATCCTCTCCGTCGATGAAGAATGGGGGTTCATAGGCCTGCTCCGGAACTCCAATGTCGATCGTCTGCCAGCCGCCTCCGTATTCTACCTCGAATTTGGGGAAGGAAGCACTTGGTGGCATTCGGGCATTCTGCCCGTGTCACTCGCTCTGCGGCAGTTCGTCGAGATTGGCGATGCCAACCAGATCGAGAAAGCGATCCGTTGTGTAGAATCGCGGCGCACGGGGCGGCTCGTTCGGGCGCTCGAGTCGCAAGAGTTGGCGCCGCACCAGCTGCCGCAGCAAGGCGCCGGACGAGCTGCTTCGCAATTCATCCACCTCTTCGCGGGTCACGCCTTGGTGGTAGGCCACGATGGCGAGCACGTCGAGCGCCGGTTGCGACAGCTTGGCCGCTTTGACTCGCCCCAAGAATCGATCGCGCAGTCCGCTGTGGAATTCGCGGAGCCGCATGACGTAGCCCGACTCCACCGATTCGATCCAGTACGGCGCTCCCTCCGACTCGTAGGTGCGATTCAGCTCTTCGACGAGCTCGTCGATTTCGCGGGGCAGCACGCCACGCATCATGGCGGCCACCTGACGGCTTGTCAGCGGATGGTTTTCGGGATGCCCGACAAACAGCATCGCCTCCAAAATCGTCTGCGGCGAGATCTCGCAGCCCACGTCCGAGTCGCTTTGCTCTTCGGCAATCGCCTCTTCAAACAGCTCGGCCGAGCCATCGGGGCTGGAGACGGGAGGCGCCCGATCGTAGGGGTCCTCGCCACCGCCGACCAGTTCGGCATACGCCTGGCTCAGCTCGTCGAGCGACAAACCCGGATCCTCCTCGCCCTCAAACTCGCCGCTCGATTCCACTCTTGGTTCAATCATGGCGCCGCCGGCTTTTAATGCTTCACGTAGTGCAGGCTGCCAGCCTGCAATCCACCGCCATCACAGGCTGGCAGCCTGTACCACGTAGGGCTGCCCTTCCGGGCCGCCTGAACGCATGGCTCCAAACACGGGCTAACCGCTGCTGGCGGCCCGGAAGGGCCGCCCTACCAAGCCTTCGTTTGTGCCACGTTAGTTCTGCATGCCGCGCAGCTTGAGATTGTTCAGCCGGTGGCCGACCTCCGCCAGGCCGTCGAGCACCACTTGGTCGTAGCTGCGGCCATCGGTCGTATCCAGGCCGTGACCGGGGTCGAGATCCCGCAATGCCTGCAATGCCGGATCCTCGTGGTGGAAGACTTCGACGAAGGCAATTTCCAGGCAACCGGTCTTGGCGCAGGCAGTCAGCAGCGCGCCGATCCAGCCGTCGTCCGTTGATAGGCAGCCGCGCGTCGTCTTGGAAGAGGCATGAAAGATGCCCAGCCCGCCGGCGGCGGCAATCTCGGCAATCAACGCTTCGTTTTCGGGAATGTTCAGCGATGAGTCGCCGCAGTGCGCGGCGTCGACCAACACTTTGAAGAAGGTCGACCCCAGCTCGTCATTGGCGCCTTTGACAAACTTCCAGCAGCGGCCGACATCGGTGAACGTTTGAAACTCTCCACCGCGAAGGAACTCGATGTGCCATGCCTTGACCGGAGAGCCCTCCAGTCCGGCCTCGCGAACCGCTCGAGTGTGAACCTTGATGTTCTGCGCAACCGCCGCGTCGAAGTCGGCGCCTTCCTTCCGTGTGGCGCCTGCCTTCATCCACTCTTCGACCGACGTGCTGGAGACGTTCGCAATCGCGTGTTGCTTGGCGGCGGTCAGACCGGCGACCAGCATCTGAACGACGGCGTCTTCGTCCGCCGGATTCATCGGATCGGCGCCGCCGACCATCAGGATCAAGTGAACCTCGAGATTCAACGCCTTGAGCCCGTTCACCAAATCAGCCACATCGCCATCGTCGACGCCCTGGAAATACGGGACCTGGCAGCAGTCGATCCGCACCGGCGACTCGGCGCAGAGCTTGCTCATGTTCGACACGATCAGCAACTGGCCGTCGTCGCCTCGAGGCAGCTTGCCGTTTTCATCCGGCACGAGCCCGCCTACAAACTTGAGGTGCGTAGGAACGACGCCGAGACTGACCTTGGTCTTGGACTCGATGGTGAACGACATGCTCAAAACCCTTTCGCGCTGCCGCGGATGGATGTCAGGGGAAATCGAGGATCGACGGAGCAGTGGACCGTCCAATCGGATCGTCGGCTAGTTGATGTCGACCCACTGCCCGGTGCGGGCGCTTTCCAGCACTGCGTCGCACACCTTCTGAGTCCGCAGGCCGCTGCGGAAGTCGGGCTGCGTCGGCTCGCCGGTCTCGATGCCCTTGAGGAAGTCGGCCAGCGCGTTGATGAACGTGTGCTCGTAGCCGATCGTGCAGCCGGGGACCCACCAGTGGTCCATGTACGGGTGCTCGAAGTTCGTGACGTGGATTTTCTGCCAGCCGGTCAGGTGGTCTTCGACCTTCTCGCCCGTCTTCGGATCGGCATATTTGAAGTAGCTCAAGTACTGCGGATCCTCCAAGTCGAAGAACACGCTGCCCTGTTCGCCGTTGAGCTCGAAGGTGTTGTAGTTCTTGCGGCCGCGGGCATAGCGAGTGCTTTCGAACGTGCCCATCGAGCCGTTCTCGAAGATCGCCAGGAACATGCAGGCGTCGTCGATCGTCACCGGCTGCATCGCATTGGTCTCGGCATGGAGACGCTCTTTGACGAAGGTCTCGGTCTTGGCGACCACGCGCGCGATCGGCCCGTTCAGCCACTCGGCGGTGTCGATCGAGTGGGCCAGCAGGTCGCCGGTCACGCCCGAGCCAGCCACGCTGGCGTCGAGACGCCAGAGGGCGGCTCCGCCTTGAGGCACATCGGAGGCGATCGTCCAGTCTTGCAAGTACGTTGCGCGATAGTGGAACGGCTTGCCGACGCGGCCCTCATCCACCACTTGCTTGGCCAACGTGATCGCCGGCACGCGACGATAGTTGAACCAGACCATGTTGGCGACGCCGGCCTTCTCGATCGCCTCGCACATCTCCTCGCCTTCTTCGACCGTCATCGCCAACGGCTTCTCGCAGAGCACCATCTTGCCGGCCTCGGCCGCCGCGATCGCGATCTCCTTGTGCGTGTTGTTCGGCGAGCCGATGTCGATCAAGTCGATGTCATCCCGCTCCACCAGCTTTCGCCAATCCGTCTCGAACGACTCGTAGCCCCAGTTCTCGGCGAACGGCTTGATCTTCTCTTCCTTGCGGGCGCAGCAGGCCTTTAGCACCGGGTGGTACTCCAGGTCGAAGAACTGGTTCACCTTGCGGTAGGCGTTGGAGTGTGTGCGGCCCATGAAGCCGTAGCCGATCATGCCGATATTCAGCGGCTTGCTCATCGTGGTGTCCCGTGACTGATGCGTGTTGGTTGGCGGCAAAGAACGGCCGCCGATGTGAATGAGATGTAACTTAGCCGCGATAGTCGCCCACGGCGGGCAACGAAGCGTGGGTATTGGGGCCGAAGTAGCGCAGTCCAACCAGTGGCTCCGAGCCGGTGTTCTCGATCTCGACGCCGCGAGTGGCGGCCTCGTGCGTGATGAACACCTCGTCCTCCGTGGTGGCGCCAAAGCGAATCATGGCGGGCGTTTGCAGGTTCAGCTTGCCCATGCGGCCCTTGCCCTGAACCGTGATCCAGCCGCTGGAGCCGGGGTCCTGCAGCGTGCACTTCGCGCCGGGCTCGATCGTCAGCTCCTTCGCGCTAAACAGCTGAGCGCTGTCGATCGTGCCGTAGACGATCCACTTGTCCGTGTAGCCTGCTCCCGAGCGGCTCTCGTCGACGATCGGCTCGAGGTAGTTGTGCTCCATGAAGTGGGTGTCGACGTTCTTCTCCCAGTCCAGCTGCTCGATGATGAAGTCGATGTCCTGGTGGTGCTCCGCCGGCACGTCCTTGACCAGCAGCGACCAGGGCACGGCGCGACCCTCGACCAGCGACTGGAACATGCCGAACACGTCGCTGCCCCATTGGGGCTCGTAGGTGCACAGCGAGCCCGGAGCGTGCAGCACGCCGGGCGGGATCAACCACCCGGTGCCGCGCTTGAGCCGATAGGCGCGGGACAGATCGAGGATGCCGTTGTCGCCCTTGTTCCAGTCTTCCAGGCACTTGCGGACTTGCTGCTTGGTGGTGCCCGGCTCGAGGCCCATGAAGGTGTAGGCGAAGTTGTTGTCGACGTTGTTGTATTGCGGCGGGAAGTAGTAGCTCTCGGGCTTGCCCTCTTGGCCGACGAGCTTCGCGTCCTCAAACCGCTGATGCATGTGATGCGGGATCGGCCCCATGTTGTCGAAGAACTTGGAGTAGACCGGCCACCGGTTGTACTTGCCGAAGATCGATTCGCCGATGAGTCGAGCGCCGGCCTCCTCCACCGCGTCGCGGAGCGTGAAGGTCTGGTTCTCGAACAACACGAAGCTCAGGCCCTCGTGCCAGACGCGGCCTTCGTTGGCCGCCTCGGTGGTCGACCCAAACCAACGCTCGTCAATGCCGCCGCGATCGGCGCCGTAGGCATACAGGTCGTCCGGGTGCAGCTTGATGCGTCGTCCCGGATGCAGAAAGCTGCGGGGGACCCAAGTCGGCGTCAGACGCAACAGGCCCTCGCCCGCGTCCAGGGCTCGCTCCAGGGCGGGAGCGACGCTGTCACCCTTCAACATTGTGGCACTCATCCAACACCTCAACTTTAGAACGTTTTGCGGCGAGCGATTGGCGGATGGCGGCGTCGCTGCGATTGGCTGGCGGGGCTGCGAAACCGGAATAGTGTGCAACCCGAGCCTGGTGGAAAACCGTCTGTTTTAAGTTGTTTCAGACCCCTCCGCAACCAAGGAACGCCCCGCGGCGGGCGCCGCGCATTGTCCCGCCCCAGGCCCTGTCTTCGTCCCCTTCAAATCGCATGGGCGGCTCGCCCGTGTCTTCGTGTCCTTCGGCAGCGGCGCTCATGGCCGAGGGCGGGGTTGTCGCTCCGATCCCTCGCTGACGCTTCGGGTTTCCTTCTATCCCTCGCTGACGCTTCGGGTTTCCTTCTATCCCTCGCTGACGCTTCGGGTTTCCTTCGCCATGTCTTCGTGCCCTTCGCGTAGCATGGGCGACTCGCCCGTGTCTTCGTGTCCTTCGGCAGCGGCGCTGACGGCCGAAGGTGGGGTTGTCATCGGTTCCGATCGCTCGCTGACGCCGCGGGTTTCCCGGTTGCGACGGCCACGCTCAGCCTGTGAAATAGAGGCACGCTGCCAATCGCACTTCCCATCGAGCAACAATATGCCCGCTAAAACTTGGACCTTGCTGGACCACGCCAACAACGAAGCCGTCGCTGACGGCTGGCAGCTCAATTCATCGCAATTGGAGCTGCCCGATGCCGCCGTGCAGGTGACACAACACTGCGCGGGATTGAGCCAGGGCGTGACCACCGTGCGACTGACTCGAGGCCCGCTGCAAGCGGAGATCGTTCCCACTCGAGGCATGGGCGTGTGGCGTCTGGCTTGCAACGGCGTGCAACTGGGCTGGAAGTCGCCGACGCGCGGACCCGTGCACCCCAGTTTCGTGCCGCTGACCGAGCCCGGCGGGCTGGGCTGGCTGGACGGCTTTGACGAGTTCCTGGTCCGCTGCGGCTTGGAGAGCAACGGCGCGCCGGAGTTCGACGACCAGGGCCGCTTGGCTTACCCTCTGCACGGCCGCATTGCCGGCAAGCCGGCGCATCACGTCCACGTCGAGGTCGAGGACGACGAGCTGCGCTTGGTCGGCGAAGTCGAGGAGACGCGATTTCACTTCTTCAAGGTGCGAATGACGACCGTCGTCAGCCTGCGGCTGGGCGATCGCACGCTGCGGATCCACGACACCATTACCAACCTCTCCGCCAGCGCCACGGCGACTCAGATGTTGTACCACGTTAACTTCGGGCCGCCGCTGTTGGATGCCGGCGCCCGTGTGGTGTTGCCGGCCAAGATGGTCGTGCCTCGCAACGACCACGCCGCCTCGGCGGTCGCCAATTGGGACAACTACGCCGCGCCGCAGCCGGGCTATGAGGAGATGGTCTACTTCTTCGAATTAGCCGGGGCCCAAGATCGCCGCACGCAAACGCTGCTGCGAAACGCCCACGGCACGCTGGGAGCGACGCTGCACTTTTCGCTCGACCAGCTGCCGTGTTTCACGCTTTGGAAGAACACGACGGCCTTGGAAGACGGCTGCGTAACGGGCCTCGAGCCAGGCACCAACTTCCCCAATCCCCGGTCGTTCGAAGGCCGCCACGGCCGCGAGAAATCGCTAGGCCCCGGTGAGTCGCTCTCCTATGAGCTGGCAATTCAATGTCACTCCAACGACGTGGAAGTGCACAACGCCGAGCAGGCGATTCGGAAATTGCAGGCCGACGTGGTGCCGACGGTGTTCGACACGCCGCAGAGCGATTGGTGCGCCTAGTGCCCTTGGTAGGGCGGCCCTTCCGGGCCGCCAGCAGCGGTTAGCCGGTTGGCTGTGGTTGGTGCCATGCGCTTCAGGCGGCCCGGAAGGGCCGCCCTACGGTCTTGACGTGATCGCGCTGCGGCCAGGCAAGCCTCCCAAGGGGTTCGCGAACTAGTTGTACGACGGACTCGTAGGACGGACTTCCAGTCCGTCTTACACGGGGCATTTTCCGACGGACTGGAAGTCCGTCCTACGTAGCACACACAGGCAGCCTGCACCACGACAAGTCTCAAACCACCGACTCGGTCACGTCGCTTTGCTTGCGGTAGGGCTGATAGCCGCACATTTCGACGTCGTTGACGCCGCGGATGACATAGTCGACGCCGCGCCAGGAGACGCGCCGTTGCGAATAGGCGCCGAGCAGCGCGTACGGATAGGCGATGTGTGTCAACGCCAAGGCCGGCACGAAGGCGACCCAGGCGGCGCGAGGCCAGCTGGCCTGATCCATGTTGCCGCGGAGCACTCGCCGGACGGCAAACTCCGTCGCCAAGGTGGAGATGGCCGCCGAGCTCCAATAGGCGACGATGGCGCAGAGCGCGACGACCACGGCGTTGGCGTTGCCGGTCAGCAGCGCCGCCAACAGCATGATGAACGCCGCCAGTTGCGAGCCGGTGAGGCTCAGGGCGTGCAGCGCGACGATGCGCCAATTCGGCCCGCAGCTCTTGGCAGCCACCAGCTGCCGCTGCACCCAGCCGACGAATTTTTTCAGCCCGATGTCCTCGCGATTGGCCATCATCACGCCCGGCGCAAACTGCACTCGCAGGTTGTGTTTGCGGAGCTGCCGGCAGATCGTCGCGTCCACCGATAACGCTCGGCCCCACGCATCCAGCAGCCCGATGCGGTCGATCACGTCGCGCCGCATCGCCATGCTGCCGGCCCAGACGATGCCGTTCAGCCAGACTTGGACGACGGCGCCGACATTCCAGAAGTAGCGGACCAGCGTTCCCCAGTTGACGTTGCGCGGCACGAACCAGCGATTGCCCGTGACCACGCCAACACCGGGCTCCGACAGCGGCGCCACCAAGTCCCGCAGCCAGTCGCGATGCGGCACCGCGTCGCCGTCAACGAACGCCACGACTTCGATGTCATCACCCAGTTCGCGAACGGCCTGGGCCAAGGCGCTACACTTGAGGCTGCAGGTGGGGGCGGGATTTCGCAGCACCTTGGTGACCACGTTCGACTCGTTGGTCCCCAGCGCCCGGCGGATGTCCTCCCACACCGGATCCGACTCGCTATCGACGATCATGTGGATCTCGTAGTCGGGATAGTCCAGCTCCTGGAGCGCCTGCAGCGTCACGTGCAGGTACGGGTCGGGGCCTCGCAGTGACAGGATGACGGCAGCCTTCGGCAACGGAGCGTCCTGGGGCGGAGGCGCCGCCGGGTCGCGGCGAAACCGTAGCAGCTGCCATACGAACGCCGAGACTGCCGCCGTTTGGCAAACAACGAGCACAATCACGACGGCGAGGATGATGTAGGCGGCAATCAACATGACGTGCACGTCGGGGGTGAGGCGTGAGCAGGGCGGGGGCAGGCAGGCGGGATGAAGGCGGGCGTTTGCTGTGTTGCGTGGGTTACCACTCGGCGTGGACCACTTTGAATAGGTGCCGGATCGGCGGCAGCAGCCGGCGGCCCCAGCGCCGCAGCGCCGACAGCCGTGGCATGCCTCGGTCGTAGTACGGCGAATCGCCGAAGCCGACGTAGTCTCGCACTCGCAAGCGAGGATCCCAGGACTGGATGGAACGGACGTTGCCGAGCGAAAACTTCAGCTGCGAATCCTTCATGGGGTGGCGCCAGTTGGAGACGCGCAGGAACCAGGGCGACTGCGCGTCGAAGATCAGCCCGCTTTGCGGGAACCGATCCGCCAGCCGCCGGAAGATCTGCTGAATCTGCGGCACTTGAAAGAAGTACAGCACGCCCTCGCAGGTAAACAGAATGGGGCTGTCGGGCGCCGCGCGCTCGGCGACTTCGTCCAGCCAGTGGTCGTCCAGCAACGACGCGGCCAGCATGGTCCGCCGATCGCATGGCTGGAAGAACTTCTGCCGCACTGCCATCACCGCCGGCAGATCAAGTTCGATCCAAGTGGCGCCAGGGTTGTTCAGGCGGTCGAAGCGCGTGTCCAGGCCGACTCCGAGCTCGACCACGGTCGCGGTTGGGTGCCGATCGAGGAACCGCTGCACCAACTGGTCAAAGACGGAAGCGCGGAGGCAATAGTCGATGGCCGGAACCGCCTTCGCTTCAAACAGCGTAAAGTCGAAGTCCAGCGAGTTGACGATCTGCTCCGCCGCCGAGTCGCGCAGCACCGCGTCGTTGCGGCAACTCTCCAACGCCCGCGCCCACAGCGGCATCAACAGCGTGGCCTGGGCCTCGGTCAACTCGGCGACATCAATCTTGTTCATCGTTAACGCACCGACACTCATGAGGTTCCTTCCGCAAGAGCCGCCAACTCGTTCCAGGGGCGCCATTGCCGGCGGTACAGCTGGCGCCAAACCCACGCGTGAGGCATCGACCACCAGCGCGCGACCGTCAGCAGCCACCCGCCCATGCCGACGCGCACGGCGGCGCCCAGCGAGCGGAACTTGGCCGCCCCGCTCTTGACCAATGCCAACGGGTTCCAGAACCAGTACCCATCGACGGGCCGCAGGCCCTGGCGGACATAGAGCCCCGCGTTGCCGCTGTAGCGGCGATTGGATCGGAGGTGGGTCGCGACCGCGGAGGTCACGTACCAAAAGGGAGCATGCACCAGCAGTTGGCCGCCATCGCGGAGCGCGCGGGCCAGAAAGGCCACCGTTTGCTCGGGCTCGGGCACATGTTCCAGCACATCCAGGCAAATCACCGCATCGTATTGGTTCGCCTGCACCGCCTCCTCGGAGTCCAGCACGCGAATGGACTGTCCGAAGTCCTCGCAGATCTGACGGGCGAACACCGCGCCGTGGCGAGACACATCGAAGTAGTCGACATCGTGTCCCGCCTCCGACAGGTAGAAGCTGTCAAAGCCCAGCCCGTCGCCATAGGTCAACACTCGCAGCGGCCGGCCTTGGGCCGTTGCGTTCAGGCATCGACCCACCCACTGCCGCATCCGGTTCTTGGCCACCGAGCGATTCCAAGCGGTGGTTTCATATAGGAACGCGTCGGTGGAGTCATAGAAGCGGATGAGCTCGTCGGACCACGTGTGTGGCTCAATCCCCTGTTCGCGCATCGCTCGCCGCACGCTGCCGCCCAGGTCGCAATACTCGTCGTGCAGGCGACGGGCAACCTCGGGCGCGGGCGCGCCGGTGATCGCGGAAATCTGATTCACCAAGTAGCCAGCGTCCCGAAGCGGCGCAATGAGCGGATCGGGAATCGACAGGCCCGGTGAAGTGGGGGTCGTCACGGTTGAATCCTCAAAAGTTGCTTTATCAATACTATCCTTCCCATTTTGACATGCAACGATTGTCGCTTCGGTCGCTGGGTGGGCGATGTAAGTGCTTTCGGTGAAGTGAATTGCGGATCGGAGGCCGCTGCGGTGGGGCGGCGGGGAGTGGTGGAAGATCGGTAGGTTTGGCGAAAGTTGCCGACCGAGCCGCAGCTGCTTAATTGGCTGGCGGGACAGGAGTTGGTTGGGATTGAGCCGACAGCGAGTCAACGACTGCCGTGAACTGAAGTGTCCAGCGGGCCATCATTGAGGGACCTCGACAGGAACCGATGGCACGTGGCGGCCGGAGGTCGTCGTGTATCCGCAGGGAGGGAAGCTGGAGGGCGGGGCGGTGGGGATGCAATAGGATTGCGCAAACCTTTCGGGCATGGCGCAATACGATCGCGCCACGAGATGTAGCGCGACCCCTCCTATTGTCGAACAGCTGACCGGAAGCGCTGCAATGATTCTGCGGCGTGGGACGGCGCGTTGGGAGAAGCAGCCGCCAACCGGTCGCCTGCGATGGAAGCCCGACGGCTCACGCCAAGCCGCCAAGACGCAAAGGCGGTTGATTGTCGGGGATCCGGGATCGCACCGTGGCAGCTCTCTTGATTCTTTCTTTGCGTCTCTGCGTCTTTGCGTGAGAATGCTTCGTTGCCTGCGATGGCGGCCTGATGCGTCAAAGCCAAGGGTTAGGCAGAGTTTTCGGACGCGCATGTCGAAGTGATGGTAGAATACTTGTCGGAGTGATAAATTGTGCGGGTCGCTCCATGAGTCTTCTCGCGTGTTTCCTTTCGTGCTGTTCACAGCGACCGGCGTGAGCATCTACCGACGTTGCCGGCGTCTCGAGTCAAGCGGCGCGTGTGAAGCGCGCCCCGTGCGATTCGCTCGCTGAACTTTGCGGGCGACGACGTGTCAAGAGGAACGGTTTGTGCGGTTTTTGTTGCATCTCGCATGCGGGTTTGCCGAATCAGGAACAGTTGCGCGGACGCCCGGAGACGAATGTGGTCCGGGGACGCGCCAAGATTTTGAGGCCTTAGAGTTTGCCGAGTCGTTCGACAGCGACTTGGCATTCCGAGCCGTCCTTCCTGGCCGCCTTCCTAAACGTTGACTCCAAGACCGATCTCCCGGCCAATTGAGGCGACAGCTTCAGGCGGCTGGCTCGGGAAGTTATTTTGGGGTCGTTCCTTGATCTGACTTGAGGCGATTCTTTGATCCGCATCCATCCAGGTTCGATGAGCAGCAAACTCCGAGTACGACAAAAGATAGGCAAGTACCGCATCGAACGTCGGCTTGGCGAGGGCGGGTTCGCGTCGGTTTACCAGGCGATGGACACCATCCAGGGAATCCGCGTCGCGCTGAAGGTGCCGCATTCCGAGTATGTCAGCCAGGAGGTGTTGAGCGACTTTCGCAAAGAGGTGCGGACCCTGTCGCGGCTTGAACATCGCAACATCCTGCCGATCAAGGACGCGAGCATTATCGACGACCGGTTCGTGATCGTCACTCCGCTGGGCAAAAAGACGCTGGAAGAGCGGCTCTGCAGCCGGATGTCCTTCAGCACCGCGTTGGATCTTGGCGAGCAGCTGTTGGAGGCCGTGGCCTACGCGCACGACCGCCGCATCGTGCACTGCGACATCAAGCCCGAGAACGTGTTGATGTTCGACGACGGCACGCTCAGGCTCGGTGATTTCGGGATTGCGAAAGTCGCCCAGAAGACCCTTCGCGGGTGCGGCACCGGCACGGTTGGGTACATGGCGCCCGAGCAGGCGATGGGGAAGCCGTCCTATCGTTCGGATGTGTTTTCCGTCGGGTTGCTCATGTACCGCATGCTGGCCGGCGAGTGGCCGGAGTACCCCTATCACTGGCCGCCCCCGAACATTCAGCGTCTGCGGGCCCGCGCTCATCCCGATTTGGTCGCCTTCCTCCGCAAGGCGATTGAGCCGGATTCGCGCAAACGATTCTCCGACGCCCGTCAAATGCTGAACGCCTTTACTCGTCTCAAGCTGAAAGCCATTCGTCACGCCAAGCGAAAACGCTCGGCCGGTTAAATGTCCCCTCAGCAAGCGGCGGGTTCGATTGGCCCGCAGTGATGCTCACATGGCCCCTCGCGTCACACGCCGTACCACCACCGAGCGACCTAGTGGCTCAGGTCGTGACGCTGTCGTCGACGGAGCGATGCCAGCCGGCGAGTCGTTGTCGGCGTCGGATGTCGCCAACCCGAAATCGCCTTCCGGCTCGGCGCTGTCGGACGGCGCCCGCCGCTTGGAAAGTTCGGTGGTGATGTGCAACTGCGAGCACGAGCCGCCGCAGGTGTTCGAATTCGCCGGCGGGTTGGTCGGTGTGTACGCTTGTCGCAGTCCCAACAAGCAAACCCCCAATGAAGACTCGCTCGCCGCCTTGGTTGCCTCGCCCGAGGCGGGCGTGTTGGTCGTCGCCGACGGAGTGGGTGGCGAACGCTGGGGGGACCGCGCCTCACGCACGGCGATTGATGCGGTGCGGAGAGCGTTGCACGAGATGCCGATGGTCGGCTCCGACGCCCGGCCAACGATTCTCAACGGCATCGAGCAAGCGAATCACGACGTCATGGATCTCGGCGTCGGCGCGGCATCGACCCTTTCGCTCGTCGAGGTGCAGGGAGACGTCATTCGGCCCTACCATGTCGGCGACTCGATGATGATGTTGATCGGACTGCGGGGGCGCGTGAAGTGGCAGACCGTTCCGCACTCGCCCGTCGGATATGCCGTCGAGGCGGGGGTGCTCGATGAACGCGACGCGATTCACCACGTCGACAGGCACTTGGTGTCGAACATCGTCGGCACCGAGAACATGCGAATCGAGATCGGGCCGCGGCTCACGATGGCCCCGCGAGACACGCTGATCGTGGCCAGCGATGGCGTGTTCGACAACCTGCATGTGGCCGAGGTGATCGAGCTGGTTCGCAAAGGCCCATTGCAAACTGCCGTCGAAAAACTCGCGTCGCTCGTCCACCAACGCATGACGGACCCCCACGAGGGGGCTCCCTCGAAGCCCGACGACACGTCGATGTTGGTGTTTCGGCGATGGTAGTCACGTGGGTAACGGCGCGAACGCCTAACGGTCCACGAGGCCCAAACCCATTGCCAAGGTGGGGTTGAAGCCGGCTCGGACCCCACGTATAAAGGTGGATTCCCGGATTTCCCCGAGCCCAATCTTTGCCGTTTCTGTTTCAGGTTCCCCCATGACCATCGACAAGAGCCTTAAAGTTCGCAGCGGCATGATCCGCAACCGCAACGTCCTCACTCGTGCGGAACGAATCACCAAGTTGCTGGAGGCCGATCGGTGGAAAGAGGGCGATCCGGTTCTGGGGATCCCGAAAACTCGCGTCGTCAAAGTCTCCTTGAAAAAGAAGAAGAAGGTCAAGAAGGAAGAGGACGCGCCCAAGGACAAGAAGAAGAAGTAACCGCGGCCGCCTCCAATGCAGTTTCATTTGGAGTACGACCGACACGGTCTGTCCGTGGAGCTGCCGGAAGACCGAGTTGTCGCGACATTGCAATATGGCGATGTCGAGCCGCTGTCCGATTCTGCGCGATCCCTGCTCCAGGTGCTCGAACATCCTACGGGCACGGCGCCGCTGGCCGAACTGGCTCGGGGTCGCCGCGACGCGTGCATCCTGATTTGCGATGTGACTCGTCCCGTCCCCAATGAGCAGCTGCTTGCGCCCGTGCTGGACACGCTCCAGCAGAGCGGCATTCCCCGCGAGCAAATTCTGATTCTCGTCGCGACCGGTTTGCATCGGCCAAATCACGCCGACGAACTCCGCGAGATGGTCGGCGAGCGGATCTTTCGCGAGTACCGCATCGAGAACCACTTCGGCGAGCGGCTGGAGGACCACGTCCACCTGGGCGTGAGTCCGCGCGGCGTGCCGATCTGGATCGACCGACGCTATGTGGAAGCGGATCTGAAGATCGCTACCGGGTTGATTGAGCCGCACTTTATGGCCGGCTTTTCCGGGGGCCGAAAGTTGATCTGCCCCGGCATTGCTTCGCTCGAGACGATCAAAGTCTGGCACGGCCCGGCGTTTCTCGAGCATCCTTGCGCGACGTCGGGCGTGTTGGCCGACAATCCGGTGCACGAAGAGAACACCTGGATCGCTCGCCGCGCCGGCTGCGACATGATTGTCAACGTCGTGATCGACGCCCAACGCCAGCCGTTGAGATGGGTGGCGGGCGATCTGGAGGCCGCGTTCGAGGAGGGTGTCGAATTCGTTCGCGGCGTGGTCGGCGACTCGATCGAATCGCCCGTGGACATCGTCGTCACCTGCGGCGCCGGCTATCCGCTGGACACTACCTTCTACCAGGCGGTGAAGGGCATGGTTGGCGCGATGCCGTTGGTCAAGCCGGGCGGCACCATCATCATCGCCGCCGGGATGGCCGAAGGCATCGGCAGCGAGCCGTTTCAGCGGCTGTTTCGCGAGAACGACTCGCTCGATCAATTCATGCAGCGGTTGCTGCACGAAGATTACTTCGTCATGGATCAGTGGCAGCTCGAGGAGCTTGCCAAGGTCTGCCGCCGGGCACGAGTGCAGGTGGTGACCGACGGGCTTCCCGCGTCGGTGATCGAGTCGCTGTTTGTCGAAAGCGCCCCGTCGGTCGAGCAAGCCGTGGCCGCGGCGCTGCAGCGGCACGGCCCGGAGGCAACGATTGCCGTCATCCCCAAGGGGCCCTATGTGCTGGCCAGCTGTGACGCAACGAAGGAGACACCATGAAGGCCGTGATCTACCACAATCCACGCTGCACCAAGAGCCGGCAGACCCTCGCGCTGCTGCGGGAGCACGATGTCGATATCGAGGTCATCGAGTATCTCGACACGCCGCTGGACGCGAAGGAGCTGCGGGCGCTGTTGAAAAAGCTCGGGATGCGAGCCAGCGAGATCGTGCGCCGCAAGGAGTATCGCGAGCTCGGGCTGCCCGACACCGAAGATGAGGACGAGTTGGTGGCGCTGATCGCCGCGCACCCCAAGATCATGGAGCGCCCGATTGTGGTCGTCGGCAAAGCGGCCCGGATCGGCCGCCCACCGGAGCAGGTGCTCGAGCTGCTTTAACGACGCAAGGAAACCCGAAGCGTGAGCGAGGGATCGGAGCGGCGATTTGCGATTCCGATCCCTCGCTCACGCTTCGGGTTCCCTTCTTGAAGCATGCGGGATTCATTTAGCCTTTGACGACGGCGATTGGGCGCATGCGGGCGACGCGGCTCGCCAAGTTGGCGCGGTGCACGACGTCGATCACCTGATTCACATCCTTGTAGGCATCCGGCTGCTCCTCGGCCAAGCCCTTCCAACTTTTCGCTCGCGCGTGCACGCCGCTTCGCAGCAGCTCCTTTTGAATGTCTCGGCCCTGTGCTGCTTTGACGGCCGCCGTGCGGCTCATGCGGCGTCCGGCGCCGTGGCAGGCGGAGCCGAAAGTCTGGCTCATGCTGCCTGGCTGGCCCGCCATGACCCAGCTGGCGCGGCCCATGTCGCCGGGGATCAGCACCGGCTGTCCGATCGTCTGGTAGGCCTCGGGCAGCTCGCGATGCCCTGCGGGGAACGCTCGCGTGGCGCCTTTGCGGTGGACCCAAAGCGAGCGTCGCTCGCCGTGCGCCACTTCGTGCTCTTCCAGCTTGGCGATGTTGTGAGCCACGTCGTACACCAGCTCCATCCCCAGCTGCTCCCAGTTGCGTCCGAACACGGCCTCGAAGCATTCGCGAGCCTGCCACATCAGCAGCTGGCGGTTGCACCAGGCGAAGTTGGCCGCGGCGCACATGGCGCCCAGATAGGACTGGCCTTCCAAGCTGTCGATCGGCGCGCAGGCGAGCTGCCGATCGGGCAGTTGAATGCCATGCCGCTCGGGGACGCCGCGGAGACTGCGCAGCGCGTCGTCACAGACCTGGTAACCCAGCCCGCGCGAGCCTGAATGGATCATCACGCAGACCAAGTCCTTCTCGAGCCCCATCGCTTGAGCGGCGAGGTCATCGAAGACGGCGTCGACGATCTGCACTTCGAGGAAGTGGTTTCCCGAGCCGAGCGTGCCGCACTGTTTGGCGCCGCGCTGGCGAGCCTTGTGGCTCACCTCCTCGGGGCGGGCCGCGGTCATCCGCCCCGTGGCCTCGGTGAATGACAGGTCCCTGTCCGTCGCCAGCCCCTGCTGGCTCAGGAAGTGGGTGCCTTGCGCGAGCAGCTCGTCCATCTTGCGGCCTTGGAAGACGTATCGTCCCTCCCGGCCCACGCCCGCCGGCACCTGCGCGAACAGCACATCGGCAAGATCCTGGATGCGATGCTTGACGTCTCGATAGTGGAGATTGGTGCGCACCAGGCGCACGCCGCAGTTGATGTCGTAGCCAACGCCTCCGGGCGAGATGACGCCGCCCTCCTGCGGGTCCGTGGCGCAGACGCCTCCGATGCAGAAGCCGTATCCCCAGTGGATGTCCGGCATCGCCAAGCTGGCCTGCTGGATGCCCGGCAGACAGGCGACATTCGCCACCTGCTCCGGCGCCTGGTCGCCCTTGATCTGGTCGACCAACGCCTCGCTGGCAAAGATCATGCCGTCCACGCGCATGCCCGGCTTGTAGCTGCGAGGGATTCGCCAGCGGCAGTCGTCCACTTGCTCCAATGGGCCGCGATAGGGGCCGCTGTTACTCATGATGTGTTGCTCGCTTTTGCTCGCGCTGGCCGTTTTGCCTAAATGTCCACAATGACATTTCCCTGCCACTGTCCGTCGCGGTGGCAGAGCTCCAGCTGATGGTAGGTGACCGCCTTCACTTCGTGCTCGAGCCGCCACTGGTCCGGGTCGATCCGTTGGCCGCGCAGCGTTGCTCGCAGCGTCAGGCTCGCAGCCGCGTCGGTGTCCGGCCGCGACCCTTGTGAGGTCCGGTGCGATGGCCAGCCATCGATGTGTAGCTCGATCGATTGGGCGAGAAAGTGTTCCGTTTCAAACAGAAGCAAGAGCTCGCTGAGCCAATCAAACAGCAAATCGTCGAGCCGCTCCGTTGATGCCGGCACAGCGACCTCGATCGACTCATCGCCGGCCAAGCCGCTGGAGTCGGGCAGGACCATGGCTCGAAATCCGTCCGCCGCGTCGAGCAACAGTTGCTCAAGCGAGTCGGCGACGACGCGCATCCCGAGGTCCGCCGTATGCCCATAAAGTTCGTACATGCTCGTCCTCGCACGTCCCGTCGACGACGCTGTTAGCTCAGCAGGTCGACGAACAGTTGCCACCCGATCCTGCCGATCACAAGCCGAAGTTCCGTTGAGGACATTGTACGGACTCGATTCGGCAAGCCAGGTTCGCTCGGCGCCGGAATTTGGAATCGAGATTTCAGCAGCGTGCGCAAGAATGAAACCCGAAGCGTCAGAGCGTCAGCGAGGGACGCATCGAGATCCCGGCAGCGTGGCCAGGACAAATTGTGGCAAATCCGGGGCGATGCCGGCAACGCCCTGGGTATTCCTCGCGACGATCCTTGTCGAAGGCCGAAGGCCTTCAATAACGTAAGGGCAGCGGTTCGTCGCGTGCCGCCTCGTTCAATTCATGAAAGCCCTTCGTCTTTGTAGGCCGACACGCGCGACAATGCGGAAACGAACCCCGCGACTCCGTGGGGCAAGCGCGCTTCGTTGAGGAAGGCCTTCAGCCTTCGGCAATGTTCGCCGCGACTCGCGCGAAAATGAAACGCCCGCACAGCACCCGGGGCGATGCCCCGGGCTACGTTGAAGAAGGCCTTTGGCCTTCAGTGAAACCAACGGGGCGATGCCGGGCGATGCCTCGTTCTACGTTGTCGCGACACACCCAGGGCGATGCCCCGCTACGTTGAGGAAGGCCTTCAGCCTTCGGCAATGTTTGCCGCGACACGCGCGAAAATGAAACGCCCGCACAGCACCCGGGGCGATGCCCCGGGCTACGTTGAAGAAGGCCTTCGGCCTTCAGTGAAACCAACGGGGCGATGCCGGGCGATGCCTCGTTCTACGTTGTCGCGGCACACCCAGGGCGATGCCTCGGTCTACGTTGAGGCGGCACACCCGGGGCGATGCCCCGCTACGTTGAGGAAGGCCTTCAGCCTTCGGCAATGTTTGCCGCGACAAACGCGAAAATGAAACGCCCGCACAGCACCCGGGGCGATGCCCCGGGCTACGTTGAAGAAGGCCTTTGGCCTTCAGTGAAACCAACGGGGCGATGCTCGGTCTACGGCGCCGCGGCATGCTGGGCGATGCTCGGTCTACGGCGACGCGGCATGCCCGGGCGATGCTCGGGTCTACGGCGCCGCGGCATGCCTGCTCGGTCTACGGCACCGCGGCATGCCTGGGTGATGCCCCGGGTTGTGTGGGATTCTCCGGACTGCTGTGAAGAGGCCCTTCGGCGGGAAATTCGCCGTGGCGAGTCCGATGCGTCTTTCCGGATGACCGCTTCTCTTCTAGAATTCCCCTGATTCGAACAGCCAACGCCGCACATTGAGGAGCGAGATATGTCCGTCCAGGAATTCACCGATCAGAATTTTGACGCCGAGGTGCTGCAGGCGGACCAACCCGTGCTCGTCGACTTTTGGGCGCCCTATTGCATGCCTTGCCGCGCATTGCTGCCGGTGATCGAGGAGTTGGCCGCCGAAAACGCCGGCTCGGCGAAGATCGGCAAGTTGAACATCCAGGAGCACCAGCAGACCGCGATCAAGTACAGCGTGCAGAACATCCCCACGCTGCTGGTCGTTCGCAACGGCGAGGTGCTGCAGCGGTGGACCGGCATGCCTTCCAAAGCGGATATGCAGGAAGCGCTGGACAGCGCCAAAGCCGCCTCCTAACTGCTTGCCGAACTTTCAACGGCCGACTTACTGCGTCTCCAAGATCGCCAAGCCGGGCGCCATCGCCTCGAGTTGTTCGGACATGAACCGCTTGACGTTGGCCGTGGTCCGCAGCGTCAGCGCTTGCCGAGTCACCTTTTCGGCCATCTCCATCGAGACATGGGTGGCCAGCTCCTTGATGGTGGGAATCAGCGCCGGGCTCATGCTGAAGTTGCGCAGACCCATCCCCAATAGCAGCGTGAAGGCGCGAGGCTGACCGGCCATTTCACCGCAGAGTGTCACGGGTTTGCGGGCGCGTTTGCAGGCGCGGATGACTTGCGACAGGATTCGCAGCACCGGCGGCGCCAGCGGCTGGCAGAGGTGGCTGACCTTGGGGTTGTCGCGGTCGGCCGCCATCAGATACTGAACCAGGTCGTTCGAACCGATCGAGACGAAGTCGACCGCGTGCAGCATGTCGCCGATCGAGATCGCCGCGGCGGGCACTTCGACCATCATGCCGATGGGCGGCTTGAGGAACGGCTTCTTTTCCTCTTCGAGGCGCTGGCAAACGCGTCGCACGATGGCCCGCACTCGGTGTAGTTCCTCGAGTGTCGTGATCATCGGGAACATCAACTTGACTTTCCCGCCGTTCTCGGCCGCGTACTTGGCCGCTCGAAATACGGCTCGCAGCTGGGTGTTGAAGAACTCCGGGTGTTCGAACGAAAGCCGGATGCTGCGCCAGCCCAGGAAGGGGTTGGCTTCCTGGTGCGTGTGGCCGAGGTAAGGGACCGTCTTGTCTCCGCCAATGTCCAGCGAACGGATGGTGACCTGTTTGCGCGGGCTGGCGTCGATAATCTCGCAGTAGGCCTTGAGTTGCTCGTCCTCGTCCGGGACATCTGGATGGGTTAGATAGAGATATTCGGTGCGGAATAGACCGACGCCGGTCGCGCCCATGTTGACCGCAGCCTCGGCATCGGCGGCGTTGTTGATATTGGCCAGCAACTGCAGCGGCTGTCCGTCCTCGGTGCGCGCCGGCTGGTCGCGGTTGGCGGCGAGCTGATCCTTGAGGTTGATGAAGTCGCGTTCGATCTTGCGATAGGCGGCGAGCTGTTCCGGATCCGGGTTGATGATGACGTGGCCATAGCGGCCGTCGACGATGATCGCGTCGCCGGTTTTGACTTGGCGGAGGATCCCGGACACGCCCGAGACCGCCGGAATGCCTCGGCTACGGGCGATGATGGCCGCGTGGCTGGTCTGGCTGCCGGCTTCGGTCACGATGCCGTGCACGTCGGCGCCGCCGAGCGCGACGACTTGCGACGGCAACAACTCGCCCGCCACAACGATCAGCGAGCCCGGCAGCGAGGTGTTCTGTTTGGGCACGTCCGAAAGGTGGGCGCTGAGCCGGATGACCACATCCTGGACGTCGTTGAGCCGTTCGCGGAGATAGGGGTCCTGAGTCCGCGAGAAGAGTGCGCTGTACTCGTTGAGCAGCCGGTGCAGGGCGGCTTGGGCGGTGAGCCGGTCTTTGACGATCCAGGTTCGCACCTTCTCGGTGAAAGCGGCATCCCGCAGGATCGACAGATGGACCGCGAAAATCGCGGCCTCAGGGCCCCCTACCTGGGATTCAACCTTCGATCGCAACGCGTTCAGATCGACGGCCGTCTGGTCGCGCGCAGTCTCGTACGCCGCCAGTTCCGCAGTCACCTCGGAATCTTCCAGACGCTTTGTGTCCGGATTCACGAAGATTTGGTGGATGCAGTAGGCCGTGCCCGTCGAGACACCTGGAGATACGGGAATTCCCTTGCGCATGCGAGAAGGTATACCAGGGGGCCAACGGGTCGACAAACGGGGGTAGGCTCAAGTGGCGTCCGAAACAGCCGACTGGGGACTGGACTGGGGACTGGACTGGGCTGGTTGGGGCTGGATCAGCACCTCACCGAAAAGATGGCGAGGGGATGAAAATTGCTGGCCCGGCTGGCAGGTTCGGTTGTGACTAAAGTGCCTCATCGCTATATTTTAACCCCATCTATAACTTGGTAACGGCGGCGATGGCCGTTGACGGCAGTGTGGCGCCAAATTTGCGCCCTGCGGCCCCTCCCGCCCGTTTCCTCCCGTTAACCAATTCCATCCCCCATATCCCCCCAAACCTTACTGGTGCCCTCAGCGGACATAGCGGATGGAATTTCAGCAGATCGACCGGATTGACGAGTGGGAGCCCGGCAAGTTCATCCAGGCCCATCGGTTGCTTCGCGCCGAGGAGACGATTCTCAAAGACCACTTCCCCTTGTTCCCGGTGATGCCGGGGGTGCTTATGTTGGAGGCCTGTTTTCAGGCCGGCATGTGGCTGGTGCTGGCGACCGACGCGTTTGAGCATCCGTTGGTCACGCTCCAGGCGGCCAGAAATGTCAAATACAGCGATTTCGTGACGCCGGGGCAGACTTTGACGGTCACGATGGATGTGTTGAAGCACGAGGAGCAAACCACCTCGTTTAAAGCAAAGGGGACCGTTGCGGGACCCGATAAAGAGTCGACAGTTGCGTTCACGGCCCGCATGGTGCTGGAACGCCGCCATGTCGCGGACCACTATCCGTTGCGTGCCGCCTCCGAAGGCGCCATGCGGCGTGGGTTGCGAGACCTTTTTGAGGAATTGACCCGGTCCGAAACAAACTGACCCCAAGCGATGCGGATTGGGCCAGTGGTCGATCGACGGATCAAACCAAATCAACTCATGGAAACAGCGGGCTTCGCACCTACGGGCAGTGTGCCTCGTCGAGCCGAGCCAGTCAAAATCATTTGATGTTATTGGAGACGAAATGCCTACCAAAGACGAAGTGTTCGATAAGGTGCAGACGGCCCTGGTTGATGCGTTGGGAGTCGATGACGACGAAGTGACCCGAGATGCCACGATGGTGGGCGACCTCGGCGCCGAGTCGATTGACTTCCTCGACATCGTGTTTCGCTTGGAAAAGGCGTTCGAGATCGAGATTCCGCAAGCCGACCTGTTCCCTCAGGACGTGCTGACCGACGCCCAATACGTCGAGGACGGCAAGGTCAACGCCGCCGGCCTGGTTGTGCTGAAGGAGCGCATGCCGTTTGCCGACCTCTCGAAGTTCGAGACGAATCCGGTGGTGCAGGAATTCGGCGAAATGCTCACTGTCAACGACCTTTGCCGCTACATCGAGTCGCGAGTCGGGGCCGAGTAGATCTCTTTGCGATTGCCTGTGGCGGGCGCCCGTGGTGCACCTGCAGCTGCTGCCGCAGACCGCAAGTTCAGTCATGAATTACCGGTGACGATGCGCCATGCGCTGGATGTGGATTGACCGTTTTGTGGAGTTTCGCAGCGGCGAACGCGCCGTGGCGATCAAGAACACCACGCTGAGCGACCCGCCCTGTGACGGCTATTTGCCGGCGCTGTCGCTGTACCCGCACGCGTTGATCATCGAGGGCATGGCGCAGACCGCCGGTTTGCTGGTGGGCGAGGCCAAAGCCTTCAAGACGCGCGTCGTGCTGGCCAAGGTGGGCAAGGCGGAGTTTCGTCGGCCCGTGGCCGCGGGCAGCCAACTGCGCTTTGAGGCGAAAGTGGAGGACATCCAGGAGGATGGAGCGATCGCCTCGGGCGTCGTGCTCGCCGATGGCGAGCTGCAGGGCGAGCTTGAACTGATCTTCGCCCATCTGGACGACCGCTTCCCCGACCCGATCTTTGAGCCCCATCTGCTGCTGGCCATGCTGCGTTTGTTCGGCGTCTACGATGTCGGCGTGGATGCTGGAGGGGACCGATTGGAGCCGCCCGAGCACCTGTTGATTGCCGAGCGGGAGCAATTTGCCTGATTGGCGGTTGGTTCCGCCGTCATGCGGGACGGCGTCCCCATGACCGCGCAAATGGCCGCAGGCCGGGGGCGGCGTCTGCGGGCCCAAATCCACGACTCGCATCGGCGAGATGGCCGTTCTGTGCTCTAATGGCGGAAGTTCGGCCGGGGCCATGTTACTGCGGCCCAACCACTGTTCCCCTTTGCTCGATCGAGGACCATTCATGAGACGCCGGGTCGTGATCACCGGGATTGGCGTGATCAATCCGTTGGGCGCCAACGTGGAGACGATGTGGCAGGCGCTGTGTGAGGGCAAGTCGGGCGTCGACTACACCACCGTCTTTGATGCGAGCCGTTTCCCCACCAAATTCAGCTCCGAAGTCCGGAATTGGGATTATCGCACGGCGGGGCTCGACCCGGAGATCTGGGAGCAGCGCGGACGACATAGCAAGTTCGCCGCCGGAGCGGCGCTGCAGGCCGTCGCTGACTCCGGAGCGCTCGAGACACCGATCGATCCGGTGCGCGTCGGTGTGTACCTCGGCAGCGGCGAGGGAAGTCAGGACTTCGACGCCTTCACTCGCATTGTCACCGCCTCGCTGCGCGAGAATGACATCGATATGGCCAAGCTGCTCAAGGCCGGGCTTGGGTTGCTCGACCCGAAACTTGAAATGGAGCAAGAGCCGAACGTGCCGGCCGGACATCTGGCCAGCTTGTTCAACGCTCAAGGGCCTAACGCCAACTGCCTGACGGCCTGCGCCGCCTCCAGTCAGGCGATCGGCGAGGCGACCGAGATGATCCGCCGCGGCGACGCGGATGTGATGATCTCCGGCGGCGCTCACAGCATGATTCACCCGCTGGGCGTGACGGGCTTCAACCTGTTGACCGCACTGTCCAAGAACAACGACGAGCCGAAGAAGGCGTCGCGACCGTTCGACCTCCATCGCGATGGCTTTGTGCTCGGCGAAGGCGGCGCGATGATCGTCTTGGAGGAGCTGGAGCGGGCCAAGGCGCGCGGCGCCAATATCTATGGCGAAGTGCTTGGTTACGGCACGACTGCCGACGCCTTTCGCATTACCGACATTCATCCCGAAGGCCGCGGGGCCATCGCTTGCATGCGGATGGCGCTGAAGGACGCGGGCATCGAGCCGCAGCAGGTCGACTACGTCAATGCACACGGCACCAGCACCAAAGTGAACGATCGCGTCGAGACCGTCGCTTGCCGCGAGGTGTTCGGCGAGCACGCGATGTCGACTCCGGTCTCCAGCACCAAGAGCATGATGGGCCATTTGATCGCCGCCGCCGGGGCGACCGAGATGATCGTCTGTCTGATGGCGATGAAGCACAACGTGCTGCCGCCGACCATCAACTACGAGTTCCCCGATCCCGAGTGCGACTTGGACTACATCCCCAACGAGGCCCGCGAGGCGAACTGCCGGATCGCGCTGTCGAACAGCTTTGGATTCGGTGGCCAAAACATCTCGTTGGTGGTGGGTCCCTGCGAATAATCGGCGCATACACGGCAGCGTGCTTGCAAGGAAACCCGAAGCGTCAGCGAGGGATCAAGCATCGGCGCAAGCCACGGCAGAAATAGAAACTCCCCGGTGAGGCGATCAAGGCAACGTGATCGCCCAACGGGGAGTGTTCCGACGTTAAATCTTTGTTGCCGCTGTCAACTTTCTGTCTGTCGGCGGCGTGATCCCATCGACGCTTATCGACCGATCGACGGCGGGTTGGGATTCAGGAAGTCGCGCGGGCCCATCATCGTGTAGTACGGGTAGGCATAAGTGCCCGAGGGCGGACCCGGCTGGATGTTGGTGGGATCGTGGCCATGCGGCAACGTGCCCACTCGCGCCGGCGCACCGTTGTGCAAGGCCCCGGCCAATCGGCCACCGCAACGACCGCCACCGCAGGCGCCGTTGCACGTGCCGTCGCCGTTGCAGCCGGCCATTCGGCCACCACGTCCGCCACGGCCGGCGTTGCAGCCTTGGCAGTTGCCCGACTGGCAACCGCCGCCCGAGCCGCATTCGCAGCCACCGCCGCAACCACACGCCGAGCCGCAGGAGTCGCAGCCGACGATGGTGTCTCCACAACTGCCGCAGTTGGAGGCCAAGTTGTGGTGTTGGCAGCCACTGCCCAGGGCCATCAACGCCACAGCCGCCACGTACATCATGTGTTTGGTCATTGCTAGTTCCTTCCGCATATCCCTAGAGCCGGGAGGCGCCTCGCGGCAGCCATCCGATTGGGTCGGGCCGTGGGACGTGATCAAGTCGCCACTCGTGAGACATGCAGGGAGCGGCGGATGAGATAGGAGGCCGTTGAAAGTCAATTGCCGATCGGCAATCCTCATCCATCGGTTGAGGGTGCTCGGTTCGCCAAAGGGTGATTCTCAACAAGCCGTTGGGTCTGTGTCCTTTTCATCGGCGGACTATCCCGGAATATTGAGAGAATCACTGCATCCGGCAATTCTCGTATAATCCGCAACGGCCTCAGATCGTGGCACAGGCTGCCAGACTGTGAGGGTTGTCGTGGCACAGGCTGCCAGCCTGTGGTTGTCGTGGCACAGGCTGTGATGGTTGCGGTTGTCTCCGCAGGTTGCAGGCTGGCAGCCTGCACTACGTTGGGTAATTGATGTCGGATGTGCAGTCCATCTTGCGAGTCTACCGGAAGGCCGCCGAGGCGAATCTGCGCACGCCCGGTCGCGTGGGCTGTGTGGTGCACATCGGCGAGCCGACGGGTTGCCCCGGTGACGATGTCGTCGTCTCTGCCGATCTGCACGGGCATCGCGTTAACTTGGGGCGAATCCTGAAATATGCCGATCTCGAGGCCCAGCCGCGCCGGCATTTAGTGCTTCAGGAGGTCTGCCACGGCGGGCCGTTCTACCCGGGCACGCGAGCCTGTATGTCGCACCTGATGTTGGAGGATGTCGCGAGGCTCAAGGTACAGTATCCCGATCGCGTCCACTTCCTGCTCAGCAATCACGAATTGGCCGAACTCATTGAGTTGGCGATCGTGAAAGGGAACCGGATGCTGAATCTCCAGTTTCGCTTCGGCATGGAGCAGCAATACGGTGAGGCGGCGGAAGAGATCCGCGCCGCCGCCTGTGAATTCATTCGCAGCTGCCCCCTGGCAATACGGCTTTCCAATCGCATTTGGGTTTCTCATAGCGCCCCGGCGGACCTGGACCTGGAGGCGTTTGACGCCGAGGTCTTCTCTCGTCCGCTTCGAAACCCCGATCTGGTTCGCGGTGGCGCCGCCTTCCGACTGGTGTGGGGGCGAGATTTCCGCCAGGAAAACGCCGACGCCTTCGCAAGGCTCGTCGACGCCGACCTGCTGGTCCACGGGCATGAGCCCTGCGAGACGGGCTATTGCGTGCCCAACACGCGACAGCTCGTGCTGGACTCCAGCAAATCGCCGGCTTGCTGCCTCCACGTTCCCCTCGGGGCGCCGCCCGTGATGGGAGAGCTCCTCCGCGGACTACGTTTTCTTTAGCAGGCCGGGGGCCGTTTTCAGCCGGCTGTTGGACGAGAGGAAAGGATCACATGCGATTTGGCATCCGCGGCATCATGATGCTGACATTGGTGGTCGCGGTCGGGATGGCCGCCGTGTACCAGTTCTATCTGGCGTCCGTGACCGGGGATCGCTTCCGGCTGCTGTTGGGAATGGTGATCTTGTGTGCAGGGCCGATGTTGGCGTGGGTGGTCGTGGGCGCCGTGAGCCGCTGGTGGTCCGACTGACCAGCGCCGAATTCGGTCGAATCGCGCCGCTGTGATAGTTTTGGCACGACATGTGCAATTAGGTGGACAACCTCGGTCGGGCCGGAACAGAGAAGAGGCGCTTTGTATCGGGCCGGAACCTGAGAAGATCAAGCGGAACGGGAAGAGGCGCCCATTCCGTGGGAAAATGAGCTGCTTGGTGCACTTGCCATCTTGCAGCTCTTTTTTTTGCGCATTGCCCAGGCTTTTCGTGCCTTCTTGGGCGATCAATCACATCCAGGCACTCTGCCTGGCGCACGGCGAGCATCGTCGGCTCGCCACCCGTAGGGCCTTGAAACCGACGGGGTGACGGACTCTGGCCAAGTCTGCAATCGGCCAGGGTGTTGCATTTTGCCTGTATTATTTTGCTGCAGATGTTGCGTTTTGATACAGTTACATAGTGTGCAAGCAGTTGGCTTGACGGGCCGTTTGGAAATTATCTTCAAAAAATCTCCACCCACGTCGTCCGCAGCTTCGTTGGTTTTTCGCGAAATCGTGAGTACTTTGGGAATTACGCCTCGTTTAGATGGTTGAGGCGCCAATTTGCCGGGCCGACATGGAATCAGAAGGAAACAACATGACAATTTCCAGGACGTTGTTGCTCGCCGCGGCCGTGTTGGCCACCACCGGTCGTGTGACGGCCCAGGAGAGTTCGTCGCAAAGCCGCATTCCCCAGGTGGAGCAGATCAATCGCCTGGTTCAGCAGGGGTGGGCCGATTACGAGCTGACGCCATCGACACCGGCGACGGAGAGCGAGTGGTGTCGTCGGGTGTTCCTGGATGTGCTCGGCCGCGTCCCGTCGGTCAACGAGCTCAAGGAGTTCTTGAACAGCAAGTCCGTCAACAAGCGCGATGACTTGGTCAACATGCTGTTGGAGGACGAGAAGTACACCGAAGAGTACGCGCGAAACTGGACCACGATCTGGACCAACATTTTGATTGGCCGTTCGGGCGGCACCGAGCGCAATACGCTGACCAGTCGGGAGGGCATGCAGAAGTATCTCCGCGACACGTTCGCGCGCAACAAGCCGTACAACAAGATGGTGTTCGAGCTGGTCACGGCGACGGGCAGCTCCAGCCCGGGCAGCGACAACTTCAACGGCGCCGTGAACTTTTTGGTCATGAAGGTCAACGAGGAGAAGGCGACGCTGGCCACCTCCGAGACCAGCAAGATCTTCATGGGGCTCCAGGTGCAATGCACTCAATGCCACAATCATCCGTTCAACGAATGGAAGCAGCAGAAGTTTTGGGAGATGAACGCCATCTTCCGTCAGACTCGGGCGTTGCGGACGTTTGTTCCGGGAACTCGCGATGTCGCGTCGGCCGAGCTGGTGAACGAGGACTTTGCCGGCGAGGGGCTGAACCCCGAGGAGGCCGAGGTCTTCTATGAGCTGCGCAACGGCGAGGTACGCAGCGCCATGCCGCGCTTCGTCGATGGCACTGACATCGAGCCTAGCGGCTACATCGAGGATGTGGTGCGGCGAAACGAGCTCGGCAAGCTGATGCTGCAGAGCGAGTATATCGACCGCATGTTGGTCAATCGCTATTGGGCTCATTTCCTCGGCTACGGCTTCACCAAGCCGATCGACGACATGGGGCCGCACAACCCGCCTTCGCATCCCGAGTTGCTGGACTACCTGTCGACCGAGATTCGCAAGAACAGCTACAACCTCAAGGACCTGATTCGCTGGATCACGCTCAGCGAAGCGTACTCCCTGTCGAGCCGTGTGACTGCGGGCAACAAGTCCGACGATCCGTTGTTGGGCGAGCTGCCCAAGTTCACTCACTTCTATCTTCGCCAGATGCAGGCCGAGGAGCTATACGAGTCGCTGATTGTCGCCACTCAGGCGCAGAAGACTCGCGGCTCGTACGAGGAGCAGGAGAAGTCAAAGACGCAGTGGTTGCAGCAGTTCGTGCAGGCATTCGGAACCGACGAGGGCCAGGAGGCGACGACCTTCAACGGCACGATCCCGCAAGCGCTGATGATGATGAACGGCGACTTGATTAAACGCGCCACCGGCACCGACAAGGGCAGCTTCCTGGGGCAGATTGCCGACAGTCCGTTGAAGCCGGCACAAAAGATCGACTACTTGTTCATGGCAGGGCTGGGGCGTTCGGCGACCAACGCCGAAGTGACCGTGGCCAATAAACTGTTGCTGGCCCGCAAGGGCGATCAGGCCGCCGCGCTGCAAGACATGTGGTGGGCGGTGCTCAACAGCAACGAGTTCATCATGAACCACTAAGGAAACCCGAAGCGTCAGCGAGGGATGACATCGCGAGTTTGAACGACATCGCGAGTTTGAACGACATCGCGAGTTCGCAGGACATTGCGAGTCGTTCCGCATCACACACACATCCGAGCAACATCCGAGCAACCTATCCCGGGCCGCTGGCTCCGGGGATCACCTAACGGAGCATGAGAGAGATGAAGATTCCCCAAGGCATGTCGCGACGTCACTTCATGAGGCACATGGCGGCGGCGACCGCGTTCACGGCGCCGGCGCTGTCGCTGGGCCATAGCTTGCGGACGCACGCGGCGACGCTGAAGAGCAATCGCAAGTCGGCGATCATGCTTTGGATGGGCGGCGGTCCGTCGACGATCGACATCTGGGACCTCAAGCCGGGCGCGGCCACGGGCGGGCCCTTCCGTCCGATCGCGACCAGCGGCAATGCGCAGATCTGCGAGCACATGCCGTTGATGGCCAAGCAGATGCACAACATGGCCATCATCCGCTCGATGAGCACTCGCGAGGCGGACCACAATCGCGGTCGCTACTACATGCACACGGGCTACGTGCCCAACCCGAACGTCGAGCACCCGAGCTACGGCGCCGTGTTGTCTCATGAGCTGATGGACCAGCGGGGCGGCGGCTTGGAGATTCCGCCGTTCGTCTCGGTCGGCGGCGGCTCGGTCGGCCCCGGCTTCTTGGGCATGGCCTGGGCGCCGTTCACCGTGAGCAGCAACGGGCAGGTCCGCAACCTCGAAATGGGACTGGACGACTCCCGGTTGATGCAGCGGATGTACGCCTTGGACCTGATCGAGAAGGGCTTCATCAGCCAGAATCGCGGCGCCGCCGCGGGTGATCATCAGGACATCCTGAAGAAGACGCTGAACTTGATGACCAGCGAGCAGATGGCGGCGTTCAAAGTCGCCACCGAGCCCGAGCCGGTCAAGGAGCGCTATGGCAACACGAACTTCGGCCGCGGCTGCCTGATGGCTCGCCGTCTGGTCGAGGCCGGCGTGCCGTTCATCGAAGTGGATCTGGGCGGCTGGGACAACCACCAGAACATCCACACCACGCTGGCGGACACCAAGCTGCCCGAGCTGGACCAGGCGATGAGCGCCTTGGTCGAGGACTTGGAGCAGCGCGGGTTGCTGCAGGACACCGCGATCATCTGGATGGGCGAGTTCTCTCGCACGCCCCGGATCAACGGCAACGCCGGTCGCGACCACTGGGCTCGCGCCTGGAGCGTGGTCGTGGGCGGCGGCGGCATGAACGGCGGCATCGCCGTCGGCGAGACCAACTCGGAAGGCACGCGAGTTGAGACGGAGCCCTACACGTCGCAGGACGTGATGGCGTCGGTCTGCAAGGCGCTCGGCATTTCGCTCGAGACCACCTTCACCAGCAAGAGCGGCCGCCCGATGAAGATCGCCAACAGCGGCAAGGTCATTCGCGAGTTGTTTGCGTAAGGCCGATTGGCGCCGACAGAGGTGTCCGGTGCGCAACCGCAAGGCGCTGGACGGCACCCCTGTGCGGTGGTCCCCAATGACGAATCCCTTCGGCGGGCCACCATGGCCCGCCGTTTTTTTGAAACGACTGCTCGTCAGCAAGACTTCGCAGAGGCTTTCCTCCGGTCAAGGTGATGAATCCCCCATCCACCTCTCCCACCTACGACCCCGCTCGCTTGATTCAAGATCATCAAGCCGGCGTCTGGCGATACTTGCGATCGCTCGGGTGTGACCGCGCGCTGGCGGACGATCTGACGCAGGAGACGTTTCTCAAAGTGCTTCAGTCGTCCTTCGAGCATCGCGACGACCAGGCGACGGGCGCGTACTTGCGAACGGTGGCGCGCAATCTGTTTGTCTCCTTTCAGCGTCGCCGCGGCGTTGTCGTCGGGATGGAGGAATTGGACCTGCTGGATGCGGCCTGGCAGCGATGGCTGCGCGACGACTCGACCGGCGACGGGCTGATCGCCAAGCTGCGCCAGTGTTTCTCATTGCTCACCGAACGCGCACAGCAATCGCTGCGGATGCGATTCGAGGATCGCGCATCGCGATCCGCGATCGCCGCGGCGCTGAACATCAGTGAGCATGGCGCCAAAAACTTGATGCAGCGAGCCAAGCAACAATTGCGCGAATGTGTGGAGCGCAAAATCAGCGACCTTTAATCAGCGAACTTTAGGCAGCGATCTTTAATCAGCGAACTTTAGGCAGCGATCTTCATTCTGCGATCCCCAGGAACGTCGTGAACCCGACCGAACGCATCCTTGACGCCTGCCTCGAGCATATGCTCGGCGGCGCCCCTGACTTGACGGACAAGATCCTGTCACGTTTGGAGACGGCTGCGCACCCGGCGACGGAGCAACAGGTCGACGAAGCGGCGCCAATCGCCGCGCCGACGCCGGCAGAGGCAGCGGCCCACCGCGTGATCGACGCCTGCTTGGAGGAGGTATTGGGCGGCCAGCCGGAGGCGATGGGCGACGAGATCCTCCGCCGTTTCGAGCAGCAGGCAGGCGACGCTTGTGAGGCCCAGTGGACCAACCCCTGGGGACTCGAGGCCGAGCCTAGTTTGGAAGGGACGCCGACGGCGGACGCCTGGGAGCCGGCGGCGCCCCCGTTGCCTCGCAACGACGCCGAGCTCCAGCCGTCATCCGCTGGGCAGTCCAACGTTCGCGTCAGGGTGGTCCGCCGTGCTGCTCGGCCGCGCCGCCGAGCAGCGGTGGGCTGGATGTCCGCTGCCGCCTTGCTGCTGCTGGTTGCGTTGCTCATCTGGCGACCTCCGGCGGGAACGAATCAGCAAGTTGCCGATTCGCGAGGGTCCGCCGGCGATCCCGCCGACGCGCCGACGTCTCGGGCAACCAAGGCAAAGGGCCGCAACCCTTCGCCGACTAAAGGCCGCGAGAAAGCCCCCGATAACGGCACGAAGAATTCTCACAAGTCGAGTGACGCGGAGCCTCGGCCCGAAATTGCGTTGAGCCCGTTTGATGAGCCGCTGTTCCCGACGGCTGAGGAAGAGCTGTTCACCGCGGAGACGCCGGAGATTGACGACGAGCCGACGGAGCCCGTTGCGGACACGTGGTCGGATGAAAACGTGATCCAGGCAATGAACCAATGGCTCGGCAAGTCGTGGCGAGATGCGGGTGTGACCGCGGCGCCGGCCACGGACGAGCAGTGGTGCCGCCGCGTGTTCTTGCAGCTCGTCGGACGCATTCCGACCGTCCGCGAGTTGGCGGCGTTCAGTTCGGATGCCGCGCCCGATCGTCGCCGTCGCTTGATCACGGAACTTCAGGAGGGCGAAGCGTATCGCGACGAGTACGCAGCGCACTGGGCGGCGATTTGGGGCAATGCGCTGATCGGTCGTCAGGGCGGTCAGGCGGAGAACTCGGTCGCCAGTCGCGTGGACCTCGAGACTTTTTTGCGGGACGCGATTCGACAAGACATGCCGTATGACGAACTCGTGCGGGCACTGATCTCCGCCAGCGGCGAAAGTCAGCCAGGCGGCGACAACTACAACCCGGCCACCAACTTTCTGCTCGCCACCATGGACAACGGCGGCGACGATCGCGCTCTGTTGGCGACAACTCGCACCTTCAGCGTGTTTCACGGCCGCCAGGTGAGCTGCGTGCAATGTCATCCGCATCCGACGAACAAGGAGTGGTCGCAGCATCAGTTCTGGTCGTTGAACGCGTTCTTCCGACAGATGAAGATGAAGCGTGGTCCGCATGGAGCTCAATTGGTGGATGTGGACTTTGCCGGCGAAGGCCCCGGGGGATTGTTGGAAGCCGAGGTGTTCTTCGAGCGGATCAATGGGGAGACCGTGGCCGCCGTGCCGGCCTATCCGGGCGGCGAGCCGATTCCGGCCGATGGCCGCATTGATCGCGTGCACCGCCGCCGCATTCTGGCGGACTTCGTCGTCAAAGATCCTCAGCTGAGTCGGGCCGCGGTGAATCGTCTCTGGGCGCAATTTCACGGCTACGGCTTTACTCGGCCGGTCGACGATATGGGCCCGCACAATCCGGTCACTCACCCCGAGCTGCTCGAGCTACTGGCGGAGCGGTTTGTGGCGAGCGGTTTTTCGCTCAAGCGGCTGGTCCGGTGGATCGCGGCCTCGGACGGTTTTAGCCGCACGAGTCAGGTGACGCAGACGGCTGAGCTCGACTCGCCCGAGTCCGGCGGCCAGCCGCTGTTTAGCCGCTTCTACACTCGGCAGCTGCCGCCCGAGGCAGTCTACGATTCGCTCCTGCTGGTTGCTCAAGCCGGATTGCCGCGGCCCGAGGCGGCCGATCCCAACTTGCCGGCGACGATCGAGAGCCGCACCCGCTGGCTGGGGCAGTTCGTGCAGTCGATGGGAACGGACGAGGGGCAGGAGCAGAGCACCTTCCAGGGCGACGTGCGGCAGGCGTTGGTGTTGATGAACGGTCCGTTGATGCGGCGAGCCACCAGCGCCGGCAATGCCGAAGGCCTGCTCCATCAGGTGGTGAGCAGCGACCTGGGCCTCGAGCAGCAGGTCGAGCACCTCTTCTTGGCCGCGCTGGCTCGCAAGCCGACTCGCCGCGAATGGGCGGCGATTGCTCCGCTGCGGGCGCGTTCGCGACGCCCCGCCGAGTTTCTCGAGAGCATCTGGTGGGCCCTCTTGAACAGCAACGAGTTTATACTGGATCATTAGTAGCTCGTTGTTCAACGGCCTCCTAGCCTTCCGGCCTGTTGATAGACAACGGATCCAGCTCGCTGTGTTTGCACGACCCTCCTGACTTGTCGCCTTGGCCGAAAGCCGCTTTGACGTTGCCTCATCGGATTGTTGATCGTTCGCCCACGAGCGCGATGTGGCGGCTGGCGTTGCCAATTCTGGCGGAGCAGTTGCTCGTGATCCTGGTGGCGTTCGTCGACCAGTGGCTCGCCGGCAACTATCTCGAAGCGCCTCACTTGGCCGCGATCGGCTTTATCTGGTACGCGCTCTGGGCGCTGCCGACCATGTTCAGTCTGGTGTCGACCGGAGCGACAGCCTTGACCGCTCGGTTCGTCGGCGCGAAGGAGTTCGACAACGCCCGCGATGTGGTCAATCAATCGCTGGTTGCGGGCCTGGTGCTGTCGGTGGCGGTGATCGCGCTGCTGGTGGTTGGCGTCGACGGTTTTCTGCACCTGATGCAATTGGAGGGCCAGGCGGCCCCGTTGGCCAAGCAGTATCTGCAGATCATCATGCCGGTCATCCCGCTGATCATGCTTGAGGAAATCGGCATCGCATGTTTGCGCGGCGCCGGGGACACGGCGAGCGGGCTGCTGGTCCGGCTGATGGTGAACGTCATCAACCTGGGGCTCGGTGTCACGTTAGTGACAGGCGCCTTCGGGATGCCGCGCTATGGCTGGCAGGGCTTGGCGATCGCCACCTCGGCCGGATTCGCCGTGGGCGGTCTGGCGGTGGGCGTGTTGTTGCTGCGCGGGCGGGCGGGGCTGCAGTTGCAAACGGAACGGCTTTGGCCGAGGCCGATCTTGCTGCGACGAATCTTGCGGATCGGCGTGCCCGGCGGCGCCGACGCGATCGGCACGGTCGTCATTCACCTCTGGTTTCTCGCCATCATTAACGGGTTGGGGATCCTGCCTGCTGCTGCGCATGGATTGGCTGTCCGCATCGAGGCGCTGACGTATCTTCCGGGCGCCGCGTTCCTCGTGGCTGCCTCGACGATGACCGGGCAGAGCCTTGGCGCCGGTGCGCCACGGCGCGCGGTTCGCAGCGCGCTGCTCTGTCTGGCGTGGGGTGGCGGCATCATGGCGACTGCGGCGCTGGGCATGTACGTGTTTGCCGATCCGTTGACGCAGTTCTTCCTTGGCAAGCAGAATCGCGAAGTGGCGGCCGAGGCCGCCGCGTTGCTCAGGATTGTCGCGCTTTCGCTGCCACAGTTCTCGGTGCTGATGATCCTCAGCGGCGCCATGCGCGGCGCAGGTGACACGCGCTGGGCGCTGTTGATCACCTTTCTGGGTTTGCTGTTGATCCGCATTCCCTTGTCGTACCTGTGGGCGACGGACACCGGCTTGCCGTTCATGGCCGGCTGGGGCTGGGGAGTTCGCGGCGCCTGGTACGCGATGTTGGTCGACATCACGCTGCGCGGCGCCTTGACGCTAGGCCGGTTTGTGCAAGGCGGCTGGCAGCGAATCCACGTCTGAATCGCGACGCTCGGCGCGGTACGATGGCAGCTGCAACCAGCCGGACCGTCCACCATTCCCCGTTGTTCATAGGTCTGCGTATGACCGAATTGCGACTGCTCGTGTATGGACTGTTGCGTGAGGGGCATTCGCTATCGAATCTGATGGCCGGCGCCGAGCGTCTCGGCGTGTGTCGTGTGCCCGGCTTCGATCTGTTCGACCTCGGTGACTATCCCGGGGCGACGCCGGGATCCGGAGAGTTGGTTGGTGAGCTGTATCGTTTGCCGTCGGCCGCCAGCTTCGAGGCATTGGACGAGGCCGAAGGCGTGCAGGACGAGCCGCCGTTGTACCGACGGGAACTAGTGAGCCTCACCACTGCGGAGCTTGGTGAGCCACTGCAGGCGTGGCTATATGTCTACGCGCGTCCGCTGGGCGATGCTCCGCGGATTCCGACAGGCGATTGGTTGGACCGACAGCGGCCATGAGCGACATTTCCGGCAGACAACCATCGGGCCGGCCGGCCTCACACGAGCTGCGCAGGCCGCAGGCTGTCCAACCGGCCAGTGCGCGGCAACGCAAGCCGGATGGGCGCTGGGCGACGGAGGCGCCCAGCATGAACTCGCTCTGGGTGGTGCTGATTCTGTTGGCGCCCGGGGCGGCGATGTGGATCTCCTTTTTCGTCACTCCCGGACATTGGACCACTCCGATTTACGTCGCTTCGAAGCTGGCCGTGCTGGCGCTGCCGTTGTGGTTGGTCCGAGTGCGCCCCGGTCCGCCGGCCCCTTTGATGAAGCTGGATGTGCTGACGGGCATCGGAGTCGGTGTTGGCATCAGTTTATTGATTGTTGGCTTGTACTACGGCGTCTTGCAGGGACGGCCCGAGCTATCCGTAGCCGCCGAGGTGATCCGCGCCAAATTGCACAGCGCCTCGGTCGACTCGCCCGGACGTTTCGCCGCCATGGCGTTGTTTGTCAGCATCGGCAACTCGGCGATCGAGGAATACTTTTGGCGCTGGTTCGGGTTTGGCCAGTTGAGGACGCATTGGCCGCCACTGGTCGCGGCGCTCGCCTCGAGCCTTTTGTTTGGCGTGCATCATCTGGTGGTGCTGATCAAGTACTTTGCCGGCAGCGCCTGGACCATTGGCTTGCCACTGGCGACCGGCACGGTGTTGGGCGGCGTGATCTGGTGCCTGATCTATCACCTCCGTGGCTCGTTGTACGCCAACTGGGTGTCTCACATCGTCATCGATGTGGTGATCATGCTGGTCGCCTACGACATGCTCTGGGGCGCCGCGTGAGATTTGCGATCGAATCCCTGGGCTTGCGCCCAGGGCTAACGTCTGTCGCCCCTTCGGGGCTTGGGCGCGCGAGTGCGCTTGGGGGGTGCGATCGGGGTGCGCTCGAATTCCTGGGCTTGCGCCCAGGGCCAACATCTGTCGCCCCTCCGGGGCTTGGGCGCGCGAGTGGCTTGGGGGTGCGCTCGAATCCCTGGGCTTGCGCCCAGGGCTAACATCTGTCGCCCCTTCGGGGCTTGGGCGCGCGCGGTGCGCTTGGTTCCCTGGGCTCGACCCGCTCCCTTAATAACTCCGGCAAACTGGGCAATGCGGCAGGGGCACGGTAACTACGTAGGCAAGGTCGACTGAGCGTTCTCTGCCCTGGGCGCGAGCCCAGGGAATCGAGCACGCCGCGCGCCCAAGCCCCGAAGGGGCGACAGACGTTAGCC
>JAGQPF010000168.1 GCA_020426845.1 Planctomycetales bacterium
CATCGCAGCGGCCGGACGTGCTGGTGTACCAGACCGATGTGCTGGAGGACGATGTCACCATCGTCGGTCCGATCGAAGTGAACCTCCATGTTTCGACATCGGGCACGGACAGCGACTGGATTGTGAAGGTAATCGATGTCTATCCCGATGACTTTCCGGACTCCAAGAGCAACTCGGAGGAAGTTCGCCTGGGAGGCTACCAGCAGCTTGTTCGGGGCGATGTGATGCGAGGCAAGTTTCGCGACGGGCTTGAAAAGGGGGTGCCGTTTCAGCCGAATAAGCCGACACGTGTCTCCTTCACCATGCCCGACACTTGTCATTGTTTCCGTCGCGAGCATCGCATCATGATCCAGATTCAAAGCACCTGGTTTCCGCTGATCGATCGCAATCCGCAGACGTTCGTCGACATCTATCACGCCAAAGAGTCGGATTATCGCAAGGCGACGCAGCGCGTGTTTCGCTCGAGCGATCTGTCGTCGTCCGTGAAGGTGTTGCTGTTGAAATAAAGATGTCTTCGGCTACTTGCCATCGACCAAAGTTATCGAGGAAGGTGGCTACGAGACGCGCGGACTCTACGCGGGCGGCGTGGGATTTTTCTCGGCGAAGGCGGAGGAGGTGGTCGTCGAGGCGGTCACGAAGCTGGCGCGTGAGGCAGGACGCCCCGAACGGCAGTCAGCCGAATAAGATTGTTTTCGTTTACCCATCGTATTGGACGGATGTCATGAGAATTGCGCTGTTTGCCTTGTCGATCCTGCTGTTGGAGCTGAGTCTGTCCAGTCCGCTCGTTGCGCAACGCGCGAGCGATTTGAACGCAGCGATTGACGCCGACTACAAGGATCATCTGTGGCCGCTGTTCGATTACTTTCATCGCAATCCCGAGCTGTCATTGGTGGAGAACAACACGGCGGCGCGACTGGCGAAGGAACTGCGCGACGCGGGATGCCAGGTGCGAGAAGGTGTGGGCGGAACCGGTGTGGTCGCGATCATGACCAATGGGCCCGGGCCGATGGTGATGATGCGAGCGGACATGGACGGACTGCCCGTCGAAGAAAAGTCCGGACTCGCCAACGCGTCCACCGCCACGCAGAAGAGCCCGATCACCGGGCAGGTCGTGCCGGTGATGCATGCCTGCGGCCACGACGTGCACATCACGTCCCTGGTGGGGACAGCTCGCCGCATGGCGGCCGTGAAAGATCAGTGGTCGGGCACGCTGATGCTGATCGGGCAGCCAGCGGAGGAGCGGGTGATCGGCGCCCGCGCCATGGTGGAGGACAACCTTTGGGCTCGCTTTGGCAAGCCGGACTATGCGTTGGCGTTTCACGTCTGGTGCGGCGGAGAAGCGGGCAAGCTGGCGGTGTCCGAGGGCAGTCCCTATGCGGGTGCTGATGCGGTGGACATCATCATCCATGGGGTCGGCGCTCACGGCGCTTATCCGCACCGTGGCAAGGATCCAATCGTGCTGGGCGCGCAGATCGTGCTCGCGCTGCAGACGCTGGTGTCCCGGGAACTGCCGCCGCGCGACCCAGGCGTGGTGACGGTGGGGTCGTTTCACGCGGGCACGAAACACAACATCATCTCCGACCGCGCCGTGTTGCAATTGACCGTGCGGAACACGAGCGAGGAGACTCGCAAACTGCTGCTCGACGGCATCAAGCGGATTGCCGAGAATCTGGGGCGCGCCGCGGGACTGCCCGAAGACAAACTGCCGGAGGTCAAGTATTCGGAGTCGACGCCGCCCACCATCAACCATCCCGAGCTTGCCAAACGGCTGCGCCAAACGTGGCAACAGCAAATGGGCGATGACATCATGATGCCGGATGCGTTTGTGGCGAAACACCGCAAGGGGATGGGGGCGGAGGACTTCCCGTTCTTCACGACCAATCCACCCATTCCCAGCGTCTACTTTTCGGTGGGCGGCACCGCCAGGGGGGACATTGACGCCGAGGCCGCTGGCGGCGCGCAAGTGCCCTCTCACCACTCGCCGTTTTTCAAGATCGAGCCCGAGC
>JAGQPF010000169.1 GCA_020426845.1 Planctomycetales bacterium
CAAGGACGGCAGGCAACCGGACTGGGAAGACGTTCGTCCCTACCCGGCATTTACCCTTCAGCAAGCAGCTGAAGCAAACCGGAAATCTAATTGTCGCTAAAGGGAAAGACAATTGTCGCCGAACAGCTTCCCCATGTGAATCGAAGACCCAGCCGCCAATCCCGCGCCGACGAGCGCGCCCAGCAAGCCATGGGTCGTTGACACTGGTAATCCAAAGCGTGTTGCCAGCAGTACCGTCAGCCCGGCGCCACAGGCGACGGACGTAGCGAAGTCCCGTCGATTGGACGCAATTTTGAATCTCGGCAGCCTGGCGCTTCACATCACCGGGTCCACGCCAGCCATTTCTGAAATAGTGACTTCACCAGTGGAGTGAGCCGTGTGCGATTATACTGGTCCCCCAGTCTCCGGATCGCTTCCGCCTGTGTGGGATAGGGGTGAATTGTGGAGCCGATCTTCCTGAGCCCCAGTCCGTGAGTCATGGCGAGCGTGATTTCTGAAATCATGTCTCCGGCATGTGGGGCAACGATGGTGGTTCCGGCGATCCGGTCTGTCCCTTTGTGCGTATGAACTTTTACGAAGCCCTCGGTTTCTCCAGCCAGGATCGCCCGATCTACGTCAGCGAAATGCTGGGTGTACGTGTCGATGGCAATTCCGTGTTCCTTCGCCTCCCGCTCGTACAATCCCACGTGAGCGATTTCCGGCGCGGTGTACGTGCACCAGGGAATTGTCAGGGCACTCGCCTTGGAACGTCCCTTGAATAACGCGTTTTGAATTACGATACGCGCCATGAAGTCGGCCGCATGGGTGAACTTGTATCGTGAGCAGACATCTCCAGCGGCAAAGATGTTGGGATTCGTTGTGCGCATCCGATCGTCCACCGTCACCCCCCTACGTGGATCGAAATCGACGCCCACGGACTCCAGGCCCAAGCCACTGACGTTGGGGGCCCGTCCGACTGATACGAGCAATTGATCAACTGGTTCGTCATACTGAGTCCCATGCGATTCCACCGACATCCGAATCCTACCGCCGTCACTGTGAAGTTTAAGTTCCTTGCCGCAGCAGAGCAGCTGAACACCATCCTGCTGGAGAGAACGACCGACGATCTCGGATGCCTCCGAGTCCTCAATGGGCAACACGCCATGCGCTGCTTCCACCAGCAGAACCTCGGAACCCAGGTTCGCAAAGGCCTGCGCCATTTCACAGCCAATCGGTCCAGCACCAATCACGCCGAGTCGACGCGGCAGTTCCGTCAGTGAAAAGAGTGTCTCATTTGTCAGGTACCGGACATCCTGCAAGCCGGGGATCGGAGGAGCGGAGGCCCGTGCCCCGGTTGCAATGACCGCTTTCCGAAACTGCAGCGTCTGCTCGCCGACCTGAATTGTGTTGGAACTCGTGAATCGAGCTTCACCAAGAAACACGTCCACACCAAGGTCTCGAAATCTGGCTGCTGAATCGTTCGGGCTGATCTTCGCCCGCAGCCGGCGCATTCGCTCCATGACACGCGAGAAATCTGCGTCCGCCCCTTCGGGAACGTCGATCCCGAACTCCCCGGCATTGCGGATTGTCCGCGCGACGCGAGCAGCGCTGATGATGCCCTTCGACGGGACGCAGCCCACGTTGAGGCAATCGCCGCCCATCAGGCTGCGTTCAACCAACGCGACCTTCGCACCCAAACCGGCCGCCCCTGCCGTCGTCACTAAGCCGGCGGTCCCGGCACCGATGACTACCAGGTTGTAGCGACCGCTCGGCTGCGGATTCACCCAGTCGGGTGGGTGAACGTTGGATTCCAATTCACGGTTATGGGGATCGTACGGCTCAAGAGCCGGCTCGTGAGACATGTTGTCTCCGGAGGGTAATTGCGAGGAATCGCTGTGCATTGTGTCTTCTTCATGGATCAGCTTCATCGCACTGTCTCCTGCGTCGATGATACGAGACCAGCGTGTTCAACCGTGGCTGAGTCGTGCTTCAGTTCGTGACGTGAGGAGTCTGGCGCGGCATCTTGTACCAAAGGACCGTTTGCCGAAGGGTGGAGCCAGGTAACGAGCTTTCGCAATACGAGTGGCATGACACCGAGCAGCACGAACGCGACCATCAGCTGCGGCGACAGAATGCTGCCCACGCCTTTGCCAGCCAGAGTGGTCAGGTCAGGAACGTTGGAGCCGGCATACACGTAAACGGCGGTTCCCGGCAGCATCCCCAATTGACTGACCCACCAGAACGTTCTGGCCCGCAGTGGTGTCAGCCCCATCACAACATTGATCACAAAGAACGGGACGGCAGGAATCAAACGGAGCATGAACAGATAGAACGCACCTTCGCGTTCGAGGGATTGATTGAACGACGCCAGTCGTTCGCCGAATCGACTCTGGATTGGTTCTCGCAACAAGTACCGGCTGACCTGAAAGGCCACCGTGGCTCCCGTCGTAGAGGCGAAACTGACCAGCAGTATGCCCCGCCACAGTCCGAAGAACCATCCGCATGTCAGCGTCAACACCATTGCACCGGGGAGAGATAATCCCGTCACAGCGACGTAGATCGCGAAGGCGGCTCCATAAACGAGCAGCGGATGCTCCAGTTGCCAGGCCTTCAGTTCTGCTTCCTGAGCTGCCAAGTTTTCCAGCGTGAGCGCATCACCAAACTGCAGGTAGCCCAGAACCGCGGCGACACCAATCGCGACGACCAGGCCAGGTTTTTTCCACGCGATTTCAAATCTTTGATTCATTTCACTCGCATCCTTTCGAGTTGTCATTGATAAGGGCCAGACTTCCCTGGCAACTGGAGCCGCACCCCGCCGTGCAGCCAAAACAGTGTCGGCCTGTCGCGATCGGGCGGCTCAGCAGCCGCTCCAGTGTCTGGTGGTCGATGTTCGCGATGTTGATCCTTCCGGCAGACAACGGGAGATCCAGCATCTGGTTGAAGTCGCAGTCGTAGAGATTCCCCTGCCAGTCGACCGAAATCATCGTCCGGCACATCAGGCCATCGAGCGTGTGCGGATTGAACGCCTCCACCAGTTTCTGCATGTAGTCCTCATACCGTCCCTGCTTCACCAGGTCGGCCAGGAACCGGCTGATTGGCATATTGGTGATGGTGTACAGCTGCGTGAATTCGATCCCATAGCGGCTCCAGAGCTCGCGTCGATATTCGGCCTCCAGACGACTCTGGTCCGGCGGCAGAGAAGGCCCGACCGGGTTGTAAACGAGAGAAAGTGTGAGCGATGAATCCGGGACTCCATACCCCAGCCCATTCAGACGTTTCAGGGCCTCGATGGACCTCTGAAAGACACGGTCGCCACGCTGCTTGTCGACGTTCTCTTCCAGGTAACATGGCAGCGACGCCACGATCTCGACCTGATGTTCCGCCAGAAACTGGGCCAGATCTTCATAACCGGGTGCGAGGAGAATCGTCAGGTTGCAGCGATCGATCACTCTCCGTCCTAATTGATGTGCCTGAGACACCAGTCGGCGAAAGTTCAGATTCATCTCCGGAGCACCGCCGGTAATATCGAGCGTGCCGACATTCGCCCGCAGCAGGAACTCCAAGCATGCCTCTGCCACCTCAGCCGACATGCTCTCTCTGCGATCAGGACCAGCATCCACATGGCAGTGCGTGCACGTCTGATTGCAGACTCGCCCCACATTTACCTGCAGAGTGTCGATTCCCGTTGCCGTGAGTTCGCCTCGCTGGCTGGCACTCAGGAATTCCGGCACGTTTTCCGTGCCCTCCAGGAAGATTCGCTGCCGCAGCGGGCTTGCGAATGAATGATCTTCGCGGAGTAATGTCAGACTCACCATCGTTCCCTCACTCTGTCTCTAATAGTTCAGCGGGCTGTTCGATCCGTCGCTCATTCCCGAGTTTCGGAGAATCGAATGACTCAATGCGATGTATAGCGACGTTAATCGGAGCCGTGATTCCCAGACGAACTCGTCCGCCACGAATCTCCAGCACTTGCACTTCCGTCATGTCGTCGATCAACAAGACAGGATTCGCCAGCCTTGCGTGCCAGTACCAACATCTCGATTCCCTCCTTGAATAGGCAATGCGTTTTCGGAACTCAGCAGCAGTCGCCGTCAGTGCCGCAACAGGGACCGATGGATTCCGTGGTCACATCGTAGTCCTCCCCCTTGGTTTCCTGCGGCGAGCGGACTTTGCTGCGGCGACAATCGAACTGTTGTGCTTCGCTTAACGGAATCGGATGGATTGGCTCGACAGCCTCAAATAGCCCTTTATAAGGTGCTTGCTGCAGGAGATGGAATGTCTTGTCGCAAACGGCCATCCGCGCACCTCGGGGATAAACATGGCCGTCATCGTCTTCGACTTTCTTGAACGGACCGCGATAGACAACCGCTTGATTTCGTTCCAAGCATGGTCCCTGTTTGCCTTTGTAGGCCACCGCTGTCACCGATCGAAATTCAATTCCTTCCACCGTCCGCCACGGAGTCGACTGGCGTTTGACCAGCTCAATTCCATGAAATCCGGCTTCTTCAAACGCCTGCAGGAACCGATCCTCCCGAAACGCTCCAGAAATGCAGCCAGACCAAAGTTCAGGATTGTTCTGCAACTCCTGCGGGACGTCTTCGTCAGCCACGATATCGCTGATCGCCGCACGCCCCCCTTTCTTGAGCACACGGAAGATTTCTGCGAAGAGTTGGTGCCGATCCTGCTGCCGCACAAGATTGAGCACACAATTGGAGACAACGCAGTCGACAGTGCCTGAGGCGATCATTGGCTGGTCGTGTCGCAGACGCTCCTCAACATGTCGTAGCTTCAGCCAGCCAGACGGGTCAGCAATCGGGTGCTGTGCGAGTTCTCGTCCCAGCAGATCCAGATCCAGCTGCAGATCCTGAATCATCCCGTACTGGAAGTCGACATTTCCGTAGCCAAGACGCTCTGCCACCTGCCCCTGATACTTCCGGGCCAGTGCGAGCATCTCCTGATTGCAATCGACGCCAATGACGCGGCCCCGCTTCCCAACAACCTGGGACAGGATGTAGCACAACTTGCCACCTCCAGAACCGAGGTCGACGACGGTTTCACCCTCGTTCACATAGCGAGTGGGGTCACCGCAACCATAATCCCGTGCGATGATCTCTTGCGGAATCACCGCCAGAAAATCACCGGCATACTCAACTGGGCAGCACAGTGCTTCCTCTCTCGCCTGAGCCGCTGCGGCATAGCGAGTGTAGACAGAAGCCTCGGCGGTCTTGTTATTGCTGTTGTTGTTGTTGGCGCTACTGTTCTTCAATGGAGAAGATTTCGACATTTCGTATTCGTCCTTCCAGTGAACGTGGTGAGACAAACCCAAACGCCCGGACGATGCCCAGGCTCGTGGCAGCAACTATACGGCACCGGCCGAGTCTGCTTCTGTGACCACGGACACAGAGCGAAAAGAAAGTGATTCGATGCTCAAAGCCGCGAGCCATAGCAGGTGTTCGACTGGGACAATGACGAAGTGGAAGAAGTCTTCGCCGCGATAGCCCAAATTGGGCACGGCCGAATCTGCAGGGTGATAAAGGGTCCAGAAGCGAAGGTAGTAGGCGAGCACCAGCAGGGACACGGCCATCCAGGTGCGACGTCCGGAGAAAGGGACGAGTGGGAGCACCCAGGTCCAATACCACGGGTTCAGCGTCGGTGCCAAAGCCCAGAACCATGCCAAAGTCAAGAATGCGATGCGCAACCAGTATTGCGGATCGTTCTGTCGCATCGCCCAGACCAGGAGTGCAGAAACGATGACCATGAAGAGAAACAGCGTGAGCGCCCTCGCTGTCAGGAAGGTCGCTTCCGGAACAGGCCGCTGCAATAGAGTCGACAATTGTTCGGAGGCGGTCACTCGGAAGGTTTGCGGAAGAATGACAAACCAGTGATTGCGCGTGGCGGTTTCCGCATTCGCATCGTCAGTGTCCGGCCGCAGATTCTCGACGACGACCATGAAGATGAAGTCGTTGATTTCCCAACGCGACAGGAAGGTCGCCAGCCCGCTACCTGCCGTCTCCGATGACTCGTGAATGGAGACGCCGCTCCCCATTCCGTCATTCGTCTCCACCGGTATCCGAATCGCGGACGTCGGCGCGGGTTCCGTGAGTATCATCGGAGCCAGCGCGACAGCCGTGGTGATCAGGACGATGGCCCCATATCCGGCACTCGCCCGTCGCCCCACGGTCTGCCAGACCCACAGCGTCAACACCGGAACCAGCACAATCGGATAGAGCTTGGCACCAACTCCCAGCCCAAGAAAAATGGACGAACTCAATAGCCATTTCACCTGCGATTTTGCTCGTGGCGCAGCGAGACCTGAGATCAATGCCAGGATCGCCGCCGTGGTCAGAAACACAGCGATCGAGTCCAAGTGCCCACTGTTGGCAAACTCTTTGAGCACCAGTGGAGACCATCCGTAGAGGATTGCCCAGCCCGGATGCCGCTGCACGCGACGCAGGATCAGAATCACCAGCCAAAGGATTCCCAGATCAAAGCTTGTCAGCACGACCTTCATCGTCAGAAGATGCCGGTACAGCGAGGCTCGTGCCGGAACGAGTAACGATGCCAGCCCAAACACTCCCTGTGAAACCGGCGGATAGACCGTGATCAACTCGCCGAAATGAATTCGTGCGAGAACCTCCTGGCAGGATGGTTCCCGGTCCCTCAGCTCAGCGAGGGCTTGCAGTTCCAGAGTAGTGTCATCAGCCTGCGGCGACTCAAGCACCTGTTTTGGGCTGAACCGATACGGATTGTGTCCGCTGGCAACGACGGCCCCGTCCCACAGATATCGGTAGATGTCAACTTCCTGGATCGGGTACGAGGGGAGCAAAATCAATCGGAACAGCACGCCCGCCAGGAGTACATGCCGCGTCATCGCTGAGTGATCGCTTTCTCTCAGAATCAATCGCAGGCTTGCGATATGCAGCGCAAACGCGGTGGCCAGCAAACCCAGAACGAGAAGAATCGGGCGTTGCTGGAATTTGGCATGAAACTCGAACCGCAAGCTGAGATACGCGATGACGGCGTAGATGAGCACCTGGGCAATCAGTAACGCCCAACGGAATCTTCGGGATCCAGCCAACGTCCGGACGTGCTTTTCAGCAGGCCCCAACAGCATCGACGAAGGCGCCGTCACCGTTGCCACCAAGTTAACCAGCGGTAGCGAGCGATTGTATAGAGGATCTTGTAGCCGGCCTTGATCGTTCCGCTGATCGTTCCACTGATCTTGCTCGTGCCCACACGTCGACGATACGGCACCGGGATCTCCTCACAGCGAAGACGAGCAACGGTGGCTTTAATCTGCATCTCGACCGTCCAGCCGAAATTCCGGTCGGACATGCCGAGTTGTTCGAGCGCTTGCCAGGAGATCGCGCGAAATGGACCCAGATCTGTAAAACTCGCTCCCCAGAACAGCCACATGAGAAATGGAGCCAGCCAATTCCCAAAGACCGCGGCTAGTGGCATCGCTCCTGGCTCACGTACTCCCAACATGCGAGAGCCAACAACGAAATCGGCTCGTCCCTCAAGGATGGGCGTCGTAAGTTCTGGAAGCATCTCCGGATGGTCACTGTAGTCTCCGTCAACAAACACGACGATGTCCGGACGACGATCCGCCGTCGTTAGCTCACGGATGGCCTGCAGCCCTGCTAGACAAGCCGAACCATACCCTCGGCGAGGCTCGGATACGACGGTGGCCCCGTATTGAAGAGCCAGTGTGGCGGATCGATCCGACGACCCATTGTCCACGACGAGGACGCGCCCAACAGGGGGCAGGTCATTCAGCACGAGCGGCAGTGAGGCCTCTTCGTTGAAGACCGGGATGACGACCCAGACATTCGCAAATGGATTGCCGGGATACTCCGGAGAACAGATGATTTCCTCAGCACTGGCGAGCATGTCAAGCGGTCTCCACATCAAAGAAGTACAGAGACCTCCGTGTCTCGTGTAACGACGTGTTCCCATAAACGCCTATCTCGACCCCGAACCCTGAGACGGGGCACTGTGAGGTGCTGAGTAGGCGGGAGTTGAAGGATACGCGGGCTGGCTTTGGAACGTCGGAGGAACGCTGTGACCGCGTGTCGCCGATACCTGAGGCACTGCGTACGTGGGAGCTCCACCATAATGGGGTTGGCCGCCAGGAAACTGCGGCTGGTAGTAACAGCGTTGCGGTGCCGGTGCATACTGCGGAAACCAGAAACTGCGAAATGGCTGGCGGTAGCCTTCGTAGTGATATCCGCTCCCGCACTGGCCGTAGGCAACGGAAGAGGCACTGCTGACGACGACCAGGGCCAGCCCAAGTCTTAACAATCGTGACATGAGATACTCCAAAGAAGGGTTCAATGCTGAAGGGACTTGACGCTGTCACTGACAGCGAAGTCGCAAGATGGTAAGTGAGATCGCGGCACAGATCTGTGAATGGAGTCACACAACAAAGTAGCAACCAGCGATCTCATCGAAGCTCGTCTTCACTACCCAGCACTTGACTCCTTCATTGCACCGCTCATCGTGACCCGGACCCCTGAAATACGGGGTCCGGAGACACGGGTTGAGGGCGTATCCCAGACCCTTGAGGAGCTGGATAGTGATCGGCGCTATACGGCGATACGGCACTTCCAGGTGCGGGGCAACTTCCGTTCTGACAGCCACCCAGGCACCTGCCTGGTGAGTGACAACCCGCGACCATCACTCCGACAACAACTGCACAAAATGAAATCCATTCAAATCGATTCATGACGCTTCCTTTCGTCCGATTGTTCTCACTGCGGGCATCCAGCACCGCGATCCTTGACAAGTATCGGCCAGACCCGTGAGGTCCGTCCGTGAACCCGTTCACACAGTGCAGGATGTTCACGGCAGATTTCACCGTCTGGCCTGCTCTGGGGATCACCGACGGGCGGAACCCCGCACCTTTGCCTGGTCATTCAGTCCCCAGTCGTAGTCCAGATACTTGACCCGGGCCTGGCCGCTGCTCGTCACGGACTGAGCCGGCGCAGGAACGTACGGAGCGATCGTCTTCATTTGAGCAGCCGTGCTGCTCCCGAAATCGTCAGCGAACCAGCTCAGGATGGGGGACACCTGGATTGTTCCGGTTCGCGCATCGGCGCTGAATTTTGTCTTGTCGGCAAAAAATGCCTTGGCGTTGACGGTCAACTGTTCATCGAGTTTGTCCGCTGTATAAGCCTCGTTCAGCAGCCGAGGACAACCAATCGAGGCGCAGACGATTGCAAAGTGAATTCTCGGCTCACCCATTTTTCGCAGCACCTCATGCTCGATGGCTTCGAGAGAGTATGGCCGGCCTCCCACAATCAGCTGCAAATCCTTCCAGATGTTGTAGCCGTAAAGCTTCGCCGTGTGGTTGCGAATGCTTGTTGTCGGGTACTCCCGCAGGATGCCTTTGACGGTCACGGCGTTGTACGCATTGATCCAGAACGCCAGCCTTGCTTCACGCGTGGCATTCGCTGGAAAGGAAGCTGCAGACAGGTGCTGGATGTACGCGTCGAGAGCCTGCTGATCGGCAGCAGACGCTTTCCAGGTGGTGTAGTCCACGTATCCATTGGCGTCGACGTATTTGGCGAGCAGGGAGTTCCAGGACGAATGATCGATCTTGTCGACGGAAAGCTGCTCTCCGGCTGGAACATTGCGACCCACCGTGATCGTCGGGCCAGCGAGACAAGTCGTCGCCCACCATCCAGCAACGGCAAAACCAATGGCGATGACTGCGATGGCACTTCTTTTCATGGGAACACTCCTTTGTGTGTTTTCCGAGGAATCCAAGGTGACTCGCCCGCCAGCACATCCACGTGACCGGCGACAGTCGGAAATATCGGAAAAGGAGCCAATCCTGTCTGTGAATCCGCCAACACACCGGACCAGACGGTGCGAAATGCACGGTAAGACCATCAATGTCCGAAGCAAAACTCGAAATTACTCCGTTGCAGACGGATCGCGCCTTCGAGCACGATCTCCTTACCGAAGGCAGAATTGTGTTCGAGGTCTTAGGCTTTCTTTCATGCGGAATTCGAATCTACGTCGTCGGCACTCTTGAGGCGATTAAGCACCTGAGTCACCCGTGCCCGAGAAACTCCCAAGTGTCGAGCAAGTGCCGCCCGCGACTAGAATTTTCCGGGATCGAGCAAGGTCTGGTAGTGCCGGGCCAGTCGCATGCGGTCGCGTTTCTTCTTCGGTTTGGCGGTCGATGTTTGGTTCGGAACCGGATTCCACGGCTGAAGCTGGATCACCGGCGTTTGACGTAACTTGTTGAGTGCGTAGCAGCCTTGCTCGATGAGACTGTGGTCGACATTTTGGTTTGTATAGTGACCGATCCGGGGACAGTCCGTAGATGCCTTCACCAAATTGAAGTAGCCATCATCATGGGAAACGCGCCGTGGAGACGGCCGAATAGGTGTAGGCTCGGCCAACGGGGTTGGCGCGGAGATACATGCTGTAGTCCGGGAACCGCTGGCGGATGTGCGACGACATCGTTCCCCAATACCAATCCGGCTTGCGGACAGAATCGGCGAGATACGGTGCGCGGATTGAATTCAGAGCGATGATCTGAAACGAGCGTTCGGCAGGACGACATTCGCGGAGCAGCGCCGTGTACTTGTCCAGCAGTTGGAGGTCGGATGCACCTGGCGTTCGAGCAACTCCCCGCAGTTCATCTCGAAGTCGGTGAAACGTCATCATTCGCGCCAGGGCGCTTTGCGGCGCCACCATCGCGGCAGCTTGAAGCCAAGCCAATTCAAGGGCGATTGGCCACTGTCAAACGCTCGGGATGGCGGGCGGCCCGAGGACAGTTTCACGTGGCCGGCGGCTGTGAGCGATGATGCAGGGTGTCGCGTCAGCCAGCCGATCGATTTCGACACAGGTTTCGGCAACTAGGCTAGGCTCGGCAGATCGGGACGACTTGAGACGTGTTGACAGAGACGCTTCCGGTAGACCAACGTGAAACGAGCTCGACGTTGTATACTGTGCTCCCCCTAACTCCTTCTGCGGCGGCGCTGCCGACCACGAGCCGCTGGAGCGGTAGCCGCGGATTGCTCACGCAAAGGCGCAAAGTCGCCAAGGACGCGTCCATTTAGCGCGAGTGTGACGTCGCATGCCCCAATCGGCTTTTGAGCAACGAAGCCGCATTTGACCCCCTCCGTTGGGCCGGTCAGCGTCCCGATTGCCGTTGTACAGCGGCCCATTAAATCGGCAGTTATTCGACTCGGCCCGTGGCGACGACCAGCTCGTCGATCCACAGCGTCTGCGCGTGCGGCAGCAGTCCGGCGCCGAAGTAGGGTGTGAGCAGGAACTGATTGAACTTCATGTTCGGAAAATCAGGCGAGCGAAAGAGGACTTGCTTGCGATCCACCACCAACTGCCCGTCGAACCAGCCTTGGACCAATCCATCCGCGTTGGCTTTGCCGCTGTCGGAGTCGATGGTGTTTAACTGGAACAATGCCTCGACGCGATGCCATTGGTCGTCGGCAAACAGCCGTTGTTGGCTGTCGTAGAACGTGCCGTTGTAGCCACCTCGCAAGGGTCCCTGAGTCAGGCCGTGCGGCGCGCTCTTGTTTTGAATGTCCTGAGCGGCGAGCCGCAGTCGTCCGTCCTGAGGCTCGATGTACAGCGTCAGGTGGCTGGCGGCCGGACCGTGGTACTTGGCGTTCTCGGTTGTCAGAAAGTGCATCAGGTGCGGGTGGTAGGTGCGTCCGGACCAGCGCCAGTTGTCCGACAGCCGAATCTGAAATCGCAGGTACACCGCCTCCGTCGCCGGAAACATTCGCCGCACGCCCGAACTGCTGGCAGGCGTCGTGGCGCCCGACTTCCAGCGATACTCGATGCACCCCGCGCCGGCAAACGGACGCGTGTCGGCGATCGAAAACCGATTGCCATCGTACCAGCCTCGCTCCGTCAGCCGCGCATCGTCAAAGTGCTCATGAAACAGGATTTTGGCCGGCGCAGGCTCCTCGCCGTTTGCCGGATTCGCGGCGCCGCAACTCGCCATGAGGACGACAAGGAAACTGGAAAGCACGCGAAGCAGCGGGGAGGAATCCATGGCATCTCCGTCGAATGGCGGGACGTCGCGCAAACACTCACTGAGCAGGGGTGTTCTTGTCAGGATACTTCATCGTCTTCACGACGCGAAATCCGATGACATGATTGCACTCAGCTGAAGTCACATGCCGACGATGAGTTGCTCGTGTTAGAAATGGCGCCGAAAAGAACGCCCCGCCACGCAGCACACGAAGTGACGACGAAGTCCTTTGGTAAGGGTCTCGCGCTAGCGCAGCTGTGTACGGCCCAAAACAGTCGCTACACATTTCCATCACGTTCCCATGCATGTCGGAGACACCAAGTGCATTTGGCCGCTTCGTGCCAACAGGCTTCGTGCCAATCCCTCCTTGGCGGTCATGCCACGCATATTCCGCCAACAACTCGGAGTCGTCACCAAAGTTGAAAGGCCCAGGGTTTCCTGCAAGACAGACGAACTCCCACTCGGCTTCGGTGGGTAGTCGATACATTGCTTCCTCCTTGTCGCTTAGCCATTTGCAGAACGCGACGGCGTCATTCCAGCTTACATTCACAACGGGATGAGTATCCGATTGCTCTGTGGCAAAGCCCAGCGAAGCATTCCAAAGGAAGCCCGGGTCTCGAATTAGGTTTCCACCTTGGTAGCCTAGGCCGCCCAGGGAGTTGCTCTCGGCATCGGTCTTGTATCCAGTGGCTTTGATGAATTCGCCAAAATTCCCTCGAGTAACTTCGTGCTGGCTCATGAGGAAGGGCCCCGTGAGCGCGACTTTGTGCTGCGGTCCTTCGCTTTGAATTAACTCGGCATGAGCGATACCTGGTTCACGCCACTTTGCCTCATGGATCGCGTTCTCGATTTCTTTTTCGCTGCTTCCCATCAGAAACTCGCCAGGCGGGATGAGCCGGAATTTCATTCCAATGCTATTTTCCAAGTCGACTGGAATGCCGAGATGCTTCGCCCATGCTTCCTGATGCTCTTTCGCGCTCTCCGCGCTGAATGGCGAGATCGCGGGTGGAGGAGCGTCGGGGGGGAGGTCCCACGTATGATCATCTGTGTTGCGCTCAATCCAAGCCCTCAGCGTCGCATTTGCGCCAGCTCTGATTTCCAACGGTTTTTTGCCCAGGTTGGTGGCCAGTTCGAGCCCGTCAGTTGTCTTAATCGACAGCTTATATTTGCCCGGGTCCACGCTAAACGTTAATCGTTTCTGGGTCCCGTCGGGAGAGAATGCCACGGATTTGCCGTCGATCTCAATGCTGGCGATGTCGGGATTGCCGTCAAGCTCAATCAGCACTGCGCCGTCTTTCCCGCGGAATTTGAAAGTGATCGCGGTCGAAAGGATGACGACGGCCAGAAAGCCTGTGGCGATCACCAGCCAGTTTCGGCGCGATGATGCCTTTGCTTGTTTGGAGATCGCAGCGCCAAGCGGCGTGGAGTCTGCCTTCGATCGAGGCGATTCATCGAGAGCTACTGTGACATCCATCGAATCCGACGACTTTGTCAAGGAGCGGGGAGCTATGTCAGCCGATGGCAAGAGTGCCGTTGGTTGCGGCTGCAAGTGGCCGTGCATGACAGGCTTCGATCCGTTGATGGAATGGCTGACCGCCTGGAGAGCTTGCACGACTTCGTCCATTGTCGCAAAGCGATCCCCCGGGTCCTTGGCTACCATCCGTTGGAAAACTGCGTCCAGCATCTGTGAAGTGCCGTTGGGTTCCATACGCTGGTTTAACTCGCTCGACAACTTGGGAATGGCCTGGTCACGATGAGCTAGAAGGCGTTTCATGACCGTGTCCTCGTTGTACATCGCTCGCGCTGTCAAAAGGAAAAACATCGTGCATCCCAGGCTGTAAATGTCGCTGCGCGCGTCAGCGGTCTTGGAGTCGAGGGCCTGTTCGGGCGCCATGTAGTCAATGGTTCCCATCAAAACGCCCGTGTGGGTCAACCCTTGGTCGGCAGTTTCATCGCCGGGGCGCTCGAGCCGAGCCAGCCCCATGTCCAGAATCTTAATCGCGCCTGCGGAGTCGAGCAGCAAGTTTGCCGGTTTGATGTCGCGATGCACAATGCCAGCGCGATGAGCGTAGGCCAAGCCGCGGGCGGCCTGCAGTGTGTAGTCCACAGCCTCCGCAGTCGACAGCGGACCGGAGCGCTGAATCGTCGCCATCAGGTCGCTGCCAGCCACGTACTCCATTACTAGGTAGTGCATGCCGTCTGCTTCGCCCGCATCATGTGATGTCACAATGTTGGGATGCGACAGTCGGGCCGCCGCCTCGACCTCGCGATTGAAACGCTCCAGAGCAGAGGCGTCTCTCAGCATCGCAGGTGAGATGACTTTCAAAGCTACTTCGCGTTTCATCTTCTTGTGGACTGCTCGATAGACTTTTCCCATTCCACCTTCGCCCAGTTTGGCTTCGATGACATACCCGCCCAATATTGGTGGCGTCACATCACCGCCAATGACCATTTGGGCTTGCAGAGGTGTGAGCGAATTCTGCCGTGAGAGTGCAATTGCCAGATTCACGGGCGTTCGCTTCGTCTTATCAAGTGATTGCCACGTATTTCGGATCAAATCCTCTGCAACCAGACCGCTCTTTATCAACAATTCCCCAAACTGCTGACTGGTGATGCCGGAGTGATCTAGAAAGCCGAATTGCTCATCGGTGAAATCGGGCAGGGAGGTTTCAGAACGGGTTGGTGGCATGATTGGTTTGCTATATGCGGAACGACGTCCTCGCGGGGGAAGAAACTATGATAGCTTGCCCGGTCGAGCGGTGGCGTTGTCGGGCGCCATTCAAAGCTTCCGTCGCTGACGGCGCAGGTCTCGTTTCCCGAGCGGTGAAGCAAGTCGTACTCGCTTCGGTTCGGTATGATGACCAGGGCAGGGCGGTCCAACGGGCCTCACAAGGGTCGCCTGCGATGGAGGCCCGACCGGTTGTGATGTGCCGCTGAAGACCATCCCAGACGTTGACGCCCGTTCCCATAAAGGAATTGATGATGAAAGTCCTGCTCGCCGCGCCGCGGGGATTTTGCGCGGGCGTCAATATGGCGATTGAATGCCTGCAGCTCACCCTGGATGCGTGTGGCGCCCCGGTCTACGTCTATCACGAGATCGTGCATAACCGGTTCGTGGTGGAGACCTTCCAACAGCGCGGCGCCGTGTTTGTCGATGACCTGGACGAAGTCCCGGCCGGCTCGACGCTGCTGTTTTCGGCCCATGGCGTGTCACCCGAGATTCGCCGTCTGGCTCGCGAACGAAACTTGACGGCGATCGATGCCACCTGTCCGCTCGTCACAAAAGTGCATCTGGAAGCGGTGCGATACGCGCGGGAAAACTACAAGATCGTGTTGATCGGCCACGACGGGCACGACGAGGTGATCGGGACGATGGGCGAGGCACCGGATGCCATGGTGCTGGTCGAGTCGCCCGAGGATGTGGATCGGCTCGAGTTTCCGGCGGACACGAAGCTGGCTTACCTCACGCAGACGACACTCTCGGTCGACGACGCCAACCGGATCATCTCGCGACTTCGCGAAAAATTCCCGGCGATCGAGTCCCCCCCGAAAGAGGATATTTGTTACGCCACCCAGAACCGCCAGGAAGCCGTTCATCAAATTGCGGCCGAGGCGGACTTGGTGCTGGTTTTGGGCAGTCAGAATAGCTCTAACAGCCAACGGCTAAAGGAGTTGGCAATTGAGCGAGGCGTCCCGGCGTATCTGGTCGACGGTGTCCAAGACATCCGCCAAGAGTGGCTTGAGGGGGTTGAGACCGTGATGATCACCGCCGGTGCCAGTGCTCCAGAATCTGTGGTGCAAGGGTGTGTACAATTTCTGAAGGGCGAGTATAATGCAGTGGTCGAACAAAGGGTGACACAAGAGGAAAAGGTCCACTTCTCCATTCCCAACGAATTGAAGAAGTTGATCGGAAGAGATTAGGGATCCCCCAGCTCTTCCTGACACCCCCGAAACTGAAGCCGGCTACCTTGAATCGGTGTCTCTGCCCCTCGCCGAACTCGGAGCCGGCTTCTTTTATTTCTTGCCATTCTTCCGTGCCGAGCACAGCTGCTCTTTTCCCTGCTCGCATCGCATCGCATCGCGCTGATCGGAATTCCCCAGTTTTCCGTGGCGGCTCGAAAGTATGGGCGCTGATCGGAATTCGATCCCTCGCTAACGTTCTAACGCTTCGGGTTTCCGGTGTCGGCCCAATGTCACTCGGATGAATGAGCGGCGATCTGACTGTCTCGCTGGCGTTTTTCTATCTATTGCCGCTGACCCGAAGTAGAATCGAAATCGCGCGGGGCAGGCAAGGCTCCCAAGGCTGCGTCTCCATCATCCCACCGTTGGCCTAACTGAGGCCAGGCAGAAGAAAAGAACGCGGCAATCGCCCGCGATACGACGAACGGCGGACGTTGGAGAGAGGATCGGCTGCCGGCATTCGCCTGCTCCAAGGCGTCGCCGCTGTTTGGGGGCGACATGCTTGCTTCGCTCGCTGCCGCTTGGCAGTTCTCGGGTGGCGCGCGGAAGCGGACGTTGGTCCAAGCAGGTCCGAAGTGAGCTCACGCCCGGCAAACCGTAATCTTGCAAGCAGAAAGGCTGATGGCATGAACCTACGGGAAATCATCAAGCAAAAGGGCAGCGCGGTACACTCGATTCAGTCCACAGCTCGTCTCTCGGATGTTGTGGACCAATTGGTGCGTCACAATTGCGGCGCGCTGTTGGTCTACGAAGGCGCCAAAGTCGTTGGCATCATCACCGAACGCGACGTGTTGCGGACTTGTGCGCAGCACGACGAGCCTCTGGAGTCGATTCCGGTCGAGGCCAGGATGACTCGCGAGCTGGTGACGGCGCGGCCCGAGGCGCCCATTAGCGAGGTGATGGGCTTGCTCACGCGTCGGCGGATTCGCCATCTGCCCGTCGTCGAGGGGGACAAGCTGGTCGGCATCGTCTCGATCGGCGACATCGTCAAAGCGCAGCACGACCTGCTGACCATGGAGAACCACTACCTCAAAGAGTACTTGATGGGGTAGTCGCCGGTTGAAGGTTGAACAGGCAGCTGGCGCGGGCACTTGGCCAGCGGGCCAGGACATCCGTCGTGATCGCAAGAGCCGGCGTGTTTTCAGGGCACGCGGCCCGAAGGATGGAGCGGATGCGGGGATGCGGCGGATGACGGCGCGAGAATTCGAGCTGCGAACGGATGATGGTTGCCGGCTGGCGTGTCGACAGTGGGCGCCGAGGAAGGACTCCGGCGAGCCAGTCAAGCACTTGGGCGCTGTCCTGATTGTCCATGGGCTCGGGGAGCATTCGGGCCGCTATGCCCACGTCGCCAGTCGACTGACACAAGCCGGTCACTTCGTGGTCTCGTACGACCAGCGCGGGCACGGCAACACCGGTGGCGCGCGGGGGCACGCGCGCGACTATGCCGTGTTGTTGGGTGACATCGCCATCGTCATGGCTGAGACGCGGCGCCGCGCGACGGATCTGCCGATGTTTCTTTACGGCCACAGCCTCGGCGGCAATCTGGTATTGAACTTCGCCTTGCGACGACGGCCAGGTGTGGACGGAGTGATCGCATCCAGTCCGCTGCTGCGTCCCGCGCTGCGCATTCCTCGCTGGAAGACCACGTTGGGCCACATGCTCTTCAAACTCTGGCCCGCCTTTTCGTTCAACAACGGAATTGACCCCGAGTTGCTGTCCCGCGATCCGAATTCCATCGACGCCTACCGCAACGACGCGCAAGTCCATTCACGTGTCTCGGCGAAACTGGCGATCCAGATGTTGGAGGCGGGAGAGTGGGCGCTGAGCCACGCGTCGGAATGGACCCTGCCGTTGCTGTTGATGCATGGAGGTGAGGACCAAGTCACGTTGGCGGACGCGAGCCGGCAGTTTGCGGAGCAAGTCGCCGAAAACGGTGAGCTGCGGATCTGGGATGGTCTCCGCCACGAGTTGCACTGGGAGCTCGAGCGGGAGGCGGTGCTGGACGTGGTGGTCGATTGGCTCGCTCGCCATCAGCCAGCCGAGCGAGCCACGGATGAAACGCGGACGAAAAACGGATAAAAACGGATGAAACACCGCCGCGATGGTCCGTTGCATGGGCCTCGCGCGTCTAGTGCGACCGTAGGGCGGCCCTTCCGGGCCGCCAGAAGCGCATGGCACCAACCACAGCCAACGGGCTAACCGCTGCTGGCGGCACCAATGGCGAATGGTCTCGTGGCTGTTGGTGTCCACGATTCCAAGTTCTACAACGTGTCCCTCCAAGAGGCGGAGCGACCAATTCGCGAACCCCTTGGGAGGCTTGCCTAGGCGTAGCGCGATCACGTCAAGACCGTAGGGCGGCCCTTCCGGGCCGCCTGAAGCGCATGGCACCAACCACATCCAACGGGCTAACCGCTGCTGGCGGCCCGGAAGGGCCGCCCTCCCAGCCCAACGTTTTAGTGGTGCTGCGCAATCCCATTGCATCTGCGACAGCACGCGAGGCGCGAAGCATGGGCCTCCTCGCCCGTGTAGAGCTGCACAACCCCCGCCCTCGGCCAAACGACGCTTCCTCGCAGCTGCTATTTGCCTAGCGTCTGAATCCGCAGCTTGCGAAACGAGAGATCGGTGGTCGGGTCATGGCCTTGGATCATGATCGAGCCCGGTGCGGTGCGCAGGCCGCGACGCGGATTGTCGTCCGGCTTGCGCTCATCCGTCCAGTCCGTGACCTGATAGCCGTTGACCCAAATCGAGAAGTGCGGGCCGTCGGCGATCAGTGTCATGGCGAACCACTTCAGATCGTCCGCCACAACGCGTCGCGCATTTTTCCGACGGTAGATGCCGCCCGTGCCGCAGTCGACTGGCTGAGTGCGATCGCCGTCCTTGAAGCCGTTGTGGATCTGGCTTTCGTAGCCGTTCATCGTTTCGCCGGGGATGCAGCGAAAGAATATGCCCGAGTTCAGGCTCGGAGCATGGCTGATGCACTCCATTTGGAACACGAAGTCGCCGTACAGCTCGCTCGTCTCCAGTTGACCGCGGCCGTCGAGCACATGCAGCTCGCCGGGCTTGTCGACCTGAAACTTCGATTGCATCTCGGGATACGTCTTCCAGCCGGCCAGGTCCTTGCCATTGAAGATCGGCTTGCCGCCCAGCGGTCGGAGCCGCACATTGCGGAACTCAACCTTGCCCTCGTTCTTCTGCAGTCCGATGAAGCCGCCAGACAGCGGAGCGGGATCGAGATATTCCAGCGCCTGCTTGCCGTCCACTTGGACCCGGACCTTGGCGCCATCGACCACGACGTCGAACGTCTGCCACTGGCCATCGCGGACGAAGCCGGTCGCCTGTTTTCGACCCACGAGTGAGCCGGTCGGGAAGGGATTGTCTGCGGGAGCAATGTTCAGCTCATAACAGTCGCTGCTGGGGTTGGTCGGCTTGCCGGGCGTCCGCAGGAACACGCCGCTGTTGGTCCCCGCCGCCGCTCGGAACTCCAGATGTAGTTCGTAGTCTTGAAATCGCGTCGTGGTGCAGAGCAGACCCTTGGGGCCGTCGTCCACAACGATCGTGCCATCCTCTACCCGGAAGTTCGCCTCGGAATGAGCCTGCCAACCAAACAGCGAATGGCCGTCGAACAGTGCGATCCAGCCGTCGTCGATTTGTTGCTGTGTCAGCAATGCAGGCGGTTCATCGGCTCGCAGCGCGGTGGCCAGGCAAACCAACGCGAGACCCGCTCCAAGCCGGGAGATCAGGCGGGCCATCGGGAGGCGATTGGAAACGTGTGCCATGGTACATCTCGGAGGCTGGGGATGCGGTGCGGCGCCGTGTGGCCCCGTCACGTTCACGCGGAACTGTCGGTGTGCTTGCATGTCGCGGCTCGGCTGCGAATTCCCAAAGATAGCAAGATTGCGCTGGCAAGAGGTTCGGCGGCAAGTTTTTCAAACGCCGTGGCAACTGCCTTTGCCTAGCTCGGATCGGGCTCGTAAATCTCCAAGCACAATTCGCAGGCGGCAAGTTGCTGCGCGACGGCCTCCGAGCCCTCGGGAAGTTGCAAGTGGAGTTGCAGGCTATTTCGCGGGAGCAACGCCTCCGGCGAAATGGTCCAACGCCAGCAAGTCGGCCCATCGTTGGGCCCGGTGGCTTCGGTGGGCGCCGCAGGCAACGGCTTGCCGTTCAGCTGGACTTCCAGTGGCGTCAATGCCGAGTCGAGCCGCAGCAGCAGTTGGCACGCGTCGAGCCCGGTCGGTCGGTTGAAATGACGCGAGAGCTCGGCGTGGCCAGCGGATGTGACACTCGCCTGCCACTGACGCAATCGAATCCGGTGTGGCGTGGGAGTCACGGAAAGAGCGGCCGATGGGGCGGCGAGGGGCGATGTGCCGACGGGGCGATGTGCCGAAGGGCGAACGGCTTGCGGCTTGCAGATTGCGGCTTGCCGCTTGCCGCTTGCTACTTATTCGGGGATGAAGTCGGACATCGCCGACATTTGACGGATCTGCCGCGTGTCGGACTCATACAGCCGCACGGTGACTTTGATCCCGCGTGGCGGTGAGCCGTAGGGCGGCGCCGTCTCGTGCTCGTCGAATGAATCGATGCCGTTGCCGACTCCCGGCGTCCCGGTGGGAACGTCGATGCCGTCGGCGCCTTCGTCGGTCACACCATCGCGGTCTTCGTCCTGGCCGTTGGTCTCATAGAAGTTCGACCAAGAGTCGTAGGTAAAAACGTTGACCTGAGCGGCGAGGGTTCGCAGGCCCGATTTGGGGTGCGGATACGAGGAAAAGTGGGAGACGTCGACGGTGCCATGAGTGACTGCGTAGCCGAGGTCGACAAAATTGCCTCGGCCCAGCAGCGTCGTGCGGTCGACGGAAGTGTAGAACCCGGGATCGGCCGGGGTCAGCATCTCCGAGCCGGCGGCGGAGGCAAATCCCGGTGAGGAGGGGTCGTAGAACTTGATGTCGAACGCCACCACATGCGACATCAACACTGCGTCGGTGTTGGCAAACAACCGCAGGAACGCAGGATTGTAGGAGTAGGTGAAATTCGGAGCGACACCGGAGACGACATAAATCGAATGCGGGAATGCTTCTCGTATCGAATTGTCAACCAACGCGTTGCCGTTGGGGTCCACCGTGAGCCGATGTCCGAAGCGGTTCTCCCGCGCCGCCAGGTCTTCCATGCGATTGGCGATAATCCGCAGGCGGTAGTTGCCACTCGCATCCGGCTGCAGGCTCATCCGCACCGAAAGGTCATTGCCCGTGATGAACTGGTTGAAGACGTTCATCAGTTGCGGCAGGGTGCCAACCGCTTGATGGACAAATCCGTTTGCGCCGTTCAGCGACGGCAGCACCAACATGGCTCGGCGGTAGATATAGAAATCGCGAGGATCGGAGTCCGTGCCGAGCGGCGCCGTGATCGGCGTGGCCGCCCAGATCACCTCGGCCGTGGGGGAGGTCACGTAGTTGACGTTTCCGGTGGCGTAGTCGACGATCCGACCGCGAAACGGGTTGGCGTCATTTCGAGACGTGAACATCAGCACGTCGTCGATATCGTCGAACAGCTGGACTTGCGTCGCGGCGCCCAGCCCGGTCCGCATGTTTCGGGGACCTTCGATTGCTTCGAAATAACCGGCCCCACTGGTCGGAGAATTCCAATTTCGCACCGGCGCCGTGGCGCCTTCCAGGTCCTGGTTCAGGCGGTTGATCACGTTGCGCAGCTGGTTGGCCATTTCGATCCGCGCGCGACCGTCCGAGGCTTCTCGGCCGACGCGGCCGAATGCAGCCACCATCCCGTAGATGAGAATCATCGACAGGGCCATGGCGACCAGCAATTCAACAAACGTCATACCGCGACGGGATCGGAATCGGGCCATCTTCTCTCGCTCCGGGAGGTGCAAAAATCCCTCTCCTTACATTCGACTGCCGAGAAGGCCGAATGTCAAGAAATATACGGGGTTATGACGATTGTCAGGAACGAAAACGTCCGATTGCGAACCGTTGTTTGGGCTGCCCGTTGCAGCCCGGCAGCTTGCACGACGTCACTATCGCGCTCGAGCCTGCTCTACCAGTTCGTCAATGATGTCATCCAGACGGTAGCGGGCCGACAAGCCGGTGAGCGATTTGAGCTTGCCGAGATCGGGCACTCGCCGCCGAATGTCCTCGAAGTCCTTGTCGTAGGCCTCGGTGTAACTCATGTACTTGACAGGAGTTGGGTTTTCAGCGCGGGCGTTGACTCGCTCGGCGAGGCCCAAAATGGAGATCGGCTCGTCGCTGCCGATGTTGACCACTTCGCCGAAAGCGCGAGGAGTGTCCATGAGCTGGAGCACGGCGGCCACTACATCCGAGACGTGGGCGAAACAGCGGATCTGCTGCCCGTCGTCGTGCACCTCGAGGGCTCGACGATTGACCGCCGCTTCAACAAAACGCGGCAGAACCATGCCGTAGGCGCCCGACTGCCGCGGGCCAACGACATTGAAAAATCGGCCAATGACGGCGGGCAAGGCGTGCTGACGGTGACAGGCAAGCGTCAGAAACTCGTCAATTGCCTTTGACGCCCCATAGGACCAACGGGTCCGCGTCGTGGGGCCGAAGACCAGGTCGTCTTCCTCGCACCAGCAGTCTTTCGGGTTTTTGCCGTACACCTCGCTGGTGCTGGCCAGGAAGAACGAGGTGTTGCCGCCGGCGGCGTTGTGGTGTCGCACTTCCGAGAGCAGCAGCTGTGTAGGATAAATGTTCCGCTCGATGGTCTCGATCGGTTGTTTGGCGATCAGCGCCACGCCGACCGCGGCGGCCAGATGGTAGAGCTGATCGGCGCCGGCCACGATTTCCCGCACCAGAGCGGGGTCGCTGATGTCCGCCAGCCGCAGGTCCAGACGCGGGTGATCGCGAACTTCCGACAGATTGTCCGCCGTCCCCGTCGACTCGTCGTCGACGACCAGCACTTGGTCGCCTCGATCCAACAGTGCCCGCGTGAGATGCGACCCGATGAACCCCGCCCCGCCCGTGACTACCACACGTCGCACGATTCACCTTTGACTTGAGGCTGCCCGACCCGACGTGATGAAAGCTGGGTTTTCGGCAAAATTGCCGTGGCCTCAAGGCTTCCGGGGGCTCAGATGCAGCGATGGTTGAAAAGGATGGAAAAGAAACAGCGGCCCGGCGGCGGCGCGGTCGACGGGCGGCCGAAATCGCCGGCAGAATTGCCGGCCAACCTCGGACCCGGGTGGTGAGCCTACTGGGTTCCGATTCGGCACGCAATGTGCCATGGCGATCGTGCCGGCGGGGAGTTCCGCGGCGGCGAGCCCAATTTGAGGTGTTTGGTTAGAATAACCGAATGCAAAACTTCGAAACACCGTCGGCATTTCGTGCCATAGGTTGGTGATTGTCAGCTTGCCGAGCCTCACTGGTGGCCTGCGGGCGATTTTCGAAGGGCAACGAACAACGACAATGGATGCGCCGCAGCGCCGCCGTGGCGCGGTGGGACAGGAAACCAGGAGCGAACTGATGTTGAGTCGATTTCGCCGACGGCGATTGCTTGCCGAAGGAATGGCCCTGCGATGCTGGCTGGGAATGCTAATGCTGTGCTGGACCGCCACGGCCGCCAACGGCCAGGAGGCGAAGTCCTCGCCCGAGGCGCTGCGCCACTACTCGAATGCGGTCAAGGCGCACAACAACAAAGCCTACTCGCTGGCCGCGGACGAGTGGTCCAGCTTCCTGGAGAAGTACCCTCGCGACCCGCTGGCGACGAAAGCCCACTACTACCTCGGCGTCTGCCACTTGCAAAGCAGCGAGCTGGACAAGGCGGTGGCCGAATTCTCGGGGCTGGTAAAGGACCCGAAGTTCGAATTGATTGACGATGCGCGCTTCAACCTCGGCTGGTCCCAGTATTCGCTGGGCCAATTGGGCAAGGCGGAGTTCTACCCGCAGGCCGTCAGTTCGTTCGCCGAGTTGGTGAAGGCCAATCCCAAAAGCGACAAGGCGCCCGAGGCGTTGTACTTGCAAGGCGAGTGCCTCTATCTCACCGAGAAACGCGAGGAGGCCGCGGCGGTCTACGCGCGGATCGTCTCCGAGTTTCCCCAGTCGGCTCGGGTCTGCGACGCCCTCTATGCTCAAGGCGTCGCCTGGGAGGAGGCGAAGAAGTATCCCGAGGCCGGGCAGGCCTACGACCAGTTCCTCGGCAAGTGCGCGATGAGCGAGCTGGTGACGGAGGTCAAGTTGCGCAAGGCGGAGACCGTCCTTCAGGCCGGGCAGTTCGATGCGGCTGCTCAACTGTTTGCCGCCACCGCCGCCACGGAAGGATTCGAGCTCGCTGACCACGCGACCTACCGCCAGGCGTTTTGTCTGGCCAAGCTCGATAAGTTCGCCGAGGCCGCGAAGGCCTACGCAAGCGTCACCGAGAAGTATCCGAAGTCCCAGTATGTGGCGCGCGCGGAGATGTTTGCCGCCCGCTCGTTCTACAAAGCAGGCGAACTCGACACGTCCGCCGTGTGGCTCGACAAAGTGCTCGCTCGAGGCGGGGAGGATGTGGCCGAGGCCGCTCATTGGCGCTGCCGCGTGCATCTGTCCAAGCAGGAGGCGGCGGCGGCCGAGAAGCTGGCGGCGGCGACACTGCCCAAGGCGGGCGAGAGCGAGTTTCTGCCCAACTTGAAGCTCGACGAGGCGGACGCCATCTACGAGGACCGAGACCGCCGCGCGGCGGCTGTGGAGAAATACGAGGCGATCGCGGCCGCCCACGCCGACACGCCCGTGGGCGCCCAGGCGATGTACTACGCCGCCTTCGGCTCGCTGGAGCTCCAACAGCATGACAAGTCCCTGTCACAGGCGCGGGCGTTCCTCGCCAAGCACGGCCAGGACAGCCTGGCTCCCGACGCTCAGTACATCGAGGCCGAAAGCCTGCTGCACCTGAAGCAGTATCCCGAGTCCGAGCAGGCGTTCACCAAGCTGCTGGACAGCCAGCAACAGCACGCGGATCGAGAGCTGTGGCTTGTCCGCCGCTCGCTCGCGATGTACCTGCAAAAGAAGTACGAGGAGACGGTCGCAGCCACGAAGCCGATTCTGGCCGAGGTCAAGGGGAAGGCGAACTTGGCCGAGACGAGGTTCCTGATCGGGGGCAGCGAGTTCTATCTCAAACAGTACGAACCCGCGGCCGCCTCGCTGTCCTCGTCGCTGGAGGCCGACGCCGCTTGGCCGCGGGCCGACGAGACGATGCTGCTGCTGTCGCGCTGCAAGCACGCTCTCGGCCAGCACGACGAAGCGGCTGCCGCCGTGACCAAGCTGCTGGCGGATTACCCCAACACGACGCTCAAGGATCACGCCTACTATCGTTTGGCCGAGTACCAGTACGCGGCGGGCAAGCTGGCCGAGGCGGTCAAGACCTACGATCTCTGCTTGCAGGCCAATCCCGAGTCCGAGTTCATTCCCTACGCGCTTTACGGCAAGGGGTGGACGTTGCTCAAGGAGAAGAAGTACGCCGAGTCGGAGACCGCGCTGACCCAGCTGCTCGACAAGCACGCCGGCCACGACCTCGCGGCGGATGCGCGGTTTGCCCGCGCGATGGCTCGCCGCCAATCGAATCGCGCGGACGCCGCGTTGGAGGATCTCGCCGAATACTTGAAGGCCGAGCTGCCCGTCGACCAGCTCTGCCACGCGCTCTACGAGAAGGGCTTGGCCGAGGTCGCGCTGAAGAAGCATGAGGACGCTGTCAAAACCTTCCGCTCGGTGCTTGAGAAGAAGGCCGACTACGCCGATGGCGACAGCGTGCTTTACGAAATCGGCTGGGCCCACAAGGCGCTGGGCGACGAGGAGCAAGCGATTGCCGCGTTCGCCGAGCTGACCAAGCAGCATGGCGACAGCTCGATGGCGGCCGAGTCGCACTATCACGTCGCCGAAAGCCTGTATACGGCGCAAAAGTATCCCGAGGCGGAGAAGGAGTACGCGGCCGCTCGCGACAAATCCGACGCCAAGTCGGACCTGCGGGAGAAGTCGCTGTTCAAACTTGGGTGGTCGCTGTTCCAGCAGCAGAAGTACGCCGAGGCGGCGCCGCAGTTCGCCGCGCAGCTACAGGCCGCTCCCGCCGGCGACTTGGCCGGCGACGGCGAGTTCATGCAGGCCGAGTCGCTGTTCCGCGGCGAGAAACATGCCGAGGCAATGCCGCTGTTCGTCAGCGCGGCTGACAAGAAACTGTCAACGCCCACCATGAAGGTGCTCGCTCAGCTCCACGCGGGGCAATGCGCCACTCAGCTCAAGAAGTGGGACGAGGGGCTCAAGCTGCTCAACTCGATCCCCACCGACTTCCACGATTCTCCGTACCTTGCCGAGGCGCTGTACGAACGCGGCTGGGCCCGCCAAAACACGGGCGACAAGGAGCAATCGCTGGCCGACTACCGGCAAGCGGCCGAGAAGGGCCAGGGCATCGTCGTCGCTCGCAGCCGCTTCATGGCGGGCGAGCTGCTGTTCGAGAAGCGCGACTTTGAGGAGGCGATCAAGGAGTTTCAGCGAGTGATGTTCTTCTTCGGCGACAATGCCGACGACGAAATCAAGAATTGGCAGGCGAAGTCGGGCTATGAGGCCGGACGCTGTGCCGATGTGCAGATTTTGGACGAGCAGGACGTCGCCAAGAAAGCCAAGTACATCGCCGACGCCAAGAAGTTTTACGAGTACGTGGTGCAAAAGCACCCGATGCACATGCTGGCCAAGGAGTCGTCCAAGCGGCTCGCCGAGCTGGCCAAACTATAATTGAGTAGACGCGCCACGCGCCGTTTCGGAACAGAAGTGGACCGTCAAGTTGGTGTTTTCGGGTTGGCAGGGGCGCCAAGTCGCGTTCGACGCGAGTTTGGGGCGGCGGCCGACCTGTGGTTTCAGTTTTGACGGGGCACTGCGCCGGCTTCGAGAAGAGGTGATGAACGAATGACTTTGCATCGACAACAAGAGCAAGAGCGCCAGTTCGCTCGCTTGGGATCGCGTCCCGGACGAGACGGGCTGGGTCGCATGCTTCGCGTCAGCGTCTGGCTGGCGCTGGTCGCCGGCATGCTCACCATGCTTTCCCATCTCGACGCGACCGCTCAGGACGGGCCAAGCGGCGACGAGCTTCCGGCGCCGGCCGTCGCACCTGATGGCCCCGCGCCGCAATCCAGCCAGACGCGCGAGGACGAGGGCCTGAACCTGTTCGCCATCGCCTGGAAGTCGAAGTGGTTCATGCTGCCGATCTTCGTGATGTCCGTCATCGTGGTGGCGGTCACGATCGAACGATTCATCTCGCTTCGCGAGGAGCGTGTGCTGCCGCCCGAATTGGTCGGACAGCTAGGCAAAATGGGCGTCGGCCGAGGCTTCGACCCGCGCGAGGCGTATCGATTGTGCCAACAGTTTCCGTCCGCCGCGTCCATCGTCATTCGCACCATGCTGGTGAAGATTGGCCGTCCGCATACGGAGGTCGAGAAGGCGGTGGACGACGTGAGCCAACGCGAGGCACAAAGGCTGTATGCGAATGTGCGTTGGCTGAACCTGGCTGCGGCGGTCTCGCCGCTGATGGGTTTGTTGGGCACAGTTTGGGGCATGATTGAAGCGTTCCACAAAACCACCAAAATGGTGCCCGGCCAAAACAAAGCCAACGCCTTGGCCGAGGGCATCTATCTCGCGCTGGTCACCACGCTCGGCGGCTTGACCGTCGCGATCCCCGCGTCGATTCTCGCGCATTGGTTCGAGGGACGCATCGAGTCGCTATTTCACCGCATCGAAGAGTTGATGTTCAGCTTGATGCCGCAGATCGAAAAGTTCGAAGGCAAGTTGCGATTCGGGCCGACCGATGAAACAGCTCCGCCGCCTCCGCCCGCCGCTCCCTCACCGGCTCACGCCGCGTCCAACTGAGCTGTTTCAACTGACGACGGAATTTGCCGATGACGCGACACCTTCCATTCAACCGCGGCTTCGCCGCTCCGCGCCGACGGAGGCGACTCTCATGGCGGTGACCATCAACAAAGGCCGGGCGCTGAGTTCGTTGAGCTTGACGCCACTGATCGACGTCGTCTTTCTGCTGCTGATCTTCTTCCTGGTCGCGACGAAGTTTGCCGAGGAGGATCACGAGATGGACGTGCAATTGCCCAGCGCCAGCGAAGCTCGCCCGCTGACCTCGCAGCCGCTCGAGCTGTTTGTCGGGATCAGCGACAGCGGGACGTTCTTCGTAGGCGGACGAGAAGTCACTCATGAGGAGCTGGATGATACGATGGGGCGGGCCGTGGAGAACAACCCGATCAATCAGTCCGTGGTGATCCGCGCGGACAAGCGTGTGCCGTTTGACTATGTCGTGCAAGTGATGGATCTTTGCAACCGGCATGCGATTACGGATTACAAGGTGACGACGGAGAAATGAGTCATTGCCGGGAGGACGCTGCCCGTCGGCCCGGAAAAGACCGCTGGCCCGCCCGCCATCGAGCCCCGCTCGCTTGGCTGGCTCAAAGCCGCTCGCAGGACGAAGCATGGCGAAGGTAAGACGCAAGATCCATCGAGTTCAGCGCCAACGCGCCTACTTTGACGAGCAACAATGGCCCGTCAATTTGGCGTTGTTCGTGCTGGGCGGCTTTCTGATCGGCGCGGCGATCGCCTACCAAGGCTTTGACGAGCCGCGTTGGTATGCCAATGCGATGACCGCCGTGATCGGCGTCCCGATTTTAATCGGGATGGTGATCTTCACGCTCAAGCGAGTCACCAACCGCGCTATTCGACGCGGCATGCAGCTGGCGGTCGTGCTCAGCTTGATGGTGCATCTGATCATGATCATTGCCAGCGTCGAGCTGAATATCTTCGACCGCACGATCTCCGATGTGGTCCAGCCACGTGAGATGGTCGAGCGACGGGTGTCCGATTACAGCCCGTTTCGCCCGCGTGAGCAGCAGGATCACGAGCGGCCGATCGAGACGCCGGTTCCTGAAATGAACGACGATCCGGTGGAGCGAGAGGAGGCGGAGGAGACGCAGGCGATGCCTCAGCCGACCCCCGTCCCCGAGCCCCAGCCCAACGCCAATCCCTCTGTCGCCCAGCGTCAAAACCGCGAGGCGCCCACGCCCACGCCGCGGATGAGCGAATCCCCGTCCCGGCTGTCTCGCAGCCAAGCCAGCGTCACTCCGAATCTTGCCCGCGCGGCGGCGAATCCCAACAGCACACAATCGGCCAACCGCGAGCCGACCTTGCAGGCAGCCGAATCGGCCGTGCAACGCCGCTCGGCGGATCAAGCGGAGGCCTCGCGGGTCGCGATGGCGGAGCCGACCGCCGCTTCGTCGTCCGCAGCGGTGCAGCGCCGCAGCACCGAGCGCCAGCAGCCGGCCGAGACCAGCGCCGAGGCGGCGCCGACGTTGCCGCGTCGCGTGAATCAGCCTAGTCGTGTGCCGCTGGCGGACTCGTCGAGCCAGGAGATGCCGAGCGAGGCGCAGCGAACATCTCCCGACGCGTTGCAGGCGGCGCCCACCGAGGCCGTGCGCCGACAGACCGCCAGCCCGTTGGCGAGCCGCGCGACCGCCGAGCCCACTCCGGATCAACCAACCGTCAACAGTTCCGAGCCGCGCACGCGTCAGCAGCCCACACCCATCGAGACGCAAGTGGCATCCACCAACGAGTCGCGTCCGGCGCGGCAGGAGCGGGTCACGGCGCGGACCGAGTCGCAAACGATGGCGCAAGTCGTGGCGCCTTCGCCATCGCCCAATTCGGCCAGCCCGCAGTTGACCCAAGCTGCCTCGACGGCGGTGACTCGCGCTAGCACTTCGGTCGACGCCCAGCGGGCAGCGGCCGCCGAGGCGTCGTCGCCGTCGTTGTCGCCCAGCCGATCTCAAGTGGCTCGACGTGAGTCCAACGCTCCGGCCGAGGACTCGCCTGATGTGTCGCCAACCCGAGTTGCGCGTCGCTCGGCGGACACGCCTTCGACGCTGGCGGACGCGCCTCAGGCAACGGCGGACGCGGCGACAGCGCGCAGCGTTCAAGCTGACGCACCTCTGTCAGCATCCAGCGCCTCGGCCGTGCAGTCGCCGACTCGCCGGCCGGACGCGGCGCGGGCGACCGGGGCGCTCGCCGCCGCCACGTCCTCGCAGCCTAGCTCCAACCCATCGCCGTCCCGTGCGGATCGCAGCGAATCGTCCAATTCGCCCGTGGTGGCGCAAGTTGCCGGAGCCATCGGACGGCGGCAGCCGGACTCCGCTCGACAGCAACTCGCCTCCGCCGCGTCGCCCACCGAGCAGACGACAGCCCCGGTGGCGACCGCCAGCGCCGGTTTGCGAGCGACAGAGTCGACGCTCTCCCGGCAGCCGACCAACTCACCGGGCGCTGCAGACCACAATCGCCCCTCGCAGTCGCAGCCATCGGCCAGTGCCGACAATCAGCTCGCGCAGTCTTCGGCGCAGCGTTCTTCGCCATCGGACACTCCGACCGTGCAGCCTGCCGTGGCGGCCTCGATGCCGCGCCGAGCGGCGAACGCCGGCGAGCTGGCATCGCCCACGCCGGTGGACAATCCGGCGCTCGCCAAAAGCTCCCAGAGCGACGGCAATGAGCCGTCGATGCAGGCGGCGCCGACGGCGCTGTCTCGCGGCGCCGCCGGCATGGCGGGCATCGGCCGCTCGGCGAATCTCGATCGCAGTGACCCGGCGGCCGAGAGCCCCTCGATGGTCGCCTCCGGCGCCGCGCGGCGTCGCGAATCGACTTCGGCCGACGAGGCGGTGTCCGAGCTAAGTGACTCCCAGCCGGCTCTCGTGGCGCGGAATCGCGCGGGCGAGCTGCGCCCGTCCTCCGTCTTGCTGGCTCAAGAGGCGCCCGCGGCAACCGCGGCGGGGGCCGAACAGCCGGCGGAGCTGACGGCCAGCGCCGGCGCCGCCATGAATCACAGCGCATCGGGCGCTGCGCCGGGCGCGGTCAACGCCACCAAGGGCACCTCCGAAGTGGACATCGGTCCGACGCGGCTGGTCTCCAATAACGGCGCCGACCGCGCCGCGGGCGGCGGTCAGGCGGAGCTGAACTTCGAGGCGCAGAATCAAGCCGTCGCTCGCAACTCGCGGGGCGGCGAGACCACCATGACATTGGCCGCCATGGATGCGGCGCCTGCGCCGAGCGCCCCCGAGGCGGACGGCGGCGGCGAGCCGCAGGTGCTGGCGCCGTCATCGACCGCCGTGGCACAGCGTATGGACGCAGGCGGGGAAGAGGTGGCCAGCGGAGGACCGAGTCGCGCCGCGGCGGAAGGGCCTTCGGCCGAGGCGAACGCGGCGGAGCAGCTTGCCGCTCTGCAAATCGCTCGCGCCGCCGATGATCAGCGTCAGGAGCCGGGCGGCGCAGCGGGCGGGACAGAGGGCGACCGCAGTGATGAGGATGAGGAGGAGCGCGCGCGGCGTTTGGCCCAGGCCCGACGAGCGGGCGGCGCGCCCGAGGTGGCGATCGCGGGCGCCGACCCAAGTGACATTGCCGAGTCAGCGTCCGGCAGCCCGCCCGCTGACGTGGCGAGCGGCGCGGCGACGCCCGACGCCGCGTCCGCCCTGGTCGCTCGTCAGGCGCCAGCGGCGGGCGGCATGAATCGCCCGTCGGGCGCCGAGTCGTCTGTCGGCAGCGCCGCTGCCGTTGAGGGCGGCGCCGAGGTGGCTGGCGACGTGCGGGTCCGCCGCGCCGAGGCGGCCGAGGCTGTCGTCGGCATGGCGTCGCCGGGCGGAGGCACCGACTCGCCCCGTCGCGCCGCATCCGGCCCGCAATTGGTCGCCGACACACAGGCCGCGGAGGTCTCATTGGCCGGACTGCCCGATTCGTCCGGCAATCCGCGCGGCTCGACCTTGGCCGCCCAGGGAGTCGAAGTGGGCCGCGCCGCCTCCGGCCGCGCCCCGACGGCGCCCGGTCCGATCGGCGCCGTGGCAGATGACATGATCGCGTCAGGAAGCGGGGCGGCCGCCGGCGCGGTGCGGGCGACTCGCAGCGATGCCAGCGCCGCCTCGACCGGCCCCGCCGTGTCGGCGGGCGAGGCCTCTGGCGGGCCGTCGCGCCAGTACGCGCGGCTCGACGCTCCCGACGCCGATGAAGTCGCTTCGCCGAGCGAGCTGCTGGCTGCGGTGCCGGTTGGCTCGGGCGAGCAGATGGCGGCGAGCTTGGCTGCGGCCGCCACACAAGTTGGCCGCGCCGCGCGGGCCGCCAGCGACGCGACGCTCGAGGTCGAAGTCGACGCGGTGGAGGGGCCCAGCGGCTTGCTGAGTGAGCTGGGGGCGCCGGGAATCAACCAGCGGCGCACCCAGACCGACAGCGTCGAGCTGGCCTCGGCCACTCCCAAGTTTCTCCGCAAGACGACGGGCGGCTTGCCCGACATCAACACGGCCGCGATCGCCGCGGCGACGCCATTCCAACGCCGCGCTCAACGCGGCCGTGGCGAGACCGGCGGCGATCCGGGCGAGCCCGGCCCGGAGACCGAACGGGCCATCGAGGCGGGCCTGGTGTTCTTGGCCAAGTATCAGCTTCCTGACGGCAGCTGGAGTCTCAAGGGCATCAACAACGAGCCGGTCAGCTACTCGTCGGACGGCGCCGCCACAGGCCTCTGCTTGCTGGCGTTCCAAGGCGCGGGCTACAACCACCGCGAGCACAAGTATGCCGAGGTGGTGCGAGCGGGACTGGACTTTCTGTTGAAGAACCAGCAAGAGAACGGCAGCTTGTACGTGCCGGCGGACGAGCGCTCCAACGAGTTCTCCCAGCTCTATACCCAGGGCATCGCTACTATCGCGCTGTGTGAAGCCTATGGCATGACACAGGATCCGGCGCTCCGCGAGCCGGCGCAGCGGGCGTTGAACTACATCATGGACACCCAGGACCGCACCTACGGCGGCTGGCGATACACGCCTGGGCGCGCGGGCCAGAGTGACACGTCCGTGACAGGCTGGATGATGATGGCGCTCAAAAGTGGCCAACTGGCCGGCTTGAAAGTCGAGAAGGACACGTTCACTCGCATTCAACTCTGGCTCGACCGAGCCCAAATGTCCGCCGACAAGCGGCACTTGTACGTCTACAATCCGATGGCGAAGGACACTGCCGCGCGGCGGCTCGGCAAGGAAGTTTCGCGGTCGATGACGTCGGTCGGGCTGCTGTCTCGCCTGTACCTCGGCTGGGAACGCGACAACCGCAACATGGTCGCCGGGGCGGACTATCTGGTGGAGCCCGACAACTTGCCCGCGATCGGCTTCGCCAGCGAGAACAACCCGCTCAAGAAGAAGCGAGACACGTATTACTGGTACTATGGGACTCAGGTGATGTTCCACATGGGCGGCGACCACTGGCGGCAGTGGAAGGCCGCTCTGCGGCCGATCCTGATCGACTCTCAGGTGAAGACCGGCGAGCTGGCCGGCAGTTGGGACCCGTATCAGCCCGTTCCCGATCGCTGGGGCCTGGCCGTGGGGCGACTGTACGTGACCACGTTGAACCTGCTGTCCCTGGAGGTCTACTGGCGCCATCTGCCGCTGTACGACGAGCACGCCGCGGACGACATCGAGTGACAAATCAATGACAGCTCAGTTCCAACGCAACGGCGTCTCGTTTCTCTATCCGGAGAATTGGCGCATCGAGGAGCATCCGCCCAGTGAGGGGCTGCTCGCCGCCGTCACCCTGGAGGCGCCCTCGGGCGCGATCTGGACGCTCAATGTGGAGCCCCGCCTGCGAGATTGCGACGAGCTGGCGGATGAGATTCTCGACACGATGCGGGGCGAGTACGACGAGCTCGAGGCCGAGGCCTACCAAGGGGAAATCCTGGCGCCGGCCGGCGCCATCGAGACGCGCGGTTACGAGCTGCACTTCTACTATGTGGAGATGGTGGCGAAAGCGATCATCCAATGCTTTCACCACAACGGCCGCACCTACATGGTGATGACTCAGGCCGAGGCGCGAGATCACGACGAACTCGATCCGATCTTCTCGGCGCTCGTCGTCAGCTTGGTGAGCGGCATGGGCAACATGGCCGCGGAAGCCGATTAACCGGCTTCCTCACAGGGCACACGGCACAAGGCCACGGAATCAGTTAATCCGGGTTAATCCGTGTCGCGCCGGTAGCCAAGTTGGCTAATGACCTCGTACATCTCTTCATACGTGATGAAGCGACGTCGATTGCTGAGCTTGTATTGGTCGATGGCATGGGCCAGCTCGCGAGCCGGCTCGGACAGCTCGTTGTAGCTGTTGGCGAACTGACGGCGTTCGCGCTGCGCCCCTCCGTCGTTGCCACTTCCTTTACGACGGTCCACGAACGGCGCCGAAGCGGTATTCGGCAGGACCGACGTCTCCGAGTTCACCACAGTCATGAGTTTCTCCGGCAGCAGAGACACGGGCCGACGCGCTTCGCGACCCTTCTTTGAACCGTAGGTCACGATTCTCGGGTGGTCAAAGAAACGTCAGGAATGTTTGGAGGCCGTTGCCTGCGGCTTCGAACCGCCTTTGTTTTTCCACGACCACCTAGCGCTGCTCGGGCGCCACTGCGGCCGTCTGTTGCACGGCATTGCCGGCCAACTCGTGGTAGAGGAGCTGGGAGTCGTGGTCCAACGGCGCCATTGCCAACGCTTGCTCGATGCTGCTCAGGGCGTCACGGGGCCGCCCCATCGACCGCTGCAACTGGCATAACCGTCGCAGTCGATCCGGCGACGGGGCGCGGACCGCGGCCGCCGCCAATCGCTGCTCGGCGGCCGCGTGGCGGTTCAAAGCAATCAGGCATTCGCTTTGTTGGTCGAGCACCTCGACGGGGATCTGCTCGGCGGGGTACCGGGAAATGACGACGTCCAGCGTCGATAGAGCTCGGCGATGTCGGTTCTGCTGTTGATAGATGCGCGCGGCCCTCAACTCCACGGCGAGAAACTCGGGCTGGAGGTTGAGGGCTTGATGGCAGCTGTACAGCGACTCTTGCAGACGTCCCTGACGCAGCAAAACCTCGCTGCGCAGGCTCCAGGCGGCGGCATAGCGGTGGTCGCGCTCAACGGCGTTGTCCGCCCAGCGCAGCGCCTCGGCGAGCTGCCCTTGTTCCAATTGCATGTCACCCAGCCGCACCAGGACGTCAACCGCGCCGTCGGACAGCGCGGCGGATTGCTCCATGTGCTGCAATGCTGCCTGGCGGCTGCCACGCTCCCACAGCAACTCGCCGTAGTATCGGTGAGCGCGTTCCTCAACCGGGCAGAGATCCAGCGACTCGCTGAACAGCTGCTCCGCCTGCTCGTTTTTGCCTTGTTGCAGCGCCTCCACGCCACGCAGCGCCATCTGGCGGGCCGCCAGGACCTGCTCGCTGCCACGGTCGCGCCGAATGGAGGCGCAGCCGGCCACGCAGCACGTGGCGAGTGCGATGGCGGCGCCGAGGTGTCGGGATTTTCCCATGGTTGGCTTGTACCAGAGCCATGTTGGCGAGGGAAGGTCAACCAAGTTGCCTGGTTGCCTTGGTTGCCTGGTCCCACGGGTCTCACAGGCGTCGCCTGCGAGGGAGGCAGCCCCGGTGTTTGTCCCAGTGTTGCCCCAATGTCGCTGCCGTCGATTTCAAGACGCAACGGACCACGAAATGGTGGCAAGAGCCGGCCCGACCGGGGATACTTTGCTGTTGAAGTCCGCCGAGAATACATGTGGTTGGGCCCTTCGGCCTCCGCCCAAACAGTTTCTTTCCGAGGTTGCCTTTCAGCATCACGCCACAAAGGCCTTCGCCTTGCGCACCTACCCGCCCCGGAGTTTTCAATGATTCGACGTTTGTTGCCTGTTCTGTTTGTCTGCGCGTCCGTGTCGACCGCCTTTGGCGCCGAAGGCTCGCGATCGGTGATCGCCAAGTCGCACACGGGGAATCCCGAGATTCGCTCGATCAATGTGCTGAGCTTTGCGCCGCATGGCGTCTTGCTGATCGGGGATGGCGCTGGCTCGCAGGTTGTGGCGGTGGACACTGGCGATGTGGATCCTGCTTCCGGCGTGGATGTGAAGCTGAAGCTGGCGGATATCAAGAAGACGGTTGCCGGACACATTGGAGCCAGCGCCGATGGCGTGGAGCTGATCGACGTCGCGGTGAACCCCGCATCGGGTAAAGTCTATCTGGCGGCCCGTAAGCAGAACGACAAGGCGCCTTTCATCGTGACGATCGACAACAGCGATGAGGTGCGGCTGTTTGATCTGGAGTCCGTCGCCTACGCCAGAATTCGGCTGAGCTCGGGCGACGTCAAGATCGCGGCGATTACGGACGTCGCCTGGGCGGAGGATCGAATCATTGCCGCCGGTCGCAGCAACGAGTCTTTCTCTTCGAAGATCTTCAGCATCCCGGCGCCGTTGAAGCATGATGACGTCTCCGCGATGTACAGCGCCGAGACGTATCACGTTTCGCATCGCAAGTGGGAGACCAAGGCCCCGATGAGCGTGGTGATCCCGTTCAAAGAGGACGACAAGACGTACGTTGTGGGCGCCTTTAGCTGCACACCCGTGGTCAAGTATCCGATCGATGCGATTCAGCCCGGCGCGGAAGTGAAGGGCTCCAGCATGATTGAGCTGGGGTCGGGCAACCGTCCGATCGACATGTTTGTGTACGAGAAAGACGGCAAGCAGTACGTGCTTTCGAACACTTTCCGCTTTCATCACGAGCGCAAGCCGTTCGGCCCCAGTCCCTACTGGACGGTGAAGTTCGAGCAGAGCATCCTCGGCGGCGATCGCGTCAACGAAAACGCCGTCCGGCGTCTGCAGGGCGACAAGCCAACAACCGATGCGATCCAGATGGTCGAGTCCTATCATGGCGTGATGCAAATGGACAAGCTGGGCAACAGTCACGCGGTGGTGCTGCGGCAAACGGGCGACACCGTGGCGTTGGAGGTTCTGCCGCTGCCTTGAGCGTTCGTCATCGCATGTTGCAATTGACCTCGAACCCCTGAGTTCGTCTGGCTTCGCTGGCTGGCGAAGCCGAGCGTCGCGTCAACGAGCGATGAGGGCGCGTTTTTTGTCGAGGACGAGCGCGAACGACTGTATGAACAACGCGCGAATCAACAACGGACTCTCGCCCATGGCATATCTATCGTCCGGCAAGCTGCCGGAAAGTGTCCGGTTGGGGATGTTGAAATGAGTTTGATCTGGGTGACGTTGCTCGCGGGCTGGGCAGGCGCTGCTCCGGAGCTGCAGTTTCATCGCGACGCCACGGGACACGTCTCGGTGGTGCTGACGGTCGATGCGCAGATCGCCGCACGTGCGGGCGGTGACGACGCGCTGCCTCCCGGCGTTTCATCTTGGGAGCTGAGGCGCGTGGACGGTCAGCAACTCGGCCCGCCGATCTATGTCAGGCGGATGCGGGCTGGCGAGCGGCAATGGCGGCTTTCGCCACGGTTCGCCTTGATGCCGGGCGAGCTGTACGAGGCGGCGGCGATCTACGAGGGGCGACGAATCGCGACGCGGCATCGCATCCCACAGGTTGAACATCCGACTCCCAAGTTGCTGCGCGTTGCGCCCGACGATACGGTGCCGGCGAATTGCCTGAAGTTCTATCTCTACTTTTCGGAGCCGATGCGCGAAGGGCTGGAGGTGTTCGACCTGTTGCGGCTTGAGGAGATATATGACGGAGATTCGCCAAGCCGCCCCGCTCGCGCTATTGCTGACCCGTGGCGCCGAGTCGAACTTTGGTCGGCCGATGCCAAACGCCTGACGCTTTGGATCCACCCGGGACGCATCAAGCAAGGTGTCAACCTGCGCGAGGAGTTTGGGCCCGTGCTGGAGCCAAATCGCGAGTATGCGCTGGTTGTCGACAAGCAGGTGCGAAGCGCCGCCGGTGTTGAGCTGGATCGCGAATATCGACATCGGTTTCGCGCCACAGCCGAGGATCACACCTCGCCACAGCTTGACGATTGGCAGCTTCACCTGCCAAAGCGCAGTGCCGAGCCGTTGCGAATCGGAACGGCCGAGCCGTTGGATCACGCGCAGCTCGTTCGCTTTGTCCACATCGAGGACGAGCAGGGCAGGGAAGTGCCGGGCGAGATTCAGGTCACCAATGCCGTGACGCTCGAGTTTCAGCCGCGCGAGCCTTGGCGTTCGGGCCGCTACCGGCTGCGCGTCAACGCACGGCTTGAGGACCTGGCAGGCAACACGTTTGCCCGCGTGTTCGATCGCGATCTGCAGTCCGGCGCGGAGAACGGCTCACGAGTCACTGAGCGTGACTTCGAGTTGCGACTCGGAGCCCCGTGAAAATCAACGTTTCAAGAACGAGGCAAGCCCGCGACAGGGTCGCGGGCTTGCGGTGCGTTTCAGTGCAAGGGAGCAGCAGTCGCCTTACTCGCCATCTTTGCTGGGGATTTCCTCAGCGGGAGCGGGCGCCTCGGGTTGGAACGGCTGCTGCTTGAGCGGGGGCTGGATCTCTTGCTCGATGGGCGTGCCCGGCGCCTCGATCGGCGTGGGCTCGTAGTTCATCTCGGTCGGATGCGGCGCGGGCGCCGGCTCGAGAATCTCGGAGGGAACGGGGGCCGGCGCCAACTCAAGCGCGCTGCCTTGGCATTGAGGACAGATGCAGCCGGGGCCATGGCTGGCCGGAGTGGCCGAGGCTCGGCATTGTGGGCAGAGGCAGCCGACGCCGTGAGCCGGGGCGGCCATCGCGGGCGCCGAGGGCGCCGTAGGCGTCGAATAGGAGCTGTCCAGGTAGACCGGAGCTTCCACAACGCCCGCCGGCATCAGCATGCCGCCACCGCCGCCGCCGTGGCAGTTGCCGCCCACACAGGCGCCGCGCGGACGCCAACGCGAGCAAGCCGGGATGCCGGCCGGAGCGCCGCCGAAGTGAGCAACGCGTTGCAGACGCGGGGCACAGTGTTGCTCGTTGCAGTAGTCATCCCAAAGGTGATCGCTCTCCATCGGCTGGTGCTCGCAGCAGCCGGTGACCCATTGGTTGGGGCCGCCGCCCGCATTGCACTGGTCGCAGGCGAGAACGACGTTGGCGCCGCAAGCTGCCAGCACCATCGCGAAAACAAAAGACTTCGACATGACTCGCTTCTCCTGGTCGAAAGGCTTGCGTCGGCGGGGCAAGCGGATGTGGTTGTTCGGCTGAGGAAATATGGCTCGCGTTTTCACATCAGGCAAATGATTTTGTTGCCTTTTTGCCACACCGGCCGCCGCGAGCGTTCGAACCTGTGGCGAGACAACGATTTGTCGCTACGATGGAGCGTTGCGTTGCCGCAACCCGACCGTCGACCACAGCCGCGACCACGCCGATTGGATTCGCTCAATCGCTGCAAGCCGCACAACCATCCCTACGGATCAACGCTACCGAGCTCATGCTGGCCACGTTGTTGTCACCACCAATCTTCTGGTTGTCCTGGGGAGTGGCTGTCCCTGGGTGGTTGGCCGCATATCGCAGACTCCACGGCAGCACACTGGTGGGGGCGTGGTGGTGGGTCGGCGCCGTTTGGCTGGCGATGGCGCTGAGTTTTGGGACGTTGCCACCGGCTGCTGGTGAGGAGCCGAGTTGGGCTCGTGCCATGCAATTTGCTGTGGCGATGGGGACGTTCTGCCCCGTGATGTCGGTGCTGGGCGCGAAACGGCCTCAGCATCAGGCGTGGCACTTCATCGTGTTGTCACTGTGGGTTGTGCTGATTCTGCCGGCTGCTGAAGTGCTGGTGCTGCATCCGGGGCAGGAGCTCGAGGTCCATGACTCGCGCGCCTGGTTCCTACTTGGGCTGTTGCTGGTCAATGCGACCCACTTTGTCACTACCCGCTTTTTGCCCGCCGGCGCGCTGTTGGCCGCTGGGCAATTTCTGCTGTTGGGGCGCCATCTGCCCTGGGGATTGCTGCGTGAATGGAGCCCCGCCACGGCGTTTGCCGCGCTGACGCTGGCCCAGTGCTGTTTCGCCGGCGCCGTTGTCGTAGCCTGGGCGATCCCGGCCGCGTCCGGCACCGAGCGTGACCGGCGTTGGCGGTCGTTTCGCGATCGGTACGGAATGCTGTGGGCGCTGCGCGTCGCTCAGCGCGTCAATGAGGTCGCTGCGGCCAATCAGTGGCCGCTATCGCTGGAGTGGGACGGATTCCACGATCGCGAAGGCGCACCGCTCGCGGAGTTGCCCGTCGAAGTGGAACGCGAGTTGGACGTGTGCCTCAGAAATCTGCTCAGACGCTTTGTGTCGCCGGTTTGGCTCGAGCGCTGGCCCGCAATCGCCTCCGACGTTGCAGAGGTCGTGCGCAATGATGCTGGCGAAACGGAAGCTGCCGACACGGCACCGGATGACGGTAATAATCCGCACGACTGATTTCGCTCGCCCGGTCCAGAGGGCCTCACAAGGGTCGCCTGCGATGGAGGCCTGACCGTTCGCAATGCGATGTCGATGTTGGCAACGTTGTTGCGAAAGGAGATTGAGGCAACTTCGGCTCAACTGCTGCAGTTGCGCCGTCCGATAAAAATCGTACCGGGTAGCGTTTCGAATCTTCGAAGCGTACAAGGCCGTGGCAATCGACGGATCGAGTGCTACGGCCTTTTTTCGTGCGCGGATCTTGCCACGGATGAACATGGCTTGAACACGGATTTAGGTCACCGCTCGATGGTCAGCTTGGGGCGAGCGGCCTTCAGCTTGTCGACGCCTTTGTCGCTCAGCGCGGGACAGTTGTTCAGCAGGACGTGCTTGAGCGTCTTGATCTTGATCAGGTCATCGATGCAGGCATCGGAGACCTGGGTCTTGCCGAGATGGAGCCACTCGAGCTTGGTTCCGACCAGTTTGGCCACACCCGCGTCCCCGACCTCGGTGTTGTCGAGGTTCAATCGGGTGAGGGCGGGCATTTGGGCTGCGTGGTCCATGCCTTCGTTGGTGACTTGGGTGAACCAGAGATTCAGGTCAAACAGCTTGGGCAGAGCCTTGAGCTCGGCCAGGCCCTCGTCATCGGTCTCGGTCTCGCTGAGGTCGAGTTGTTCCAGGTTGGCCAAGCCTTTGAGGTGTTGAAGGCCTCTGGCCGTGCCGACGACGTTGCCTCGCAGGCGAAGTTTACGCAGCTTGGTCAACTTCGCGAGCGGAGTCAGCCCTGCATCGCTGAGAAAGCCTTGGTAGAAGCTGAGCTCCTCGATGTTGTCGAGGTGTTGGATTTTTTCCAAGCCCTTGCCCGAGACGCGAGTATCGTCCATGGTCAGGGCCTTCAAGCCGCGCATCTCTTTCAGATGCTCGAGCCCGGCGTCGGTCATCTGTTGGCCCCAGACGCGAATGTTTCGCATCTTGACCAGTCCTTTCATGTGCGCCAGCGTCTCGTCGGAAAGCAGGTTGCAGTCGGCAAAGTCGACGAGTTCGAGCTGCGGCATCTGCGCCAGCACGGCGCAGCCGTCGTTGGTAATGTTGGTCTGCGGCATCCGAATTCGCTTCAGGTTCGGCAGCTTGGCCAGCACGGCGAGTCCTTCGTCGGTGATGTCGGTGCGCTGCAGGCTGATGTCCTCGAGGTTGGGGATGTCGGCGAGCAGCCGCATGCCGTCGTTATCCACGTCGGTGAAGCTGATGTTGAGAATCGTCAGGGCGGAAAAGCCGGCCAACTTCTTGAGGGCCGTGTTGTTGATGCTGGGGCCTTTGAGCATTAAGCCACGCAGCTCGGGAAGTTTGCGCAGCGGCGGGATGTCGTCGTTCGTCGAGCGCGCCTCGCGAAGGTCCAGCACATCGATGTTGCCGTTGGCGTTGCGGCGGATGACGGCCCCGACACGGGACTCAAGTGCCTGAACGACCGCCGGATCGTCGCGCGGCGGATCGGCTGCCTGCGCGCTCTGCGACAGGCTAGCGATGGCAACGGCGGCGACAATAGCGGCGACAGCGGCGGCTGATCTGCCGCACAACCCAGCGGCGGTCGCAACAGGACGGAGGCGGCAAAAACTGCTCATGACAAACCCATCTCAGTTGAATGGAACTCTCGAGTGAAGGCGATTCCGATTGCCGGTTGGGTGACAGGCGCGCGGGCTAGACATTGTAGCATTGCACCGCGGGTCGATCAGGGGGAGCTCGATGGGCCGGATGCTCGCTGATCTCGCGAATGAGCGTGGTCGATGCGTTTGCGGCGCCAGAGTGTCATTGGCCGCGTACGTGGGGAAGGGGCCAGCCGAGACACCCGCGGCAGCCGCCACAAACCGATGCCTGTCGATTGCGGCTGCTCGCGGGCTATCTCGAGCGGGCGGGGACGCTTGGGGCGTACCAAGTCTCGCTGGCCGAGCCGACTGCAAGTCGTGCGAGCCGACTTGAAGTCGCGAGCCAACTACGAGTCGTCGCCGGCGGGCGTGGCCCCCGGCTCGGGAGTCGCGGGGGCACGGCCCGCTCGCTTGGCCTTCGCCGCAGCGAGCAGTTCGTCCACCTGCTTCTTCTGCTCGGGGGTCAGCACCTCTCGCACTTCCTTGTCGCGGGTCGACTCGAGATCGACGATCTGCTCGCGCAAAGCCTCGACCTGCTCGTTGAACCGCGCCTGGATCTCGTAGATCTTCTGCCGTTGCTCCTGGCTGACGATCCGCGAGAAGTAGGCGGGCAGGCGGCCGCGGAACTTCGTGGCGGCGGCGGGCTTTTCGTCCGCCGCCGGCCCGGCGTCCTGAGCGGCGCCGACCGAGGCGATGCCCAGCGTCAGCGAGAGCAGCAGTGCCAGCCAGCCGAGTCGGCGCGCGAGGGTCGTTGTGGATTTCATTCTCTTCACTCCTTGTTCGAGATCAAACTAGTGTCTACGTTTCCGCCAGACAGGCGAGCCCGCAGGGGCCAGTCGCGACGCGTTGCGGAGATCTCCGCGAGCGGCCACGCAGGTGCTTGCCCGACACGCACCAGTATCCGCGCAGTTGGCGAAATCACGAAGCGTTTCGACGCTCGAATTGCGACTGGTGTGACAGGCTTATGTCGCTAGAATTCGGCAGGTGTGACAGCGGGGCGTCGCAGCAGGGCGACGCAGATGCGCGGCGACTAAGAATCGGAGCGATCCGACGGCTCGCCCGGCGCGCTCGTCGTGTCCGTTCTGGCCGTTTGGGCCTTCTTGTCCGCCTTGTTCGTCTTGTCCGTCTCGCGATCCGCATGCGAATTGCTGCTGATCTTGCGGCGAATCTCGTTCTTCAACTGCTCAATGACGGACTTCTTGTCCGTCTGCTCCAGAATGTCGCGGACCACTTGTTTGGGCCCGTCCCCGCCCCACGAGGCGCCGTGCTCGAAATAGTATTTGGCCGCCTGCCCGACGATGTACGATCCGTAGCCGGCGGCCGCGCCCTGAGGGATCGCCGAGACGACGGTGCTGACGCTGGCCGTCAGCGCCTTGAACAGCGAAGAGGACACGCTGACCACGGCCTCTCCCAGCAGCACCAAGCCAGCCGCCTTCAGAATCGACTTGACCAGCTCGCGTGCGTGCGTGGTCGTCATCTCGAGCCCGTAGATCCGCGCAAGTGTCACAACCATGGCGCCATCGACGGCGCTTCCTCCCAGCACGTCCACCACCGGCAGCGGGTTCAACGCGACCGCGATCGACTTCAGCGTCGCGTAGCTCATGATCGTGTGGTTCGCCTGGCGGTCGCGCATCCGGACCCGCAGCGACGCGATGCGGTCCGACTTGTCGGCGGCGAACATTGCGGCGTTCAACGCCAGCAGTGACTGGCCGTCCCGCTCGAGCACCTCCAGGATGGCGGCCTTCAAGCTGTCGATCTGCGGCGGTGGCCGGCGCCACTCCTCGCGAGTTGTGCCGTCGGCCGACTCGATGATGTACTGCACCTCGCGCGGATCCGCCGATGTCATCACCAGCGGCGCGTCCGGCAGGAGAGACCGCAGACGCTCGTTCTCCAGTACCTCCTGCAGCCGTCGCCGCTGCTCGGGGTTGTACTGGTCGACTTTGTTCAGCACCAGGATCAGCGGCTTGTTCGAGGCGGCCAGCGTGGTCAACGCCGTATACTCGACTTCGTTCAGGTCCGAGTCGGTGACAAACAGGATCAAGTCCGCTCGCGCCGCGGCCTCGCGTGCCAGTTCGGCCCGATCCTCGCCGTCCACCTCGTTCAAGCCGGGAGTGTCGACCAGGACGATGCTGGAGTCGGCGAAGCCGGGAAGGCGATAGGAGCAGCGATTCCAGCCGACCCGGTTGATCTCGGTCGTCCAGCCGCCCTGCACGTCGACGTCCGCCAGCTGCTCGCCCGACAACGCGTTGATCAACGCCGACTTGCCGGTGCTGATCTCGCCGAACACGACGATCTCCAAGTCGCCGCGCTCCAGCTTGTCGGCCATCGATTCCAAGGCCGCCAGGTCGTGGCGAAGCTGCTCACGCTCCTGCTCGGTGCTGCTGCGCAGCCGAGCCAGCGTCTTTTCCAAAGCCCGCTTGGCTTGGGCAAACGCGGTGTCTCCATCGCGGTGCTCGGCGGGCTGATCCGGATCGGTTGGCTCCGTTGGCTCGGATGGAGCGTAGGGATTCTCCTCGCTCATGCGTCTTCGTCCTCATCTCGTTCCTCGCCGCCGCGCCCACGCAAGTTCGCGCGGGCGTCCCGGATGAACCGCCGCAGCTCGTCGATGGTTGTCAGCCGCTCCCACTCCTTGCGGGCCAGCGACGCCAGGGCCGACTTGTTCTCTCGCACCATCTCATTTTGGTAATAGCCGACGAACACGGCGCCGATCCAGCGCGTGACAAAGGCCTGCACGACGCCTTGCAGCAATCCGCCGGCCAGTGTCCCAATGCCGGGGACCGTCTTCATCGTGGAGGCCAAGCCGGTCGCGACCAGCGGCGTCGCGGCGCTCACGCCCAGAATTGAGATCAAGTTCTTGCCCAGTTGGGCGAGCAAGGTGACCGCCGTGTCGGTGTCCATCTCCTGCCGATAGACTCGGCCCAAATCGATGGCCATTTTCGCGGTCAACGCGCTGCCTGCGGCCAGGTCCATCAATGGCAGCGGGCTGATTGCCGCTGCGCCGCCCGCCGCCCAGGTGTAGCGATCGATGATCTCCCCAGCGCGTTGGTCGAGCGACGCTTGCACGCGGCGTCGCGCATCGTCCACCAAGCCGCGCGATTGCAACAGCAGGTTAGCCAGCAGCAGCTCGGCGCCGTCCTTGCGAACGATTCGCATCATCCGCTCCGCCAGCGGTGCAATGTCGGGGGCGATCTCCACCTGCTCCACTTGCTCGGTGCCATCGGGCAGCACACGCACGCGAGTTCGCTCGGTCGGCTGAGACCGCACGGCGACGATGTCGGCGGGCTGGACAAATCGATCCGTCTGCCGCTGCAACTGTCCGATGAGCGACTCCTGATCACGCTGGTCGTACCAGTCCGATTTGTTCAGGCAGACGAGCACTCGCTTCTCCATCTCGCCCAGTCGCTCGAGCAGATTGTGCTCCGATTCGCGAAGCGGCCCGTCCACGACCACGACCACCAAGTCGGCGTCCTTGGCCGCCTCCGCCGCGATGCGGACCCGCTCGGCGCCGTCAATCTCGCCGAGCCCCGGGGTGTCGACCAAGGTGACACGATCTTGTCCCGTCCAGGCAATCTCGTTGCGGCGGACGGTGGTGCCGCCTTTGACATCCGAGGCGAACACGTCGCGGCCGGCCAGCGCATTGAGCAGCGAGGACTTGCCGCTGGAGATCGTGCCGAAAGCGACAATCTCCAGCTTCTGGTCGCGCTGCTTCTCCTGCACGCGATCGGCCAATGCGCGGAGATGGTCGCGCAGCTCGGGAGCGACCTCGCGGGCCTCGCCCAGGTCCTGGACCGCCTCCAGATTCTGCTTCAGCTCGCGCTGCTGGTCGGTTGTCGAGAGTTGACTGGGATTTTTGGCCCCGCGCTCGCGTCGCTGGCGTTTGCGACGCGACCCGCGGATCACGCCGCCAATGATCCACAGCGAGCTGCCCAGCAGTAAGACGCCGCCCGAGCCGACGAGCCCGATCAGCGTCCAGCCCAGCCAGGGAGCGATCTCGTTGGCGCGCAAATACAACTCAAGCAGCCGAGGCGGCAGCGTCACGAGCAACCAGCCCAAGAACGCCAGCGACACCAGAATCAGCAATCCGGAGCTAAACCGAATTTTCATTCGCGAGCGATTCGTGGGCGGGGTGGACGGGCATGGACGGATGGAAGTCCACCTTCAGAATACCACGCCCCATTGGCCGGCCGAAAGTGCAGGCCACAGCGAGGGAGTGGCATGCACCGCTGGCGCAAAAGAAAAGCCGCCGTCCGGATGATCCGGGCGGCGGCGAATCTCAAAACCGCAGGCTGTCGGTTCGCTTAGGCGGCGTTCTTCTTTTTCTTGTTGCCGCCCTTCTTGCCGCCGCCGCCCAGCTTGAGCTCGCGGGCTTTGTCGGCGCCGATCACCTCGATGATCTTGCCTTGCATCTCGCCCATCACCTTGCTCTGAGCCGCTTGGGTCTCGTTGTAGACAGCCCGCTGCTCATCGGAGAGCGCGGCCAACGCGGCGTCTTGAGCCTCTTTGCCCTTCTTGCCGGCGTCGGTGGCTTCCTTGCGAGCGGCAGCCATCGCCTGCATCGCGTCGCGGCCGATCTTGTCGCGTCGCTTGGCCGCAATCTCCTGCAACTGCGGGGCGTACTCTTTGACGATGCCCTTAATCTTGTCCAGCTGGCCGTCCTCGAGATTGGCGCTCTCGAGCTTCTTCATCAGGGCTGCGACTTGCTGGTTTTGGCCGGCGCCCTTCTTCTTTTTCTTCTTCTCCTGCGCGGTGGCGGGAAGAGCAATCATAAGTGCCAAGGCAACAATGGTCAGGACTTTAAACGCACGATTCATGGATCAAACAGCTCCGATTGGAAGAGTGGGTGTTGGCTGGACGCTCCGAAAGGAAGCGTCACGACAAACGTCCGAACGAGCCTCGGCTGTGGGTAGGAGGCCCGCTCAAGATGGACGTTCAAGCCTGTTGCGATCCATCGCCCGCGGCCTGCCGGCAATTGTTCCGGGGTTGGAGGTGGAAAACCCGCGGCCGACGCGCGAGCGCGTCTGCCGCAGAAATAGCAAATGCAATTGCTCAACAAGGTGGGGATTCAGTGCCATCCCTCGCTGACGCTTCGGGTTTCCTGTTCCTGTCCCTCGCTGACGCTTCGGGGTTCCTTAACGACTAGGAGATTAGGAGATCAGCTCCTTGATCACGTTGCCGTCGCGGACGATCGTGATCGGACGGCCGGTGTCGGTGTGGTATTCCTTGGTGTGGTCAATGCCCAGCGCGTGGTAGAACGTGGCGGCGGCGTCATCCGGGCTGATCGCCTCGTTCTTGGGCATGGTGGCCTTGTCGTCGCTCTCGCCCACGACTTGGCCGCCGCGGATGCCGCCGCCCGCCATCAGCATGAACATGCAGCGCGGGTAGTGGTCGCGGCCACCCTCTTCGGAGCGCGAGTTGATCTTCGGCGTGCGGCCGAACTCGCCCGTGACAAACACCGCAGTGCTGTCGAGCAGCCCCTTCTCGTCGAGGCCGTTCAGCAACGCCGAGAGGCCTTGATCCAGCGGCGGCAGCCGACGCTCCTTGAGGTTGGTGAAGTTGTCCTGATGCGTGTCCCAGCCGCCCAGCGTCATGGTCACGAACCCAACGCCAGCCTCGACCAAGCGGGTGGCCAGCAGGCAGCTTTGGGCGAACGGATCGTCCGAGAACTGCTTGCGGAAGCTCTCCGCCTCCTGGCTGATGTCGAACGCCTCGCGGGCTCGCTTCGACGTGATGATCGCGTGCGCCTGCTCGGAGAAGCGATCGAGACCATCGAGTAGTTGGTTGTCCTTCTCGAGGCCTTGGAAGGTCGTGTCGAGGTCCTTCAGCAAGGTGGCTCGCTTCTCGACTTCCGCAACCGTCAATCCGCCCGTCAGCGAGATGCCGCGGACGCTGAACGGCGCGCCCGGACGCGGCGTGGCGTTGGTGTTCAGCGGAGCGTACTTGACGCCGAGGAACCCCGGACGCTGGCTGCTGTTGGGGATGGCGACAAACGGAGGCAGGTCGCTAGGCTCCCAGGTCTCCTTGGTGAACACCGAGCCGTAGCCGGGGTATTCGAGCGACGCCAACGGGCGAGTGCCGGTGTTGACGTACTCGGTACCGAGCTGGTGGGCGCCGAGCGTGTGCGAGACGCCGCGAAGGATCGCGAATTTGTCGGCGCACTTGGCCAACAGCGGCAGGTGTTCGCTGATCTCGACGCCCGAGACGTTCGTCTTGATCGGGTTAAACGTGCCGCGATACTCGGCCGGAGCATCCGGCTTCAGGTCGAACGTGTCCATGTGGGACGGACCGCCGGCCAAGTGAATGAAGATGCCTGCTTTGGCGGGCGCGTTGCTGCTGACTTGGCCAGCTTCGGCCATCCGCAGGTACGAGGCGAGCGACAGGCCGGACAGGCCGAGCGCTCCCGCTCGCAAGAAGTCTCGTCGACGAACTCCGTCACACGTGCGATGGATTGCCATATTGGTGAGTTCCTTAGGTGGTTGCTCTCTCGAGACGGCCGCGGCCGTCATTCCGTTGGAGGGTATGTTGAAACGCTGTTAGCAAACGCTGTTAGTGGCCGTTAGTGGTTGACGATGAATTCCTTGGTGTTGACCAAAGCCCACAGCAGGCCCTTGAGTCCATCGACCGGATTGTCGTAGCTGGCCAGGTAGTCGAGCGACCGTTGTTGCTCATCGTCGCTGGGCAGCCGCGTCAGCGTCCGCAGGTACAGCTCTTCGATCAGCTCGGGCGCCTTGGCGAGCTTGCCTTGCTCACCTTGCTTGGCGTCCGTGCCCGCTTCGGGCTGGTTGGTGCGGATCGCCTTAATCTGGCTCTCAATCTGCTTCAGTCGTTTGTCCATCGCCGCGACCTGGCCTTCATTGCCGTCTTTGGCCAGGCGATCGCGACGCCGCTTCAGCTGCTCGTATTGCTGCTTGGCGGCGGCGATACGACGGGCTTGCGGACTTTGCTCGGGCTCGCTCGTCGTCATTCGCAGTCCGAGGTCGCGGGCGACTTCATTCAGCCAGCCGCCATTGCGGCGTTCGAGCAAAGTCGCGATGTCGCGATCGTTGCGCAGGTAGACGGTTTGCAACAGCGTGGCGTCCATCGAGCGGTCGCAGTCGCAGCTGCTCTCGCGAGTGGAGCGGCCGAACACCTGCAACGCGTAACCGGGGCCGTTGCCATTGCCGTTGTTGCGTGCGCTGGCGCCGGCCAAGGCGATGGCGCGGCTGTCGAGCAGATCGCAGGCCGCCTCGGCCTTGTCGTTCGCGGCGGTCGCGACCATGACGGCGTCGTAGGCGACCTCCGCCGGCAGTCGACGCGGGATGGCGTGGCTGAAGTTGCGGTCGTCCTTCCGGTTGGTGTCGTTGGGGCGCCAGTCGCGTTGGTAGGCATCGCTGTTGAGAATCTCGCGGTGCACCCAGTGCATGTCAAAGCCGCTGCGCACAAAGCCATCGGCCAAGTAGTTGAGCAGCTCGTGGTTGCTGGGCGGGTTGGCCAGGCTCAAGTCGTCCGGCGGCTCGACGATGCCGCGATTGAAGTAGCTGGCCCACACTCGATTGACGAACGCTCGCGCGAACAATTGGTCCTCGGAGTTGCGCAGCCAATCCATCAGCGGCGATCGCGGATCCTCGAATTCGCTGAGCTGCAACTCCTCGCCGCCGAGCAGCCGCGCGGTGGCGGGCTGGGCATTGTTGTTATTGTTGTTGTTGCGTCGCCGGCGAGCGTCATTGGGCGACGCGGCTCGCGCCTGCATCACGTAGACCTCGGGGAAGGGCACCGTTTTGCCTTCCTTGATCAGCCGCGGGTACTCGCGACGGGCTTGGTTGCCCTGCTTGTCACCGAGGTCCAAGGAATTCACGATTTCCTGGTATTGCTTGCGATCCTCGGCCCCGCCGCCGGCGGTGGTGGAGGAGCGAGCGTAGGCGAAGAATCCCGTGAACTGCTCAAAGTCCGCCTTCGACCATTGATCGAACGGATGCTTGTGGCATTGGGCACATTGAATGCGGATGCCGAGGAATGAGTAGGCGAAGCTGATCGCTCGCTCGGGCGGGTTGCGGAACTCGCGGCGGGCCCAGTAGTAAGGCATCGACGGCAGGTCGGCAAACGTCGACTCGCCTCGCTCGATGTCGCACATGTCCTCACAGTACTCGCGGTAGGTCTGGCCCGGCTTGCGCGAGCGCCCAAGCACAATGCCCTCCACGAGCTTGTCGTAGCTGACGTTTTGCTCCACTCGCTGGTAGATCCAGTCGTACCAGTTCTGGCTTGCCTGATTCCGCTGCGGTGTCACGTTGACCAGCTGCTGATCGTTGTTGCCGGTGAAGTCGCAGAGCTTGGTCGTCCACCATGCGGCGTACGCCTTGGTCTTCAAAAGCTCGTCGATCTTCTTGGCTCGCTTGTCGGCGGAGGTGTCGGCCAGGAAGGCGCGGACCTGCGACGAGGACGGCAGCGTGCCGGTCAAGTCCAGCGTCACTCGGCGCAGGAACGTCGAGTCGTCGCACGTGTCCGAGGGCACGACACCGAGCTTGCGGAGCTTGGTGAGCACATGCTTGTCGATCGGCTTGTCGGCGGCGACCTGTGGGTACTTGTCGCCCACCAAGTCGCTGACGGGCCGCATCACCGGGATCGGCACAACCGCCTTGTCGTAGAAGACAACCAGATGGGTGTCACCCGATTGGCCGCCCTTGACGTTGCCGTTCTCGTCCACCTTGACGACTTGATCGTCATTGGACTGGAAGCGGCAAAGCGGAGTGACATCCTCGCGAGCGCCGCCTTCCCAGACCGCGACGACCTTCAGCTTGGTGGCAAAGTCGTCATTGTGGAAGACGATCTCGCTGGGCTCAATCTGCAGCTCAACAAGCGCCGTCTCTTGGTTCTTGTACTCGGCGCCCTCGCGGATCCAATTGCGGATCACGTGATGCTCCCAGCTGCCCAGCTTGTAGCGTTGTCCGCCCTCATGCTCTTCGTCCGAGACGGGCTTGGTGATGATCAAGCTCTCTTCGGGCTTGTTGGCCACGACGCGCGGGCTGTCCTCGGCGAACAGCGCCTCGTGATCGCCCTTGAAGTCGTAGCCGAACAGCGACAGACGGAAGCCGCCGCGGCCCTGAAACGATCCGTGACAGGCGCGGCCGTTGCAACCCAGCCGGCCAAACAGCGGCACGACGTGCTTCTGAAAGTCGGGGGTCTCTTCGACGTCGCCCGCGGCGAATCGTTGGGTCACCGGCGGCTGCACATCGTCGGCCGCCATCGCGGGCGCCAACCATGGCAGAGCCAGGCATGCACAAACGGTCCAAAGACGGGTGCTCTGCATGAGTTGCTCCAAGTGAGGTAGGGAGGCGGCGCGATTGCCGCCGGGTGGGTCTACGGCGTGCGTCCCAACGAGGCATTCAGCGCGACGTCGGGACGTGATGAAGTGTTAGGTGTTTGGCGTCGGATTGGCGGGGGCATTGCCGACCGGCTTTCCGGGGCGTTTCGAGGCTCCGGAGCCGGCTCGCTTCTCCTTCACGAGCGACTGCGCGGATCGCAGCATCAATTGGACATCGTTTTCGAGCTTCTCCGCCTGATCTGCGCGGAGCGCCTGCAGTTGTTCCTCGAGCTTCTCAAGCCGCTCTTGCTGACGTGCGCGATCCAGCTCAATCAAGGCGATCCGGGTCGACTGCAGCTCTTCGACGGCAGCTCGCAGTTCGGCCACCATCTCCGGCTTCTCGCGCGAGCGAACTACCTTCAACGCGAGCAGCTGAGTTTGTGACTCCAGCTTCCAGCGTTTGAGCTCGAGCTCGTATCTCGCCATGTCTCGCTCGCGGATCGACGCCAAGCGAACGCTGGTGCGAAACAGCGTGCGCACGGCCGCGTGATATTGGGCGGGACGGGCTGACTTGAGTTGGTTCAACAGCAAAGCAAGGTCGGGATGATGCTCCTCAACCAGCGCGTTGACCGCCGCGATCTGATCGGACGTGACGGGGGGCAATCGACGCGCGGCCTTGGGGCCACCGTTGGCTGCAGGGAGCTTGCCGTCGTCAGGGGGTTGCGCGAAAGCCATGGCGGTGACTGCGATCACCACCAACGCGGTCACCCCGCGCGCGGCGTGTGCCAAGCTCATAAGGACTCCTCGTTCGCATCACGCAAGTCCAACGAGGCATCGCTTTCGGACGCGTCAAGCGCCGCCCACATCCAATCCGCGGATGTGATCTCCGTCAAACTGTCCTCAACCGGCAGGGGCTCCACGTCCGAACCTGCCAGCGTGAACCCGATCGGGTCCGCGTCTTTGGGCGTGGCGACATTGTGGTCGAGCTGACTGGCCCAAAGCTCTGCCAATTGCGCGTCATTCAGTTCGTTGACGACGGGAGTTCGGGCGACCTGCGTGTTGTTGACGGGAGGAGTGTCCACGGCGTTGGGCTGCCAAAGCAGCACGGCCAACAGCGCGGCCACCGTGAGGGCGAGCGCCGTTGCGGCGCGCTTCCAAGCGACCACTTGGCGTCGCACCGGCTCGACGGCCTCAGTCGACTCGACGGGCCAATGGGACACGGCGCGCAGGGCGCCATCTAATTCCGCCGCGGTGGCCACGGCCTCGCGAGCTTCCTGGCAATCCATCAGGCGTTTGCCAAACGCCTCGCGGGCGTCGTCGGGGAGCTCGTCGCTGATGAATTGATACGCCAGCCAGTGCAACGCGTCTCCGGTGGCAGTGCTCGGATCGAGCGCCTGTTGGTGTTCGCGATTGGGTTCGCGATTGGGTTCGCTGTTGGGTTCGCTGTTGGGTTCGCTGTTGGCGGCGGTTTGCTGATCAAACACGATGGTCATCCAACCAAGTTCGCAACTTTTCCATCGCCGCTCGCATCCGGGTCAACACGGTGCCCAGAGGCAGACCCAGCCGTTCGGCGATCTCGGAGAATTTCAAATCTTCATAAACTCGCAGCCGCACCACCTCGCCTTGCTTCTCGGTCAACTCGCCCATGGCTTGTCGCACCAGCTCGACGGTCTCGAATCGCACGAAGTGGTCCGCCGCATCCGCCTCGTCAACCACGCGTGGCTCGACTTTTTCGCGGGGCACGCGGTTTCCCGTCGCGCCTCGCCGCTGATGCTCGCAAGCCTCACGATAGGCGACGCGAAACAGCCAAGCCTTGCGAGTCTCCTCGCGGCTTTGGCCGCCTTTCTCAATCAGTTTGACAAAGGTGGCCTGGAGCACATCCTGGACTAGATTGGCATCCCGCAGCACGCCCATCAAAAAGTTGGTGAGCTGTTCCGCATGCTCGGCATAGAGCAGCGTCACCTCTGCCGGATCCAGTCTTGGTTCGTCCTCCAAAGCTCGGTCCTCGTTCACTGTTCGCTTGCCCCCGAGGAGGGGGTTGTTGGCCTCCCCATGAAAGCGAAGGCAAGCGTCAGAAGCGACGATCCAACCATAGAGATGCGCGAACCGAGTGGATTATTTGGACGGAATTCGGAATTTTAGCCGACGGGGCACCACATCGCTCCGGCCGGATGGCTGTGCTATAAACGCGTTTCCCTCGCGTGACTTCACCGGAGACTCGGGCGACGGGAATTGCGAGCAGTCGCGGTGATTCGATTCCTCGCAGACGGACGGTTCGGGTTTTGGCCGCTGCCTCAAGCTCGTGGCTCGCCACGACTTCGCGAGTTCTCCAACCCCAAAACTAAGGCTTGACGGTCCACTAGTATGCTTGGCCCGGTCTTTTATCGCGAGGCGGCGACGTCCCCTCGCCGCCCTCCGCTCTATATCTACCGCACTGTCTACGTCGTCGCATTGATCGTTCTGATGTGCACGGCGTGGCTGATTCTGACCGGCACTCAAATCATTCGAGACGTCGGTGACATGGCCCGCTTCGGCGCCGTGTTGTTCCAAATCCTGGCGCCGCTGCAGCTTGCGCTGATAATTTTTCTCAGTGCGCTGGTGGCGGCCAGCAATGTTTCGCAGGAGAAGGATCGCCGCACGCTCATCTTGCTGCTGATGACCCGGCTGTCCAATTCCGAGTTGGTGGTCGGCAAGCTGATGGCGAGCTTGTTGAATGTGTTGGTGATGTTGGTGGCGGGGTTGCCGGTGTTTCTCGCCGTGACGCTGTTCGGCGGCGTGTCGTACGGCCAAGTGGCTCGAGTGTTCTTGGCGACGCTGGCCACAGCGCTCGCGTCGGGCAGCTTGGGCTGTTTGTTGGCGTTTTGGCGTGAGAAGACCTTTCAAACCTTGGCGCTCACGGCGCTGACCTTGTTGTGCTGGCTGGCGGTCGGCGAGGCGGTGCGAGTTGCCGCCGCGGAGGACGCGACGATTGCGGGAGTGTCGCCGGTGGTGCTGGCCGCCATGATCAGTCCCTACCGAGGCTTGGAGAATGCGCTATCCCCCGTCGCCAGCATGCCCGGCTTCTACGGCTATCTGCTGTTCGCTTTTGGAGTGGCAGCCGTGCTGAACACCGTGGCCGTGTTGCGCGTGCGAATCTGGAATCCATCGCGAGAGGTGCGGCCGGGCCAGCATCAGGATGAAGCCGCGGCCGAGCAGGCCGCGCGTCAGGCATTCGATGAAATCAGCGCGATGCAGCAGGGCCATATTGACTCGCACGTCGACACGTCGCACAGCAAGTCGCGAACCGTGTGGGACAATCCGATCTTGTGGCGCGAAGTCTGCACTTGGGCCTATGGCCGCAAGGTGTTGGTGATTCGAGCAGTCTACCTGTTGTTGTTCGCGGCCACGGCCTACGCGCTCCATCAGGGATTGGCGCCGGTGGCCGCGGAAGGGCTGGCGAGCCGGCTTGCCAGCTCCGGGTTGGTCGCACCGTTTTGCGTGTTGAGTCTCGTGATCATCAACGCGCTGGCGGTCACCTCTGTCACCAACGAGCGAGACGGTCAGGCGTTGGACTTGCTGCTGGCGACAGATCTCAGTCCCAAGGAGTTTGTTTACGGCAAGATGTTCGGCGTGCTCTGGGTCACCAAGGAGATGGTGCTGCTGCCGCTGGCGCTGTTCGGCTACCTGTTTTGGCGCGGCGACCTTGGCGCCGAGCCATTGGTGTTTCTGGCGATTGGCCTGTTAGTGCTGGACGTCTTCGTTGCCATGCTGGGAATTCATTGCGGCATGGGCTACGCGAATTCTCGCAACGCGATCGGTGTCAGCCTCGGCACGGTCTTCTTCCTGTTTCTCGGCGTCGTCACTTGCATGTTGATGATGATCTCGTTCAGCGGCTCGTTTAAATCGCAACTGGCGCCGTTTTTGGCCTTCATCCTGGGCGGCTGGGCCGGGCTGTTCGTTTCGTTGGGAGTGAGGAATCAGTCGTCGGCCATCGGCTGGGCCTCGCTGTTGTTGCCGTTCGCAACGTTCCAGGCAATCACCAGCTTTTTGTTGGGCGAGTCGTTGTCGGTGTTCTTGATCATCGTTGGTGTCTACGGGTTCACGATCGCGGCGATGCTGATGCCTGCGATTGGGGAGTTCGACATCGCGATGGGCCGCACGCAGCAGGGCGGCGATGCGTGACCGGGTGCCAGACAGACGGCCTTGCCTGTTAGCAACGGCCTCCTAGCCGACCAACGCATGGACATGCTACAAGAATTGGCGCCTTGGCTGACGGCGATGGGCGTGCTGATCGCGTTCTCGGGATTCTTTTCCGCCAGCGAGGCTGCGCTCTTTTCGCTGCGCTGGCAAGATCAACGCGAGATGCGCGAAAGCGGCACGCGCGGCGAGCGGTGGGCCGTCGCCCTGTTGTCGGATCCCGAGCGGCTGTTATCGGCCGTCCTGTTCTGGAACCTGTTGGTCAACATGCTCTACTTTTCGATGGTCTCGATCGTCGGCTTGAAGCTCGAGCAAAAACAGGGCGCGGTGGCGGCGACGGGGTTCTCCACCGCCGCCATGCTGTCGATCATCTTTTTGAGCGAGATGCTGCCCAAGAGCGTCGCCGTGCTCAAGCCGCGGCTGTTGGCCCGCTGGCAGGCGATGCCGCTGGCCGGCGTCGTCTGGATGATCGGCCCCATGATGCCGGTTTTGCGAATGGTGAACCTGCTTTCGCGCCGGTTGGTATGGCCTCGCTTTCAACCCGAGCCGCAGTTGGAGGCCGATGACCTCGAGCGCGCCGTCGAGCGTTCGCACATGGCCGACGAGGTGGCGCGGACCGAGCACGCGGCATTGCGCAACATCCTGTTGCTGTCGGACGTGCGAGTCGACGAGTGGATGCGGCCTCGGGCGCAGTTCCGCGCGTTTCGGCCGCCGGTCCGGCTGTCGGATCTCGAAGGAGAGAGAACTCCAAGCGGCTATTTGTTGGTCACCGAGCCCGACGGAGATGAGGACGATATCGCGGCTGCGGTTCCCCTGGCGGTGATGGCCGAGATCCCCAAAGGGGCGTTGGATCGCTACGCCGTGCCGGTGTCCTACGTGCCCTGGTGCGCGACGGTCGCCGATGCGCTGCAGCAAATGCAGGACCATCACTCCCCGGTTGTCGCCGTCGTCAACGAGTACGGCGAGACGATCGGCATCCTCACGCAGGAGGATGTGCTGGAGACGATGTTCACGTACAGCCCCAGCCGTAGCAAGCTGTTGCTGGATAAGAACCCGATCCATCCGCTCGGACCCGATCACTGGCTGGTGGCGGGCGTGACGAGTTTGCGGCGTTTGTCTCAGCTGCTGCGACTGGAGCTGCCGCCTTCCCGTAGCGTGACCGTCGCCGGCGCCCTGCAGGACCATCTGCAGCGACTGGTCCGCGAAGGCGATGAGGGGCAGTGGGGGCCGTTCGAGTTTCGCGTTGCGGAGATCGCGCACCGCGGCCACCTCGTCGTCGAACTGCGACTGGCGTCGCCGGGGGAGGAGCAGCCGTGATCTGGTACGTCGTGCTGTTCTTTGTCGGCCTGTTCCTGAGCGCATTTTTTAGCGGCTCGGAGACCGGCTTTTATCGAGTGACACGGTTGCGTCTCTTGCTGGACGCGGGCGAGGGCAGCCGAGTCGCGCGCGGGCTGCTCAACCTTAGCAATCACCCGGCGCTGTTCGTGGCGACCACGCTGGTCGGCAACAATGTGGCGAACTACCTCACCTCGTTGGCGATTGTGCTCTGCGCCCGCGAGGCAGCCACTGACAGCGCACAGTGGGCCGAGCTGCTCGCGCCGCTGGCGATGACCCCCGTGGTGTTCGTGTACGGCGAGCTATTGCCGAAGCATCTCTACTTCCATGCCCCCAATGTGCTGCTGCGGCGGGGCGGGCCGTTGTTGCTGCTGTTTACGTTGTTGTTCGCGCCAATCTCGGCCGTGTTGTGGCTGCTGGGGTGGCTCGTTGAGCTGCTGGTGGGCCAGAAGCCGCTGAAGCTGCAGTCTCAATTGGCTCGGCAAGAGCTTCGCGGTGTTTGGGAGGACGGCGTTGCCGCGGGCATTCTCCGACCCGCTCAGCAGCAGATCTCTCGTCGTTTGTTTGACATTGCCGCGCTGCCCGCTTCCCGGCGCGCCGTGCCGATCGCCTCGGCGCCATCGGTCAGCGAGGACACCTTGGTGCGCAACGCAATCAAGACCGCTCAGCAGTTGGAGACGCCCACGCTGCTGGTCCGCGAAAAGAGCGAGCTCAAGGGATACGTTCGCCTCGTCGACTTGCGGCTCGGCGATCCCGACGCCGAGGTGAAACTGCACCTGCGGCCCATGCTCGCGCTGCCCTCCGGCTGCACACATCTGGCCGCCGTGATGAAGCTGCACGCGGAGGATCACGACGTCGCGAAACTCGTGGACGCCGAACGCAATCTCGGCGTCGTCTTCAATCGGGACCTCGTCGCCGAATTGTTGGAGGTGTGACGTTGAATTGTTGGAAGTGTGACGTTGAATTGTTGGAAGTGTGACGTTGAATTGTTGGAAGTTTGACGTTGAAGTGTTGGAAGTGTGACGTTGAGTTTTTGGAAGTGTGACGTTGAAGTGTCAGCCGTTCGACGCGGAAGGTCGATTCCGCGCGGTTATCCGGGGCCACGTTGAGGAAGGCCTTCAGCCTTCGGTGAATGGTGTCGAGGCGGCGCGCGCTTTGGCGCGTGCTTTGGCGCGTGAAAACGATTTCGTGCGGCACACCCGGGGAGGCGCTACGCTTTCCCCGGGCTACGTTGAGGAAGGCCTTCGGCCTTCGGTGAATGGTGTCGAGGCGACGCGCGCAACAGCCCCGACAGGGGCGACAGTCGTTAGCCCTGGGCGCAAGCCCAGGGAGGTCAGGTCAGCGCAACAGCACAGGGCCCCGCGCGACGCGCGCAACAGCCCCGACTG
>JAGQPF010000170.1 GCA_020426845.1 Planctomycetales bacterium
CCGTCGGGCCCGCAAAGATGAACGAGCCGGTCGGCCGGCGAGGATCTTTCATGCCCGAACGGCTGCGGCGGACGGCCCGAGCGATCGCCGAGACCGCCTTCTCCTGGCTGACCACGCGCTTGTGCAGCTCGTTCTCCATCTCCATCAGACGCAGGCTGTCCTCGGTCGAAAGCCGGGTCAGCGGAATGCCGGTCATCTTCGACACGACCTCCGCGATCACCTCCTCGTCGACCACGCCGTCCTTCTCGCGAGAGCGCTCACGCCACTCCTTGAGGATCGTCTCCCGCTTTTTCTTCAGCTTGTCGGCCTGGTCACGCAGCGCCGCGGCTTTCTCGAAATCCTGGTTGGCGACCGCCTCCTCCTTGCGAGTGTTGAGGCTCTCGACCTCCTCGTCGATCTCCTTGAGATCCGGCGGACGGGTCATGGCGTGCAGGTGGACGCGGGCGCCCGCCTCGTCGATCACGTCGATCGCCTTGTCCGGCAGGCAGCGGGCGCTGATGTAACGCTCGGACATCTCCACCGCCGCTTTGATCGCGTCGTTGGTGATCTGCACGCGATGGTGCTCTTCGTAACGCTCTCGCAAGCCCTTGAGAATCTCGACCGTCTCATCGATGCTGGTCGGGTCGACAATGATCTCTTGGAACCGTCGAGCCAGCGCGCTGTCCTTCTCGATGTACTTGCGGTACTCGTCGAGCGTCGTGGCGCCGATGCATTGGATTTCACCGCGAGCCAGCGCGGGCTTGAGCACGTTGGCCGCGTCGATGGCGCCCTCTGCGCCGCCGGCGCCGACCAGCGTGTGCAGCTCGTCGATGAACAGGATCGTGTTCTTGACCTTGCGGACCTCGTTCATCACGGCCTTGATCCGCTCTTCGAACTGGCCGCGATACTTCGTGCCGGCGACCATCATCGCCAAGTCGAGCACGACGATTCGCTTGTCGGCCAGCAGCTCGGGGACGTTGCCGCTGACCACGCGCTGCGCGAAGCCTTCGACGATCGCCGTCTTGCCGACGCCCGCCTCGCCGAGCAGCACCGGGTTGTTCTTGGTGCGGCGGCACAGCACCTGAATCGCACGCTCGATCTCGCGCTCGCGGCCGATGACCGGATCCAGCTTGCTCTGCTTCGCCAGCTCGGTCAGGTCGCGGCCAAAGCTGTCCAGCGCCGGAGTGCGCGACTTGCCGCCCTTGGCCGACGCGCCGGATTCGGTGCCGATGCCCTCGCGGCCGCCACGCTCGCTCGACTCGCCCTCGACATGCCCGAGCAGGTTCAGCACCTCCTCGCGGACCTCTTCGAGCTTCAAGCCGAGGTTCATCAGCACCTGAGCGGCGACGCCCTCCTGCTCGCGGAGCAGGCCGAGCAGAATGTGCTCGGTGCCGACGTAGTTGTGATTGAGGTTGCGAGCCTCTTCCATCGAGTACTCGATGACCTTCTTGGCTCGAGGCGTCTGTGGCAGCTTGCCCATCGTGACGATCTCGGGCCCGCTTTGCACCAGCTTCTCCACCTCGAGGCGGATCTTGCGGAGATCGACGTCGAGGTTCTTGAGCACGTTGGCGGCGACGCCACTGCCTTCCTTGACGAGACCCAGCAAGATGTGCTCGGTGCCGATGTATTCGTGGTTGAACCGCTGCGCCTCTTGGTTCGCAAGCTGCATCACCTTGCGTGCACGGTCGGTAAATCGTTCGTACATGGGTCAATCCCCGTGTGGGTTGCCTAGTGGCCTCGCAGCTCGCGGGGAGCCGCTCGACCGTGGAGCCGGTCCGGGACCGGCGTCAGTTCGAGTTTTTCAGCAGGTGTCGTTCGAGCAGGCGATGCCTGAGTTAAAGGTTCAAAAGGCTAAGAGGTCTAAAAGGACGTCAGGAAAAGTGATTGGATGAGGGATGGTCGGTTCACGCGACTTCTTTATTCGGTCGAGCTTCGATTTCGTCAAGCAGCTGCAGCTCCCGCGATACCTCCAACGCCCACTTGGCGCCGCCGGTTCGAGCCAGTCGCCGCAACTGTTTGCGGGCCTGATCCAACCTGGCCGTGCGACGGTAGACACTCGCCAACAGCAGCCTCGCTTCGACGTCTTGAGGCCTGCGTTTCAGCAATCGCCCCAGCGCCGATTCCGCGGCGAAGTGCTCGCCTCTTAAGTATTCGGTCTGCGCGCGCAGAAACAAGTCCTCGTAAATTGTTGCATGTTCCTTAGGCGGTTCGGGAAATCGCCGCCAAGTCGACCAAAAACTGCTTGTCCAAATCGTGATGACCGCTGCCCACAGCAAAATCATCAAAATCAGGGGAAGTTGCCAAGGCCACAGAAACGTGGCGACGATCGTGACGTTCAGCAAAACGGTGAAGGTCATCGCGACAGGAAGGGCGCCCAGGTCGCCACATACCCATAGCCTGGGCAGACCAGGCCATAGACATGTCATTTTTCGCGTTCCCATCCCTGCCTCGTTCGCCAAACACGCGAGTGTATGCCCCGCGAGCTGTTCTGTGATCTCGGCGGGCGCTAAAACCACCCATGCCGGCAATTCAGACGCGTTCCAAGAACAACGTCCAGATTCCCGCCGAGCAGCTCGCCAGCCGTTCCTGTCATCGACGTCACGGTCCGTATGCTGACCCCGCCCCGATGCGTTCTCTTCCTTGAAATCGATTTCGTTTCGCTATGACCGGCAGACCGCCGTCCAAGGTGTGCGAATTGTACTGGGAGTGTAAAACTGCGACAAGGCAAGTAGTTTTCCCGCTTGACCTTACGTATCCTGACGCCGGAGACCGGAACTGCCAGTCTGGCGCGTGGCTCTCCGAAATGACGCCAACTAAGCGATCGATTGCCGTTTTGGCACTCTGTCGCCCGTTTTATCCAATTGATCCAAATTCATGCAATCTGTGTGCCGAACCCCAAGCGACGAGCGGGCTCAGCCCATTTCGGGCTGGTTTGAGGCCCCCCGGCCGTTAGCGGAGCGGGGGGAGGGCTGCACTAGGGCGTTGAGGTGGATGTTCGCTGGTTGTCCCTCGCTTTAAGTGGAGAGGGATGCTCGCTGCTTATCCCTCGCTTACGCTTCGGGTTTCCTTTTCCCTCGCAGTGGGGATGCTCACTGCTTATCCCTCGCTTACGCTTCGGGTTTCCTTGTCCCTCGCAGAGGGGACGCTCACTGCTTATCCCTCGCTTACGCAGTGGGGATGCTCAGTGCTTATCCCTCGCTTACGCTTCGGGTTTCCTTGTGCCCCACTTCTCCGTTGCAACACGTCTGCCGTAAGCCATGTCGAGTGCCGAGCGAA
>JAGQPF010000171.1 GCA_020426845.1 Planctomycetales bacterium
GACAATTCAGCGACGGCGTTGGTGGGCAAAATCAGCCCCGGTCAGCTTGCAATTTTCGAGATGGCATCCGGTGCAACGCTCGCATTGAAGGCAGACACGGCGGCATGCAAAGTGGAAGTGCGATTCGCCAATGCCTAAGAAGAACTCGCCTGGGTGCAAGTGCTGTGGTGGTGCGCCGTGCTGCGGTAGCATGTGCGACAATGGTCAGCGTTTTCACTATGGCGAAGTCACCTATGACACTGACGATGGCGAGATCACTCAGCTGGCGTTGTTCCGAACTGGTCGATTCTATGGATTCACGCCGTCGGGAGAGCCGTGGAATTTTGAATGCAAGGGGCAAATCGCCGGGTACGTGGAGTCTGCATGGAACGTCAGCACATGCGGATTGCTCGATCTTGCATTCGGCCCGGACCTAAGCGGATTCGGTGCGGACAAGGTGCTGATCAGCTTCTCGGAGTACGATGGCAACACCAACTCCTACACAAAGCACTATCTGTTCGATTCTAGTTCTGCCTTCTCGAATTGCGAGACGTATTCGGTCACGCTTAACAAGCAGGTTACGGCGCCTGCCGGAGCGGCGGCCACGCTCGACGTCTCGGTTGATATGACGGTATGTCCGCAGCCGAAAGCCTGGCCATCTCCCAACATTCCGACGCTCTATATCGACTCGATCACATGGCCGGTCGGCTGTCACTTCTACCAAGTCGGCCGGACACCACAATCGACAGACAATGGGATTACTACCGGCAATTGCGAGGAGACGGCCCCGCTGTCACCGCTGACCTATGTGCCGATTTTCACGTACGAGGACGGCAAGATCGTTTGCCGAATGCATTACGAGACGCTGCAAGGGACCGTCAACTTTTGGGGCGGATACTCGGACAATCTCTACGATTGGAACATTCACGCGTGGTCCGGTGCCTACTCGGGCGGAGACGCGACGGTCACGCTGACACCGGACGTCAGTAGGTCAATCGTTACCGACGCCACTAACCCGACAGTCAACATGAGCGTCAACATGGTGGACCCGTCGTGAGATGCGACTGCGGAATTGAGAGCAGCCGAGAGACGCCCAGATTCCCGTGGCATTGTGCTTGTGGTGCTGTGTGGCTGTCCACGACCGAGCGGAAATTGCCCTGCATCCACCTCGGCGAGCCAACCGGAGACACCATCCCGACACGCTGCAATTGCGGAGAACGTGGCCTCTATCGCGATGTGCCGGTATTTGGGTGCCGAATCCATGGCGTGACAATTCAGCGACCGCAGAGAGGCACACGCGAGCCGCAGTGGGAAGGAGTGGATTGCCTCACGTGCGATTGGCGTGAGTCATGTCTTAAGCCGTTCGCTGACCGTCCGAATTGAGCTCAAAATCGGCTTCACCTCGCTGGGGCTGCACCCGATCTCGCTGGCAATTGCGGACACAACCGCCCCCTGGTAACGCACAATCAGCCTCAGTGCCCGCACCAACGCCTCTCGCTCATGCGTGGCCACAGACCACAGCTCGAGAGTGTTCGGCGGAGTTTTAGCTTGCTTCCATCCCATTACCCCATCACCTCCTGGACATCGTTGATAATCCGCTCGTTGTTCGCCGAATTCCACCTATGCCGACCTGGCAACGCAATCGCCTCAGTTTCGTACTCTGCCGCAGTCTCAATCGTCCCATCGACACGATCTGTTTACCCAACTGCGAATACAAGTAGCTCTAGCGTCTTCACCGCGTTCTTCCCACCAATCTGCGATCACCAACGCCTGCATTTTATCCGCTGGAGGAGCGAATCCTGAAGGCAAGAGCATCTCCCATGGACGTCCAGGTTGCCGCAAGCAGGAGCGGCATAACCGCGTCGTAATGGACGAATCACCCCACTTCGGAAACGGCATCCACTCGGCAACGAGGCGATGTGCGTCAACTGTGAATCGGTGCGGGCACGCCGTGAACGGCAGCCACGGTACGAAGCCAATGTGCAGCTTGCCTTTGCCGTCGTCACGCGTCAGTGTCCAGCATTCGCGCGACGGGTCCCACGGCTCGCCGAAGAGCGTGGAGCGTGAGACGAGCGGCATCACGTACGGCGTTCGCCGAGCTTTAGCGACCGTTTGCATTCGCGGCTCCTTCCGCGTGCCGGGTCGCGATCGGCTCCACGATTTCAGCAACCTTTCGCCAGTCGTAGCCGTCTCGAATGCAAATCTTGATTGCGGCGTAGAAACCTAAGATAGCAGCTCCTGACAGTTCCTCACTCACGATGCTGTCTCCTCAATGTGGTCGCGGAATGGGCCAAGCATCACGGCTGAATCAGGGTGGAGCGATTCGAGCATGGACAGCAGGTGCTCGGTAATGTTTGCCGTGGATTCCCAATCGATGGAGTTGGCGTGTTGAGGTTCGGCGTGAAGGTATTCACCTAGCGATGTAAGTGACCAATCCGCTCTATCCCCGACTTTCCATGGATACGACTCATTTACGTATCTAAACACTTTCCTGACTTCTGCAATTGCATTGTCCAAGTGCTTCACTGCCTGCTCTTTGCTGATCGACATTAAGTCCAACTCCTGATTAGGTTTGCCTTCTCGACTTCTCCGCGATCGTCCC
>JAGQPF010000172.1 GCA_020426845.1 Planctomycetales bacterium
GATGGCTGACAACCAACTGCTCGAGCACGTTCTGAGCGTGGCGCACGTCGTCGTCGTAGCTAATCCCGAAAACCAAGTCGACGCGTCGTGTGGCGTTCCCCGTGATGTTGGTGATGATCCCTCCCCAAATCTTCTGATTCGGGACAACCACCACCTGATTGTCGGGGCTTAGCAAGGTGGTCGACACCAAGCTCATCGCTCGCACCTTCCCCGTCACGCCTGCCACGGTGATCACGTCCTCCAGGTCATAGGGGCGATAGAACAAAATCATCACGCCGGACGCAAAGTTCCCCAATGTGTCCTGCAACGCGAAGCCGATGATGAAGCCGACGGCGCCCATGGCTGCCAGGAATGGACCGACGGGCAACCCAAGCAATGCCAAACCGACCATCACGCCTAACGCCATCACAACATTGCGCGTTGTGCTCACGAAGAAGCTCGACAGCAGCTCGGTGACCTTGAGTTTGGAGACACGCAAGGTGCGTTCGACCAGGCTGCTCGCCATGCTGGCCAGAAATCGGGCAGCGATCAGTATGCCCAAAAAGCCAGCCAACTTGACGCCCCAGCGAAGGCCGCCTTCGGGACTTTGCAGCCAGGTGAGGATCGATGTCGTCAGCAGTGTCGGGTTCTCCAACACATTCTGCGCGGTGACACTCTTCAGGTAGGCACGATGCTCGGCCACCTCGCCGCTCTTCGCCTCCAACGCGTCGATCACCACATCGTATCGAGCCGCGATTGCCGCCTGCTGCTGCGTCAATTCGGCAACCTTCGCCGTCTCGGCTCCGTCGCCCGAACGCCGTGCCAGCACCTTCGCCCTGGCCAATGTGGTCGCGTGCTCCTCCAGTTGATCTTGCCAACGACTCGCCAGTTGCTCGAGCTGCGCCTTTTTTTGCGGCACCAGCAGCATCTCGAACTGCTGCAACGGCAACTCCATCGCCTTCACCGTTTCGGGCGGTTGCGGCGGTTGTCCTGCGGCGACCAACGGCCCAATCAACGCCAGAGTGATTGACAGCATTGCGAAACGCGACATCTGCTTGCCCTGCGGCGGGTTGAACGAGGAGTTCGAGATTCCGGTGTGCCCGTGATACCGAAGCGTCAACGAGATGATTCCGAATACGGCGTATAGCCGATCGGCGCGACCGGTCGCAAGAGGAACTTTGCGCAGCAAGCCGCCGCGCAGCGACGCCTCAATGACGCAAACCAGCGACAACGCCCAAGAACCCCAGTTTGCCGTGCCCGGGTGAACCAGCGGCGCCATGTCGGCTGTCGACGGCTGGCCTGGCGCTTGGCTGTTACTTTTGCAGCAGTTCGTCGAGTTGCCGGTTCAAGGTGGCCAACTGCTCGCGCAATTTCGGCTCGCTCGCCACATTGTGCATCTCATAAGGGTCGCGTCTGAGGTCGTACAGCTCATCCATTCCTTCGAGGTCCGTGTAGCGAATGAGCTTCCAGCGTTCGGTGCGAATGGCGCGGTATCCCATCCGATGGACGCGGGGAAACACGGTGTCCGAGTTGTACTGAATTAAAAACGCTCGGTGCCAATCGGCAGGCCGCTGCCCACGCATCAGCGGCGTCAGGCTACGGCCATCGGTCGGATGAGTCTCCGTGACCCTGGCGAGCTCCAGCACGGTCGGGGCGAGATCGACGCTGATCGCCAGCTGATCCACAACGCTGCCAGGCCTCGCCGCGTTCTCCAAACGCGGGTAGCGAATCAGCAACGGAACGCGAATCGCCTCCTCATAAGCGAGCCGACGCTCCACACTGAGCCCATGCTCGCCGTACCAGTAGCCGTGGTCGCCCGTGAAAACAATCGCGGTGTCGTCGAGCTTACCTCGGGCCTCCAACGCCTCCAGTAGTTGTCCGACGCCCTCATCCACGGCGGCCAGCATTCTCAGTCGCTCCCGAACCGTTTCATCGCTCGTGCCCGTGGCTCGGCCGAGCGGCTCGACGCCGGCAAGTTTTCGTCGCAGCGCCGGCTTGTCCTCGGCATTGTCCAGAACGTTCAATCGACGGGGGATCGCCTCGTCCTGGTAAAGATCGCGATGACGCCTGGCGGGCAAGAAATGCGCCGCCGTCGGATCGGTGATGCTGCCATCGTCACGCTGGGTCAGCTCCGGGTGCAGCGCCTTGTGAGCGATGTACAAGCAAAACGGCGCCGATCGTGACTTCGAAGCAAACTCGAGCGCATAGCGATTGAGCACGTCGGTCGTGTGGCCGGTGTGTGGCTTGCGCATGCCGTCGACATTCAGCTCGGGATCGAACGAGACGCCCTGCCCCTGCATGCTGACCCAGTGGTCGAATCCTGGCCGCGGCGAGTCGTCGTTGCCCATGTGCCATTTGCCGACGTAGGCGGTCTCATAGCCGGAGCGTTTCAACACTTGCGGAAACGTCTTGAGGCGATGGCTGTCCTCGCTGCGATTGGTGTTGTCGAGAATGCCGTGGTGGTGCGTGTGCAGCCCAGTTAGCAGGCACGCTCGCACGGGAGAGCATAACGGCGTCGTGCAAAACGCATTGCGAAAGCGAATCCCCTCGGCGGCAAGCCGATCGATGTTCGGCGTGCGCACAAACGGGTGTCCCGCGCAACCCAGTTCATCCCACCGCAAATCGTCCACCAGCACGACGATGACGTTCGGCCGGGCGGGCTCGTCGCCTTTGAGCGGCCCCACCGAGGCCAGCAAGACAGAGCAAGTCGACGCCAACAAGAGCAAGCGATTCATGGGCAATTCGCCAAGGTGAGGAGGTGGTGGGAAAGTATGACAGACTGGAAGTCCGTCGTACATGTGACGGACGGGCACAATTGACGGACTGGAAGTCCGTCCTACGTAGGACGGACTTCCAGTCCGTCGCGGGCAACTCGCTGCCCAGGTGGGGGCGCCAAGGCTGCCGATTATCCGATTCATGATGATGGCAATGACCCTGCGGTCCACATCCGTCGGTTCGAATCTCGATTCACCGACACAATCTGCGCCCGTCTCCCGTATGTGACCTACGGTTCTGATGCAGGGTCACGGTTTTGACGCCTGTGCCTGTCCACCTTATGCAGCAACAGCGTGGTTCGACATGTCATCCAACAAGGCGCCTAAGCGTTCGCGACTCTTCGTCGATCGAGCAGTCCAAGGCAAGCTCGCCAAACGGTTCCTGTTTCACTGGTGCTCGCTGGCGTTTTGCATGTTCATCATGACGGCGATGATCCATGTCATCAGTTCACCGTTTGAATCACCGCACAAACAGATGGAGACGTATCTGCAGCAAAACGGCAAGATCTTCTTCATTCTGATCGTGCTGACACCTGCCTTCATCTGGGATTCGATCAAATTCAGCCATCGCTTCGCGGGACCGATGGTCCGGCTGCGACGCGAACTGAAGCTGCTGGCCGATGGCGAAGCGGCCCACCCCCTGGCGTTCCGCCCGGGCGACTTCTGGGAGGATCTCGCGACCAGCTATACGGAGGTCCGCGAACGTGTTTTGATCGCCGAGCAACAGTTGGCCGAGGCCCGCGCCCTGCTGGGTCAGCAGACGCCGGAGCCCGAGCTCGTTGGCGAGGATCGCAGCTAGTTGCTTCAGGTCGCCAATCGAATGCCGGTGAATTGCCAACGTGCGTCGGGCGGAAAGAAGTTTCGATACGTGCGGCGGATGTGTCGATTGGATGTCGCGCAAGAGCCACCGCGCAGCACGTACTGGTTGCACATGAACTTGCCGTTGTATTCGCCCAGCGCGCCGGCCGGCGGCTGATAGCCCGGATAAGGGCTGTACGCACTCGACGTCCACTCCCAGACGTCGCCATACCACTGTCCCGGCTGAGCGCGAGTGGGCGCCAGCGGTTGCAGCGAGAGCGACTCCAGGAAGTTGCCCGGCCGCGGCTCGGAGAGATTGTCGCGCTGATCGCAATCCCTTCCGGCCACAAACGCCTCCCATTCGAACTCGGTCGGTAACCTCGCGCCACGCCACCGCGCATACGCATCCGCCTCGAAGTAACTGACGTGCGACACCGGCTCGGCAGGATCCAGCGGGCGCCAGCCATCCAGCGTGAACTGCTCCCAGCCTGCCGTCGCCTGTCGCGTCTGCCTCCAATAGAGCGGCGACTCCCAGCCGTGCTCGCGCGCATGAGCCCAGCCCAACGACAGCCAATCGTCCGGCCGTTGGTACCTTCCCGACTCGACAAACTCGAGATACTCTCCGCACGTGACCAAGCGCTGCGCGAGTTGATGAGGCTGCAGGTAGGTGCGGAACACCGGCAGTTCGTTGTCGAAGCAAAACCCCCGGTCTGCATGCCCGATCTCGACGAGTCCCGCCACGCCGTCCGCCCAGCAATCGCCCTGCGGCGCGGCAGAGTCCGACTGGTGCGCCTCGTGTGCCGCCACGTCGTGTGCCATGTCGCCGCGATATCGGGGCCCCAACGGATTGCATGACAACACGTGCTTGATATCTGTCAGGATCAGCTCCTGATGCTGCTGCTCATGATGCAGCCCCAATTCGAGCACTCGCAGTTGGTCCTCACTGGCATGAGGGAGCAGCTCGCTCACCCGCGCGTCCACCTCGCGCCGATACGCCAGCACCTCCCGCATCGTGGGCCGAGAGAGCAGGCCGCGGCGCGAACGCGGAAACTGCTCGCCCACGTGGTTGTAGTAGGAGTTGAACAGGTATTCGAACTCCGGTCGCACGGGACGATAACTCGCGCTCGCCCGAGCCAACAGAAAGGTTTCAAAGAACCAGGTCGTATGCGCCAGATGCCAGCGAGTGGGGCTCGCGTCCGGCATCGATTGGACGACGCAGTCCTCGGGCTCCAAGGGAGACACCAAGCGTTCGGTGAGCTCGCGAACCTCGCGATACGAGTTGCTTGCAGCGGCAGAACTTAGACAATCCATCTCAAACGCACGTTTTGAAGGTCAGCCAAACTTCTCAAACAGACGGGGATACCGAGCCTGCATTTCATCGTCGTCGTCGAAATCCCAGTCATCGCCCAATCCCGGACCGGGGCTCAGCGTTGGGCTGATGGGCGGCGACTCGCCCGTGCGCGTGTAGTACGCCGTAAATGCTGCGCTCACCATATCCTCGCACTCACAGTAACTATCCTCCGGGTCAATGTCCAAATCGGCCAGAGTTTCCGGATCCGCCAGAGCGCGCTGAAAGGCGTCGCGGCCTTGCGTGATCAACCAGCCGCGAAAGTAGTCGAACCCATCGTCGGAGCAGCCGCCGTTGATCAAATACGCCGCGCCCCACAGGCGCCACGTGTACGACTCTTGCATCAGATCTTGCTGCACTCGGTCGAAAGCGAGCACCTCGTCCAATGGCATGTTGGACAGCTTGTCCTTCACGGCGGCGGCCAAATCATCGGGGCTGTCCGCCAGCCGGCACGACTCGATAAGGTTCCAGTAGTCGTCTCGATTCATGGGGCATCTGCGTTGGAGTGGCAGCAAATCGCGGCTGGGATGAAAAGCCCGTTGCGCAGTGGAGTCGCAAACCGGCATTGTACCAATACTTATTCGGAGGGCGGCCACACGAGTGCGTGAATTGAGCGGCTTGCCGCTCGCCAATTCAGCGCCACCGGCGTAGGCATCGCTAATCGTCAACGAAGACAAAGCCGACACGAAAAACCGCTTTTGCCCTTGCCGGCGGCGGCGCCAGCCCCGCGCGCGTCGCGGTCCGACGTACGTTTAAGGATGACGGGAAGAAACGGTTCCCGGGCACGTACGACGGACTTTCAGTCCGTCGAGGATCGAGACGAGACAACGCGCCCACGAATCGATTGCCCGAGGTTTTTGATAGGTTCCTTCAACAGGACTGTCGGCGACGGACTGGAAGTCCGTCGTACGCAGGGCTGACGGAGTCTCGCGGGGGAGGCGTCGCCATTTGCGCGTCGAAGAAGGCCTGGCTCGAAGTCGGACGCTGTCTACCCCATCAATTGACGCGACCGCGTTTCCGACGTTCGCAGCCTCGCAGCTTTTCGACACGCTCCTTGTCCTCGAGCTATGCATGAGGTGCGTGATGAAGGGCGTTGTCTTCACTGAATTCTTGGAGTTGGTCGAGACCGAGTTTGGCCTCGATGTCGCGGACCGCATTCTGTCGAGCTCCGATCTGTCGACGGGTGGCGCGTACACCACCGTCGGCACCTACGACCACCGCGAGCTTATTCAGCTGGTCGGGCGACTCAGCGACGAGACCGAGTTGCCCGCCTCGGCGCTGGTGGAGGCCTTCGGCGAACACCTCTGTCGTTGCTTTGTCGCCAGTTTCCCGGAATTGTTCGCTGGCGCCGACAACGCGTTCGACTTCCTGGCGAGCGTGGAGGGGATCATTCACTCCGAGGTCCGCAAGCTCTATCCCGATGCGGAGCTGCCCACATTCGAATACGGCCAATCCGCGCCCGGCAAGATGGAGATGACCTATCGCTCGACGCGGCCGTTCGCAGATCTCGCGGAAGGCTTGATCCACGCCAGCATCGCGCATTTCGGCGGTGAGATCGACGTCGTGCGCGAGGACCTGGAGGCCCGCGACGGAACAGCGGCGCGATTCTGCCTGACGGTTCGCCAAGGAGCACTGGCATGCCCAAACAGCAACTGACATCCCCGCCCGACCTGCAAGTGCTGGAGCGGCGATTCGAGCGTGAACGCGCAGCGCGTCGCGAGGCAGAGGCGTTGCTCGAACAAAAGAGCCGCGAGCTCTATCAAGTCAACGAAGAGCTAAGCCAGCTGGCAGACCAGTTCCGCGAGCAAGCAGACCGCACGTTGGCCATTGTGGAGAACGCAGCGGAAGGCATCCTCACCATCAACGCAGCTGGCGAAATCGAGTCGTTCAACCCAGCCGCGGAGAGAACCTTTGGCTACGCCGAGCACGAGGTTCGCGGCCAGCCGATCAGCCTGATTGTTCGCTGCGAACGGCATGCGGAGACCGCCTCCGCGCAGCTCGGCGTGCCGATCTGCATCGCGCAATCCGTCGGCGCCTGCCGGGAGATGATTGGCGCCAGCAAGGACGGCGCCGAGTTCCCGATCGAGTTGTCAGTCAGCGCCGTGCGTCTGGAACAGGGGCAAATCTACACGGCGTTGATTCGCGATCTCTCGCGTCGCAAACAGCTCGAGACGCAATTGGCGCATGCACAAAAAATGGAGTCGGTGGGCCAGCTCGCCGCAGGCATCGCTCACGAGATCAACACTCCGATTCAGTACGTCGGCGACAACGCCCGCTTCCTCGAGGGGGCCTTCCGCGACCTTGACCAACTGCTCGTGCAGGTCGAGCGGCTGCTGGAAGCCTGTCGCGACGGCGCGCCGCCACCCGAGTTGGTGCGGCAGGCCTTGGAGGCGGCCGAGGCGGCGGACCTCGAGTACCTGCGGGAAGAAGCACCGCTGGCAATCAAGCAGTCGATCGAAGGCGCCGAACGAGTCGCCAAAATCGTGAGAGCGATGAAGGAGTTCTCCCATCCCGGCGTCGAGACCAAAACGGCCGTCGATTTAAACCGCGCGATCGAGAGCACCATCACCATTTCCCATAACGAGTGGAAATACGTGGCCGAGTTGGAGACGGATTTCGACACCTCGCTGCCGCTGGTGCCGTGCTTCCCCGGCGACTTGAACCAAGCCATGCTGAACTTGATCGTCAACGCCGCGCACGCCATCGAAGCTGCGCGCCAGGACGAGGCCAGCCCGCTTGGAACGATCCACGTGAGCACGAAACGAATGGACGGCACGGTTGAGATCCGCGTCGCCGACAACGGCACCGGCATCCCGTCTGACGCCTTGCCAAGGGTGTTCGATCCGTTCTTCACGACCAAGCCCGTTGGCAAGGGCACCGGGCAGGGCCTGGCCATCACCTATTCCGTCGTTGTGGAAAAACACGGCGGCTCCATCCATATCGAAACAGCGGCAGGCGTTGGAACAACGTTCATCATTCGCATCCCCTGCGAGCCCGCCCCGCCATTGCCGTAGGAGCACCCGTCGCGATGAATGGCACCATTCTGCTCGTCGATGACGATCCGAACGTCCTCAGTGGATTCAAGCGGCACCTGCGCAAACAGTTTGATGTCGAGCTCGCCGAGGGCGGACAGCAGGCATTGGAGTTGGTGCGCAGCGGACGCTCGTTCGCCGTCGTGGTCTCGGACATGCAGATGCCCGAGGTCAACGGCTTGCAAGTCTTGGCGGCGGTTGCGGACGCGCAACCGGACACCGTCCGGATCATGCTCACCGGAAACGCCGACCAGAAGACGGCTGTCGACGCAGTCAATCAAGGGCACATCTTCCGCTTCCTCAACAAGCCATGCTCACCGGAGACATTGACCAAGACGCTCGAGGCCGGACTGCGCCAGTACCAACTCGTGCGGGCCGAGCAGGATCTGCTTTCCAACACGTTGCGAGGCACGGTCAGCTTGGTGACCGAGGTGTTGTCGCTGGTGCACCCCGAGGCGTTCGGGCGAGCAGCTCGCGTTAGATCGCTGTGCCGCCGCGTCTGCCAGGCCCTCCAGGTGCCCAACGCTTGGGAGGTGGAGATCGCCGCCATGCTCTCACAGATCGGCTGCGTGTCGGTGCCTCAGGAGACCTGGGAGAAGCTGTTCGCCGGCAAGCAGCTCTCGGCGGAGGAGCGGCGGATGGTCGACACGCATCCCGAGGTGGGGGCAAGCCTGGTGCGAAAGGTGCCACGTCTGGAGACCGTGGCCGACATGATCGCCCGCCAGAACGTTCGCGAGAAGCGTCACGGGCGCGAGACTGGAGAGCGCCTCGAAATCGGCGAGGCCGTGTTTCGAGCCGTGCTGGATTTCGACTCGCTTGCCGCCGAGTCCTCGCCCAACGACGCGCTGCGGACCGTCACCCGCAACAGCGCAGCATGGTGCGACGCCGGGGTGCTCGAAGCGTTGGCAGCGTTGGTCGAGGCGGGCTTCGTCACCAAGTCGCTGGTCGTCGACGAGCTCGCCCCCGGCATGATCTTCGACGAGGACGTGCGCACGGTCGACGGCGGGATCCTCGTCGCCAAAGGCCAAGAAGTCAACGAGTCGATGCTAAGTCGCCTGCGCAATTTCGCGCAGTCAGCCAAGGGAGTGCGCCAGCCCATTGGCGTCCGCTGCTATGTCTGCTGGGACGACCAAGACCCAACGGAGCTAGAGACTTCCGCCAGCGTCCAAGAGAAATCGACTGTCGCCAATCTGTGACAACCAACTGCCTGCAGAGAAACGCTATGGAAATCACCAAGGCCACTCACACGGTGCTCCTCGTGGACGACGAGCCGAATCTCCTTCACTCGCTGTCGCGGACGTTGCGCGGCCAACCGTATCAGATCTACACGGCAAGGTCCGCGGAAGAGGCCAAGGATATTCTCATCAAGCATCGCGTGCATCTGATCGTCACGGACGAGAACATGCGCGGGATGCGCGGCAGCGACCTGCTCGCCTGGGTCGCCGAGCAGATGCCCGAAGTCGTGCGCATTGTGTTGACGGGCCAGCCCAGCGTGCCCACCATGACCCGAGCCATCAATGAAGGGCGTGTGTTTCGCTTCTTCACCAAGCCCTGCAACGATGTCGAGCTGGCGATGGCCATCCGCGACGGACTCGAACTACAGGCGGCCGAGCAAGGCTGACCCAAATCGAAATTGCGTATGGCTGGGAGCAGCGCTCGAGAGCGCATTTCCGCACTTGCCCCTAGCTCGTCGCGAAGGTCGCTCCGCAGGTAGCGAGGATCGCCGCCGTCAACTCCGCCTCGCCGAACGGCTTTCGCAGGAAGCAGGCATCGCGAGGCGGCACGCAGGGCAGGCCGCTGATCAGAATCACCGGCAGTTCGGGGGTCTGCTCGCGGATTCGATGCAGACAGGAGACGCCATCCAACTTGGGCAGGTCGATGTCCATGATCGCCAAACGAATGCTCTCGGCAGCCTGGCCATATTCCCGCAAGGCTTGCTCGCCGTCGCCCGCCTCGATCACGACGAATTCCAGCGCCCTCAACTGGGCTCCGATCGCCGCTCGCACATGAGGGTTGTCTTCCACCAACAAGACAGTGTGGCCGAGGCCATTGACTCGCTGCCGCACGGTCTCGCTGCCTTGCTCTGCCGGCATGTCGGCGATGGGCAGCATCATCTTGATCGTCGTGCCCGTTCCGACCTCCGACACCACCTCGACCGTTCCTCCGTGGTCCTCGATGATGCCGTGGACAATCGACAGCCCCAGTCCCGTGCCTTGACCGCGCTTCTTGGTGGTAAAGAACGGATCGAACACGCGTTGCCGAACTTCGTCCGACATGCCGACGCCATCGTCGGCGACCGAGAGCAACAGATAGCCCGGCGGCGAGGAGCTCGGCTCCAGTGAAAGCACGATGACGCCGCCCGAGGGCAACGCGTCTCGCGCGTTGACCACCAAATTCATGATCACTTGCTTGATTTGTGATTGATCGATGACGACGTTGGTCGCCTGCCCGGGCATCCGCAACACGAGCTCGACAGACGCGGGGAGTATCCGGCGCAGGAATTCGCCACACGAGCTGACGACTTGCCCCAGGTCACACGACTTTTTCTCCCCCGGCTCTTCGCCGCTAAATGTCAGCAGACCCTTGGTGGTTCCGGTGGCCAGGACAGTCGCGTCCAGAATGTGCGCTAGATACTCGGCAAGCGGGCTGTTCTTGGGAACGGAACTGGCGGCAACTTCGGCAAAGCACACGATCGCGGCGAGGGAATTGTTGACGTCGTGCGCCACGCCGGTCGCCAGTGTGCCAATTGACTCTAGCTTCTGAGACCGCAGCAGCTGAGCTTGATACCGCTCACTTTCCGCTTGGGCGCGCTTGCGCGCCTCGATCTCCGATTGGAGCCTGTCGATCGTGCGATGGGCGCTGTGCACTTGCCAAACGACAATCCCGCACATCCCGCACGTCGCCACCGCCCCATACAGCAAATAGATCCACGAGGTGCGATACCAAGGAGGAAGCACTCGAAATGCATATTCCACCGTGGGAGTCGTTCCGAGCCCTTCGTCTCGAGCTCGCACGGCGAACTTGTAGGTACCTTCGCGCAGCGCCGTAAACTCACGCGATGTGGCAGTAGTCCAATCGGTCCAGCCGCTCTCCATCCCCACCAGCCGCGTCTGAAACTTGTTTCCCGCGAATGCGGCGCGAGCGGGCAGCGAATACTCGAATCGCATCGTCCCGCTTGAGTACGGCAAATAGGGTGTTCCTTGCCGGGGGCGATGGCCGCCAGCCAACACCGTTCCGTCTGCCGACACTCGGCCGATCATGGGCTTTCCCAACTCGGCCGAGTCATCCTGCTGGTTCGTGTCATAACGCACTAGCTTTTTGGCCTGCGCACTGATCCACATCGTCCCATCAGCCTCGGAGACCATGGTCCTTACCACCAGTGGCTCAAGCCGACGAAGCGGGAAACTGACGAGTCGCGGCTTGCCGGGAGACAGCCGGGCCACGCAGAACCGGTCGGTTGCCAGCCACAAGTGATTCATCGAGTCGACAGCGGCCACCGAGACCTGACCCGGCAATTCGTGCTCCACGGTGGCAAGCAGCTCCTCGTCAGGCTCGAACCGATCCAACTCGGAGTTGAATCGCAGCAGGCCTCGCGGCGTGCTGACCCAAAGTGCGCCTTGCCATGTGAACGGCACAAGCTTGCTTGTTGCAGACACCCCCTGTTCTGCTCCGTACTGCTTGGCGACGGATTTGGCGTCGATTGGCAGGGGCACCCGGTAGACAAACATATCCTCGGTCGATCGGCCGGAAATCCAAACCGAATCCCCGGTCTCGACAATCGTGCGAATCGAGCGAGGCGACCCTTGAATCGCAAAGGCTCGCTGCGGCTCCACCTCGGTCGTATAGGCCAGCAGACCTTCGTAGAAGGTTCCCAACAGCCAATAGGACTTGTCGGCGAGCATGTGCTGCCCACTGGCATAGACACTCGGCCCCACCCCCGTGAGAACATCGCCGGCAGGCCCGACCCGCACCAGCCCCTTCCCGACGCCCAAGAGCTGATCGTCTCGACCAGACCATCCCCACACTTCGGAGTCCACGTCGTCCAAGGGCGAGAATCGGCTAATTCCTCGTCGCTTGCCATCCAGCACGCTCACGCCATCGACTCCCCCGACGTAGAGCAGCCCGTGATGCCTCGCAATCGCCGCTGGCGCCGAACGCAAACCGTTGGTGGCGTCGAACAGTTGGACGGGAGACCCCAGGTCGAGATGAGCAAGACCGAAAGCAGTCCCCATCCATAGGTCGCCTGCCGCGTCCGTCGCCAACCTCATGACGGATGGGTCCGACACTCGAATGTTGCCTGGCCGACGTGTCTCGCCGTGCGAGTCCACCAGCACGACTCCGCCCCGTTGCGTGGCCATCGCAAATGCAGCAGCGCCGGTTGGAATGAGATGCCATACTCCGTCACGCTTGGCTACCCGGCCCGCCGGTGTGTCCCAATACTCGCAGGCGCCTGTCGCTGTGTCCCCGATATGCAAGCCGCTTCCGTGGGCGGAGATGAGCCAACGCCCCGAATCAAGCTCAACAATGCTGGTCACATAACCAGGCGCGTCGAACTGTTTCGTCAGTTGACCGTCCTCCCAGCGGCCAATCCCGGATCGTTGTGAAACCACGGCTCGGCCACCGATGCTGGAGACATCGAAGAATTTGTCGACGTCCGGCGCCACTTCGCTCAACCGACCGCGCAAACGGTGTCCAGCGCTGGGCTGCCAATGAAGGAGCGCGGGTTCGCCAAGAAAGAACACACCGTCGTCGCAGACCGTCGTGTCATGGATGGCCGGAATCGGGCCGTGGTTGTCCGGAAGTTGATCGGCAAGGGAGTGGAAGCGGAGTTCACCGGCCTCATCGGGCACCAGCACCCCCAGGTCCCCACTACAACCAACGTAGACCTCATCGCGCCGCCCCACCGCCAGCGAACGCACGGATTTTCCCCTGGGATGTCGCACCACCTGCCATCGCGCACCATCAAACACCAATACTCCGTCAGGTGTGGCGGCAAACAACACGCCTCGGGAGTCAAAGCCGAGATCCGTGACGGTTCCGGATGCTTGATAGACGTCAGGCGGAAAAGTCCGCACGGGTAGATTGCCGGTCTCGGCAGCAGCCGGAACGGCGTTCCAAGAACCGATGATCCCGATGACGGTCCACATGCCCGCGCGGAACCATCGGCTTAGGACGCTTAAGGCTGGACGTGGAGCAAACTGCCCCGGCATGAGCCCTGCGACTTCCTGCTGCCTGAGCTTCAACGTGCTGTCTGTCATCGACGTACACTGCCACAAGTTGCCCAATCCCCTCGGCGCCCCATATCCCCAACATTACGCGCCCGCTCTAGGACTGCGGTGAGATAGCCGCCCCTAATGTATCAAATTCGACTCGAACATCCGGGTGGCAGCTCACCATTCGAGACTTATTCCCTGTATGCGTGTTCGCTTTGGCCGGCGCCCGTCGCTGTACTGTTTGGCCCAATGACGCTCGCCCCCCGGCGGGCGTCCCGTCGCCTCTACTCGCCGACCGACAAGGAATGAATCTCTATGTCCTCACCGCTGTTCCGCGCACGGATGCGCAAGTTTGCCAAACGACGCCTGCTGTTGGAGACGCTCGAGCGTCGACTGTGCATGACGGCTCCCTTCCCACTGAACGACACCTTCTTTTTGAATAGCAATCCCGGCGCCGATCACACGGTCTACCTGGACTTCGACGGCCACGTGACATCCGGCACCATCTGGAACACGAATTTCAACAACGGGGCCGACTTCACCACGCCCGCTTACGACACGGATGGAAACGCCAGCGTCTTCTCCAATACGGAACTGGAGAACATTCAGTGGATTTATAAGCGGGTGGTGGAGGACTTTCTGCCCTTCGACGTCAACATCACCACGCAGGACCCCGGCGCCGCGGCGTTGACGAAATCGGGCAACGGTGACACGCAGTGGGGCGTGAGAGTGGTGATTGGCGGATCATCACAGGATTGGTACGGCGCCTCGGCCGGAGGCGTTGCCTACTTGGGCTCGTTCAATTCAAACGCCGACACTCCGGTCTACGCATTTGAAAACAACCTGGGCAACGGCCACGAGAAATACACGGCGGAGGCCGTCTCTCATGAGGTCGGCCATTCGCTTGGCCTCTACCACGATGGCCGCACGCTGCCGGGCAATGTGCATGAGGAGTATTACGAGGGCCACGGATCGTTTTACGAAGACGCCTGGGCGCCGATCATGGGCGTTGGCTACTACCGCAATCTGACACAATGGAGTCAGGGTGAGTATCAGTACGCCAACAACCAGGAGGATGACTTGGCGATCATCACCACGGCCAACGGCTTTGGCTATCGAGCCGACGACATCGGCGACACACAGCAGACGGCGGGCACCCTGGACGTCGACGTGTCGGGGATAATTCACACCGGCACGGGATTCATCGGCAGTCGCACGGATGTGGACGTGTTTGAGCTGAACGTGGGCTCTGGCTACACGTTGGTGGATATACGCCCGGCGGAGCGCGGCCCCAATCTCGACATTCAATTCGACATTTACGACGACCAAGGGCAATTGGTGCTTTCGCAGAACGACGCCAACTACCTCTCCGCGTTCGCCTTCACCCCGCTCAATCCGGGCACGTATTACCTGCACGTTTCCGGCGCCGGGAAGGGCTCGCCACTGGTCGATGGCTACACCGACTACGGAAGTCTCGGCGAGTACAACATCTATATTCAGGCGCCACCGAGCAACTACGACGTGGTGGCGATCGGAGCCGTCGACGCGTCCAAGTCCGAGGGCAATGCCGGCTCCACTGCGTTTACCTTTGTCTTGCAACGAGCGGGTGACATCTCCGGCGCCACCACGGTCGACTATGCGGTGTCGGGCATCGGGGCCAATCCTGTCTCCGCCACGGACTTTGTCGGTGGCGTGTTGCCTCAAGGCACGGTCTCCTTTGCGGCAAACGAAACCCAAAAGACCGTCACCATCAACGTCGCGGGCGACTTGATTCCGGAGTTCGACGAGACGTTCGAGGTCACGCTCAGCAATCCTGCCGGCGCGACGGAAATCTGGACGGCAGTCGCACCAGGCACGATCTTGGACGACGACACGGTCGGCATCGCAGTCACTCCAATCAATGGCCTGACCACATCCGAGTCGGGCGGCGCCGCACAGTTCGACGTGGTCCTGACCGCAGCGCCCACCGCGGACGTGACGATCAACGTGGCCACCTCGGACGCAACCGAAGGCTCCACCAGCACGACGCAGCTCGTATTCACCACGGCCAATTGGCAGACTCCCCAAACGGTCACGGTCACCGGAGTCGATGATGCCGGCGCCGATGGAGACACCAGCTATCAGGTCCTGCTCGGTGCGGCCGTCAGCTCGGACCTGCGTTACCAGGGCATCGACCCTGCCGACGTTTCGCTCGTCAACCTCGACAATGATGCCGTCGGCGTCAGCGTATCGCCAACCAGTGGGCTGGAGACATCGGAAGCAGGGGCCACCGATCAGTTCACCGTGGTGCTGCAAAGCGAGCCAACAGCGAATGTGACGATCTCCATCACGTCACTCGACAGCACCGAAGGCACGACCAGCGTTTCACAACTGGTCTTCACGCCAGCCAACTGGAGCACACCTCAGACGGTTGTCGTCACGGGCGTGGACGACACCAAGAAGGACGGCGACGTGCTCTATACGGTCCAAGTGGGCGCTGCGCAAAGCGCCGACCTCGACTACCAAGGCATCGACGCCAACGACGTCCAGGTGACGAACGTAGACGACGACCGACGCGGCGGTGGCGGTGGGGGCGGCGGCGGCGGCGGGAATGGGCATGGACGAGGCGGCAATAACGCCGCCCCGGTCGACCTGGATCACGCCGATGGTCACGACGCGGGCGGCGAGAATTCCTTGCACGCGACGCCCGCGCCGTGGCTGGGCGTGGATGCGATCGCCTCGGAGGCCGATCTCTATCACGCTTCGCCAAACAACCCGGGCCCGGGGCTGTTCTCTTTTTCCACGTCCGCCCCGGTTGTCCGCGGCTTGACAGCAAGCCGGATGGATCTGGCCTCGCCGCTCAACGACGAGCCGGATCACGCGGGCTTTGTGGACACAAACGGTCTCGACACGCGGCCGACGCTGGATGCCTACGCTGCATTGCAGTCGCTGCTAGCTGAAGACACCAGTGAAAATGCCAGCCTCGCCGAATCAACACGTCCGGCCACCCCGACACCGAGCGATATGCGACGGCAATGGGAGTCCGAGGTCGAGTCGCTGTTCGCGGCGCTCGAACTGGAGGACGATGCGTTCGCGCTGTGACGTCCTCAATTCGCGAGACTCGACGCTCATCTCTGGCTCAACCTTGGGGCCGTGATTCGATCATGAGCGACCGTCTCACGTGCTCGGGCGTCACATCGGCGCCAAGCCAGTCGACAGCGCGAGCGGCTTGCATTACCTCGGCGAGCATGGCGTCGATCGGCAGCGCGTTGCCACGCATCGCGTCAGCCGACGGCGCCAGGGCTGCCATCACCTGCGCGACCAACCAGCCCAGCCGCAGCGGCTCGGGCACGCGCGGGTCGGCGTGGTACAACAGCCCCTCGATCGATACAGCGGTATCGGCAAGGTGCGCCTCGCCGTAGCCTCCTCGCCATGGGTGAAGCAGGCCGACCGTGATGTCGCCTGGCAGCCGCTGCGGATCAATGTGCGTGCGCACCGTGGGTTGCTCGAGCAGAGCGCGCAGAAATCCGGGCCCTCTCGCTTCCCATTGCTCGCGCAGAGGCCGCACGCGCGCAGGCAGTTCGTTCGCGAGCTGCGGGAGCCTCGAGTCAATGGCGCCCACGGCGATGGCAAGCCGCTCGCTGAATTCCGCTGCCTGTTCTTCAGCCAGTGTTCCGCTCGCCATCAGTCGCGTCCCAATGGATCGGACCGACACCGCAGGCGACCCAGGTGAGGCCTCAAGGTGTGACGCAGATTCGTCGATGACATCCAGCGCGATGGCATGTCCGATGGCGCGATTCCAAACGATACTGGCATTAGAGAGAAGGGCGACGTAGCTGTTAAGCTCGCGCAGGGCCAAGGCGGCATCGGCCCCAAACTGCGACTCGGAGCCGCCCTGCCGAGCCATATGCAGGCAACTCGGCAACACATGTGTGGTCCAACGCAGTCGCGGCTGCCAGCGGATAGAATCAGACACAGGCAAGTTCATCCGTCACCGTGTCCACTTTTTTTGCCAAGGCTAAGTCATGAAGGTGCTGCAAAACCGATTATGACGCGTTGCGCTCCGCATTCCAGGCCATCAAAGCGCAATTTGGCGGGAGACGCATTGGTTATCCGTTGATCGGCGCCGGACTGGCCGGCGGTGATTGGGACGTCATCGCCGACATCATTAACGAAGAGTTGCATGGCGAGGACCACACGCTGGTTCGCTACACCTCAAGCTGACGAGCACGGCAGAGCAGTTTCCGCCATCCGCGAAGGGCTGTTGCTAGGCGCAAAAACGCAGCCGAGCACCGAAGCGCCCGGCCGCGCGAGAGAGAGTCAACGAGTGTTTTGGTGTTGAGCCAGATGTTCCGCTACAGATCGCCGAGGTACGGGCCGCCGAATCGGACCGATTTCAGTTTTGCCCGAACGGCGTCCAGCCCTTGCCCTGCCGCTCGGTACCGACGTGCCAGTTCGCGGTACTCGAGTCGCAGCGACAGGCCAAGATCCGCCGCCTCATCCCAATGATGCTCCGCCTCGGCGAGCGAATTCTTGGCCAGCAGCAGATTGCCGAGTCGCCAATGGGCGTCCGCTTGCCAATGTTCGGCACCCAGCGCCGCCACTAGCTCGCCCACGGTGGGAACCGTCAACGGCATCTCAAGCGAATGCGCGGCAGGCAGCACCCAGCGAGCCGTCAGCAACGACTCTTCGCCGCCTCGCACCGGGGCCAGGTCGAGCGCTTGCAGCATGTCGCGGATTGCTTCGTCACGAAGCTCCACCGGATCCACGGACGGACCCTCGTTACCGGGGTGTGCTGCCACCATGTTGTCGACTTGCGGACCGGCGTTGTCGAATCGATCGTCCAGCGAAGCCGCCCAACGCAGCCGCAGTCGAGCCATGTAGTAGTGAGGCAACGGATTCTGTGTGTCGAGCCGAGCCGCCTCGTTGAGGTGTGCGGCGGCGTTCTGCCAATGGCTGCCATGCAGCGCGGCCACTCCCAACGCCACCTCTTTCCAGGCCATGGTGGCGTGCGGCAGGTTCACTCGAGTCCACAGAGCGGCTGCCTCTTCGTGGCGATTCGCTTGATGCAAATCCATGATTCTCATCAAGGTCAGCGTGGTCTCGTAATCCTCGTTCCAAGCCGTTTCATCAACCCACGCCATGGAGCTCAGCTGTTCCGGCGAGCCAACCGCCGGGATCCTGCCTGCGGGTGGGCTCGCAGGCAGCTCCTGGCCCGCCGCGGAAGTGACGAACACACACGTGATCGCGATCGCGAGCAGAGCCAGCAAAAGGTTAAGGAGCCAATCCGAAGTTCTCGGCAATGTTTTTTCTCGGACGAACATGGTGACGGCCTCCTTTTCAAAGCGTGCTAACCACCGTACCGGTGGAAGAGATCTTCAAATGCCGTGCCAATCGCCTGCCGAGGTGGTCCGTTGGACGCAACCGAGCAATCCCCGCCGCCGCAAGCCACCGCCCGCCCGAGGAACGCCCTGCCCAGATTGCGGAAACCGCAGAAAAGGCGTGATTTGAACGGGAAGGATCGCACAGACCGGGCCGCACCGCACATCTCCCAGCACAACCCAAGTGGATCGAGCCGAGCGTCTTGGCAGTGGCCAACGACTCTCGCTCGCGGCCCCCCAGCCACCCAACGGATGGGTGAGATATGTTCGCGACTTCCGTTCACGACATTCCGTCGCGGATCAGCCATGCGACCGCTGTCGCATCAAACGAATGGGCCGGCCACTTCGATCCGTCGCTGACGCGTGGGGTTACCACGTTGCCCTCGTCAGCGACGTGGCCATGTGCGGGGATCCGACAATTGCTCCGGCGAATCGCCGCCATACCGCACGGCAGCGTAGTCCAAATGCCATTGCGCGGCGCGTTCCAACCAGGGGTCTCCTGCGCCACTTGCTTTGATGCGGCGCGCAAACTGGTGAAGCGTTTCGGACGGCGAACGCGTCAAACCATGTCGACGCAATTTGCGTCCAAGCCAGTGCAGCTGTCTGGCGATCAGGTCGCCGCCGACGCCGCTGAGCCAATATCGCCGCAGCACCGCCGCGCAACAGGTCAGCAGTGCTACCCACGTGAACGGCTGCTTGAGGAGCGTTGCGAAGTATACCAGCCATGGATTGATCTGCTCGCTCGCCTCCTCGGCAGTGCGGCCAACCGCATCGTTCAGGGTGCTGGCGGCCGCGGCTTCGTCAATGCCGCTGCCGGGTGTGGCATCCACCACCACCCAACGGGCCACGCTACGGTCATAGGCCTCGACCCACGCGTGTGCGTCGCGATGCCGCGCTTGCCAATACTCCTGATCGTCGTCCTCCAACTCCGTCACGAGGTAGCCCACCACATAGCGGCAACGCACTCCGAGGTGGCGCAGCAGCATTGCCGCGCCGGAGGCATAGAACTCGCAGTGAGATGCCGGCTGCTCCAACAAAAAGTAAGAGAGAGCATCGACGCCTTGCGGAGCGCGAAACGAATCGAGCGAGTAGTCGCCGCTTCGCAAGTGTTGCAAGACGCGTGCGATCTTGTCGCCGTCGGAGGTCGCGTTGCCGCCGATCCGCATCGCCAGAGCGCGAACGCGAGGATCGAGCCACTCGGGCACCTCCAGCAGGCTCGGATCCTCTGGCAGAGGCGAACGTGGGACTTTTCGCAACAAGTACGCCGTATAGGCAGGCGTCCGCTCCGATCGCTGGACCGCTTGATGAGTGTCCACCTGGATGGTGCGCCCGACGGTTTCGAGAAACTCGGTGCGCAGCGGCAGAAAATACAGGCTGCTGCGGCCCACCTCGCGCACAACTCTCATTCGCTGCCGCTCTTCATCTCGCTGATCGCCGGCGTCTTGGAGGCGAAACAGTCGCAATTGGGACACGCCCTCGTCGCTGGAACGTTCGACAGGCGTCAGCACTTGGCGAGAGGCCACGGGGAGCCAGCGATTGCCTTGCACAAAACGGTCGAACGCGCGACCGCGCAAGTAGCCGGGCAATTGGTCCGCATAGATTTGCAGCACAGGCGTCATCGGGTCTCTCGACTTCGTGTCGGCAATCGCGCCGATCCAGCCGTCCACCGAGAAGCCGACGTGACGTTGGTGGGCTCGCATGCGAACGTCGATTTGCAGGCGATTGAAGATCCATTGGCGCACCTTCGGCATCTGCGACGAAACTGCCGTCGATGTCAGCACTCCGCCCACGACCAGGACGGCGACCATGTTGAGCGTCACAACGCGTTGAGGCGAGAGCCAACTCCATCGCCGGCCTTGAGACGACGCCGCGCGGGAGCGACGTCCGCGTCCCCGACGGCCCAACGGGCTACCTGCCGAGTCCCTTCCCGACGAGTCCGCTGGGTCGGCGAGCATGGCGAGCAGACAGAGCACGCTCAGCAGGCCATAGCCGATCGAGAAGTCCGTATAGATTTGAAAGTCCAAGGTGCTCAACATCGCGAGCGTCAACATCGCCGCGGCAACGCCACGTGCGCGAGGAAAGGGACGCCGCGCCAACAAAGCCGTCTGCAACGCCAGCCCCGCCAGCGCGAACTCGAGATTGAGCCAGCTTTGGCCCGGCGAAAGCCGTATCGGCCCCCAAACTCGCACCTGCCAAACCAGCAGCGCGGCAAGCGGCACCGACAACCACAACGGCACATTTCTGCGCAATCCGATCGAAACGACCAACGCCGTAGACCCCGCCAAGCCAAGGGCAAATGCGGCGACATACCCTTCCGTGGAGCCGGCAAACATCAACAGTTGCATGACGAGCAAGCCCGCTCCGGCAAGCCGTTTCATGAGGCGCCCCTCTCTTCCGCACTCTCGACCGTGATTTCGGCCGCGAGTACCTCGCTCACCGTGCGCTCGACCGCGGCAGGCTGTGGCGGCGGCCGTCGCACAAAACTCGGCGCCGCGCCAAAGGACTCCGCCGGCAGATAAATTTCCACGTCGCGCACATGACCAAGCAACTCGGCATACTGCTCCTGCTGGCGGTCGCCCCATTCGCACAGGATGACGACAGCCGTGAGCCCCTCCAACGACAGTTGTGAATTGCGCAGCGTCTCGAGCCACGATGGGCTCGTCGCCGAGCTGCGCGAGTCCGGCTTGACCAACGCCAAACGTCGCATCAATTGCAAGCGAGCATCCTGAGGCGGATCCCATTGAATCCAAGGAGGTCGGTCGTCAACGGCGAACAGTTGAATCCGCCAACCTCTCGCCAGCAACATTTCAACGACCGCCGCGGCAACGGAAATGGCCGCTTCGCCATCTTCCTGAATGTCGTCGAGCCTGTCCGCCCGCTGCCACCCGGACCGCTGGCGGGACGACGTGTCGATGCTGAGATCGACAAGCACCGCGGCATTGGCTTGCAGACGATCCTCGTACTCGCGCACATACGGCTTGGCGAACCTCGCCCAGGCGCTATAGTCCCAGCGCCGCACGGGAACACCTTGCTGGTACTCCCTGCTGCCATAGTACTCGCGCGAGTCGCCTTGCGCGATCGCCGTGTCCGGCGAAGCTGGCTGGACCGACATGGTCCCACTGCGTGGCTCGAGCGGCTCGACCGGCTGAAACGCCGGAGTGACCACAACCTGCGTCGCGGAGTCGACGTACCGCCGAGCCAGCATCAAGTTCAACGGAAACGAAGACCACAATTTGATTTGGGGAGCGACGTGCAGGCCTCGTCGCCGCGCGCGAAGAATCAATGAACCAGCCACCAACTGGTTCGGTCCTAACGTGAGCGGCTCGATCCGGTGCTCCACGCACTCCCATACCGGATCTTCGGGATCAACCTCCAGATGGACGTCGTAGCAGGAACGCGGCTTGAGGTTGCGAGCCTGAATTTTGAGCTCGACCAACTCGCCTCGACAGACCGTCTCGGGCAACGACACCCGCAGCTCCAGGTGTGGCCGAAACCAACGACCGACCAACGAGACGGCGACAAAGGCCGAGAGAATGCCGCCGAACATCTCAATGGCGAACCGTTGCTCGGTCGCGACACCCGGCGCGACCACCAACAGCGACAATAGCAGCAGCCTCCCGCCACCCGTCAGTCGCTGACTCCACCACCTGCGAATGGCGAAGTATGTTGGAAACCAGCGATGCTGCCAGCGATTTTGGCCCGTCATGTCGGCACCGCGACAGCGCGAACAATGTCCTGCACAATCGCCGTGCGCGATGCCGCGGTCGTAATCCCCTTGGCCTCTACGACGCGATGCTGCAACACGCCGGGAGCAATCTCTTGCACATCATCGGGAAGCACATAATCGCGCTGCTTCAGGAATGCGACGGCCTGTGACGCGCGGAACAGCATCAGCGACCCGCGTGGCGAGCAGCCCAGTCGCAGGCGGCCGTCTTCACGCGTGGCCCGCACCAGCGCCACCATGTAGCTCGCAACGTCGTGCTCGACGCGAACCGTCTGCACCTCCTGTTGGCATTGCAACAACTGATCTTTGGTCACCATGGGCACCACCTGGTCCAAGGGGCGTTGGCGCACATGATCGAAGAGAATCTGCACTTCGTCCTCAGCCGACGGGTAGTCCATCGCGAGCTGCAGCAGAAATCGATCCAGTTGCGACTCGGGCAGCGGCGATGTGCCCTGAAAGCCGAGCGGATTTTGTGTGGCAAGGACGAAGAACGGAGCGGGCAATTCGTGGCGAACGCCGTCAATCGTCACCTGCCGCTCCTCCATCGCCTCCAGCAGCGCCGACTGGGTGCGAGGCGACGCGCGATTGATCTCGTCCACCAAGAGCACGTTGGTGAAAATCGGCCCACGTTTGAAATGGAACTCCCCATCGCGAGGATTGAATACCGCGAAGCCGAAAATGTCGGCCGGCATCAGGTCGGGAGTACACTGCACGCGTTGAAAGTCGAGCTCCAGCGACGTCGCCAGCGCCTTGGCCAGCGTGGTCTTGCCGACGCCCGGCACGTCTTCAATCAACAAAGAGCCGCCAGCCAGCAGCGCGACCAGCGCATCCAACACGGCCTGTTCCTTGCCGCGAACGACTCGCCCCAGGCTCGTCCGCAACTCGTCAAGCTTGGCTCGCAGATCTTGCGTCCGGGTCGAGTCCATACTGGTTGAACCTGCAGGCTGGGATGAGTTGCTGCGATTGGCGCCGTCACTTCCATCGTCGATCTTCCCTCGAGGCATCGATCGATCGGAGTGCGGGCGTCTACCCGTTCCCATGGTACCAATCTCGCCTCGCGATGGGGAATCGAAACGGCACGGCCCCCTCCCCGGACGGACCGCAGCAAGCTGTCCGAGCGGAAAAGGAAACCCGAAGCGTTAGCGAGGGATCGGCAGCTCAGTCCCCGCCCGATAGAAGAAACTGCTGGGAGCGGAAAAGGAAACCCGAAGCGTTAGCGAGAGATCGGCAGCTCAGTCCCCGCCCGATAGAAGAAACTGCTGGGAGCGGAAAAGGAAACCCGAAGCGTTAGCGAGGGATCGGCAGCTCAGTCCCCGTCGAGACGTCGACTTCTCCGCAAATTCACGGAATTTTCATCCTGCCGGATCGCCGCCGCGGCTAAGCCGAAACCTGTCCGCGGCTATTCCGTCTTCAGAAACTCGAGCATTCTTTGCGCTAGCCGTGACGCGGTATGGTCCACCAGCAGAGCGTGGCCGCTGTCGTCGAAGTACTCAACTTCTTTCACCGGGGCGGCGCTGCCTTGAACGAACTGCTCGGCAGCTTCCCAATCGATCACCTTGTCATTGCGCGAGACGGCCAGCAACACAGGCTTGACAAAGTGCTCGCGCCGCTGGGGCAATTCGTCGATCACCGCAAACGATTCATCAAAGACCGAGCGTGGAGTGAACGGCGTGCGGTATGGATAGTCCGAGTCGTCGACTTCGCGGGCATCCAGCGGAAACGGGCTGGCCGTGACTCGGGTCGACCAGAGCAAGCAGTTCGACACGCGATGCCAGTTGCGAGCCGACAACAACGGGCTACGAGCGTTGGAGACCGCGATGCCGGGCGCAAGCAGCACGACGCGGTCGGCCGCCTCCGGATGGTCGCTGAGATAGTGCACACCGAGCGCTCCGCCCAGTGAGTGGCCGACGTAGTGCACGGTGGAATGTTCCGCGCGGAGCTGCTGCAGCTCGTCGCCAATCTGCTCCAGCCAACTCTCCCTTTTGCCCTGCGCATAGTCGGCCGTCGACTTGCCGAAGCCCTCCAGGCGAATCGCGCGGCAGTAGTAGCCTGCTGCGGCCAGCTCCGGAGCGAGCTGTCGGTAGCAAGCGGGCGAATCGTTCAACCCATGAACGAGCAGAATCGCCTTGGGGCTCGCGGGATCACCCGCCTCAAACGCCTCGCAGCCTTCCCGCACGCCGTTGTCGGTCCACTGAAACGACTGCTCCCAATGACGAATCCGGGCCCGCACGATCCGAGCGTATACCCAATCGGCGCCGAGCCAGAGTGCTGCTAAGGCTGCCAACACCGACAGCCAAACCATTCGACGTCGCCTCCCGCGGCGTTTGGATTCGATCGCCGCTGGTTCGGCCGGGGGTTCCGGGCCACTATCAGAGGTTTTCAACAGCCTGCTATCCCTTGCGTTTCAGGATGTATACGACATCCTCGGTCTCGGGGTCGATTTCGATCGGCTCGCTGGCGTCGTAGGCAAAGTCGTAACAAGTCACGACCTCAAAGACGTCGGTGCGACGCACCAGGTCGTCGAACTGTTTCGCCGTGTAAGTGCGGAACACGATCTCGTCTTGGATGCGAAATTGCTTGGTGGGCGTGTAAACATCGTAGGTCATGGCGAACCGCTCCTGCCTCGATCGCCGGTTGTAGTCGATGGCCCACATATGAGTATTGACGCACAGGTTGCCGCGTCTCGCCGACCAACTTTCCTCATCCAGCGGCGAGCCGACGCTCGGGGTCAAGTGCAAGCCGAGAACATAGATGCCGCCCGGCCGCAGCGCCTGCGCCATGCAGCGGAGGTGATCCTCGGCCTGCCGCTCTTTGCGGAGGTGCCGAAAGCTGTTAATCGTATTGAACGCCGCGTCCGCGAGGCGGGGAAGTTCGAAGTCCGTCATATCCCCGACGAAGGCGGTTTCGGGCAGTCCATGGCGCCGCAGTCGATCGTTGCAAAACGCGACCGCTTTCGGATTCAGATCGAGCCCGGACACTTGGTAGCCAGCTTTGGCCAGCCGGTAGAGCAAGCGTCCCGTGCCGCAGGCGGGCTCGAACAAGCGTTTGACGCGGCCCTTCACATGCTGCTGGAAACAGGCCAGCAGAAAGTCGAATTCAGACTTCCAATCCGACCCGAACACCAAGTCGTAGTAGCGAGGGTGGTCATAAAGATTGGACTGAATCGTCTCCATCCATCCGGCCTCGATCATCTGGCGTTGCAGAAACGAACCTAGCATGACGCCGCGACGCTTCCGCCGGGCCGCCACGGCACGTCCATGAGTTTACCGGCTCGGGCCAACCTGTTGTTGGCTCAGGCAATGAAAAGCTCCCAGCCCCCAGACGAGATCGACGGCCGGGGCGCCGACAACGTCGCGACCGGGAAGCAGTTCCTTCAGCAGCGCAATCGCCTCGCGATCCGCGGGATCGTCGAATTGGGGAACAATCGCGCCGCCGTTGACGAAAATGAAATTGCAGTAGCTACACGGCAGGCGCCTCGCTTGACACCAGCGCCGGCGCGGGGTGGGAAGCGCCGTGACGTCGAGCTGCTGTTGGCTGTCGCCTTGCGACCGCCACTGCCGCAGCCGTTCCACATTCGCGTCAAGGCTCGGCCGGTTCTCGTCGAACTCGTCCCGGCTGACCGCGGCCACCACATGTCGCGGAGAGACGAAGCGAGCAAGTTGATCGATGTGGCCGTCCGTGTCGTCTCCGGCCAGACCATCGCCGGGAAGCCAGATGAACTCCGTGGCGCCCAGATACTCCGACCACAGCGACTCGACGCGCTGCCGCGACCAGCCGGGATTGCGTTGGTCATCCAACACGCTGCCCGTGGTCGACATCATCCAACCCTCGCCGTTGCCCTCGATCGCGCCACCCTCCAGGGTCAGATCGCAAGCGAACCGGCGGCCTGCGGCGCACTGCAACATCCGCGACGCGGCCTGTTGATCGAGTTCGTAGGGCGGATACTTGCCGCCCCAGGCGTTGTATCTCCAGTCAATGCCGCCCGGAGCGCCGTCGGGCCCAAGCAGAAACGTGGGTCCGTAGTCGCGCACCCAGGAGTCGTTGAAGTCGATATCTATCGGCGTCACCGCCGTGGCCGCCTCGCCCAATAGCGGCCGCGCAACATCCCACCACTGGGGTGAGCACAACAGCCGCACTGGCTCGAACTGCGCGACCGTCCGGACAAATCGGGCATATTGTGGAGCGATGCGAGCAAACTTGCCGGGCCAGGTGCGCGGGTTGCGGGGCCACGCAAGCCAAGTGGCAACGTGGTGCTCCCATTCAGCGGGCCAACGAAATCCGGCTGCTTGTGGCGTGCACTGGCTCTCGCCGGAAATTTCACTGCCGGTCATCCAGCCACCTTCGTGTCAGCCCTTGGTAAGCATCGATGCGTCGATCGCGAAAGAACGGCCAGTGAGTCCGGACTGCGTCGATCTGCGCGCGATTGCAGTCCGCGATCAGCAGCGCCTCATCGTCGTGTGGCGCCGTCTCCAACAGCTCGCCGGTGGGGCCGCAGATGAAGGAACCGCCCCAGAACTCAATCTCGCCCTCGCGTCCAACGCGGTTGGGCGCAGCCACGAACACGCCGTTGGCAATCGCGTGGCTGCGCATCATCGTCTGCCAAGCGGAGTATTGCGCGGCGCCATGCGTCTCCCGTTCGCCGGGAATCCAGCCGATCGCAGTCGGATACACCAACAGCTCGGCTCCGGTCATGGCAGTCAGTCGAGCAGCCTCCGGATACCATTGATCCCAGCAGATGCAGACGCCGATCCGGCCATAGCGAGTGTCGAAGCTGCGAAAGCCGAGATCGCCCGGTGTGAAGTAGAATTTTTCGTAGTACAGTGGGTCATCGGGAATATGCATCTTGCGGTAGATGCCCACCATGCTCCCGTCCGCGTCGAGCACGGCCGCGGTATTGTGGTAGAGCCCGGGGGCGCGGCGTTCGAACAGCGAAGCCACAATCACGACACCGTGCTGTTTGGCAAGCTGCCCCAGCCGGTCGGTTGTCGGGCCGGGAATCGGCTCCGCCTCGTCAAACCGCGAGTGGTCCTCCGTCTGGCAAGGGTATTGGCCGGCGAACAGCTCTTGCAGGCAAATCACGTTGGCGCCCTGCTCGGCCGCGCGAGTGATCTGTTCGACAGCGCGATCGACGTTTCGCTCGATGGAAACGCCACAGGACAACTGCAAAGCGGCAACTTTCATCTTCAACTTCATTTTTGCGAATGAAACACGTGAATTCTGACCCGACAGACGACCAGGTCGAGCAGCCGCGACCGCAGCGTCCACGGCACGGGCTGTTTATTGTCGGCTCCAACACCGAAGTCGGAAAGACCCGGGTCGCCTGCGCCGTGGCGCGAGCGATGGTCGCCGCCGGATTGCGCGTTGGCGTCTACAAACCAGCGGCTAGCGGCGCGGTCCGCCGAGATGGGACACTGGTGTCGACCGACGCCGAGGAGCTCTGGAACGCCGCAGGCCGGCCACTCCGTTTGGACGCGGTGTGTCCGCAGGTGTTTGAGGCGCCGTTGGCGCCACATCTGGCGGCGCGCGCCGAGGGCAAACAGCTGGATGCCCGCTTGCTCCGCACCGGCGCCGACGCTTGGCGAAGTGAAGCATGGGACGTGTTGGTGGTGGAAGGCGCTGGCGGGCTATTGTCGCCCATCAGCGACGACGATTATGTGGCGGATCTCGCGCTTGATTTTGACTATCCCTTGTTGATCGTGGTGCCGAACGCGTTGGGTGTGATCGGCCAGACCCTGCAAACGCTGGTCGCCGCCACCGCATATCGACGCCAATTGCCGATGGCGCTGCGGCGACCGACCTCCCGCCACGATCTCGATTTCGGCCAAGGCCTGACCACGGCAGGAATCGTGCTGAATCAACCCCAGCCGCCGGACCCGAGCGACTGCAGCCTGTTGACCAACGGCCGCGAGCTCGCCACGCGGTGCGCCGTCCCGATTCTCGGCGAATTGGCCTATGGGCAAACCGACTTCGAACCGCCCGTGGACTGGCGCACGCTGCTCGGTTTGCCGCCGAGAACTGAATGACGCGGGACGAACGGCGGCTTACAATAGACCACCTCACGCATCCCCATACCTTCCACTCGCCCACCCATCCCGGAGTCTTGTCATGTCCAAGCATCTTGCCCGTCGCGACTTCCTCCAAGTTGCCGGCGCCGTTGTCGCCGCCGGCACGATGTCCATTCGCGCCGAGGCTGTCTCGCCGAACGGAAAACTGCGCACCGCACACATCGGCGTGGGTGGCATGGGTGGAGCAGACTTGCGATCGATCTCCTCACATCCGATGGTCGAGGTGGCGGCGCTGTGCGATGTCGACTCCAATCGTTTGGAAGAAGCGGCCAAGGCACACGCGCAGGCGAAGAAGTTCCGCGACTTCCGTGAGATGCTGGCGGCCATGGGTGATTCGATCGACGCCGTCGTCGTCTCGACACCCGATCACACGCACGCTCCCGCCGCCATGTCGGCGCTGAGCGCCAACAAGCCCGTGTACTGTCAAAAACCTTTGACGCACGAAGTGTTCGAAGCGAGGCAACTTCGACTGACGGCCGAGAAGCGCGGGCTCGTCACGCAAATGGGCATCCAAGTTCACTCGGCGGCCCCGTACCGTCGCACCGTCGCCATGATCCAGGGCGGCGCGATCGGCAAAGTCAGCCAAGTGCATGCATGGTCGAACAAGAATTGGGGTTACGACGGCGGCGAGTTCACCAACACGGCCGCCGCTCCCGACAACTTGGATTTCAATCTCTGGCTGGGCACGGCTGCCGAGCGGCCGTTTGTGCCGGGTGTTTACCATCCAGGCCAGTGGCGAAAGCTGATCCCCTTCGGCACCGGAACCTTGGGTGACATGGGTGTGCACATTTTCGACACGCCCTACGACGCCTTGGCGCTGACCGCGCCCAACTGGGCAATGACCACATGTCGCGAACCGACCGGAGTCGGACACCCGACCAAGAACAAGGTCGAATACGAGTTCCCCGGCACCAAGTACACCACCGACACGATGCGCTGGACGTGGTATGACGGCGGCTTCGCGCCTCCCAAGGACCTGAAGCTGCCTGCCGAGCTGGGCATCGAGCAGCTGGACTTGCCAGGACAAGGCGCCCTGTTCATTGGCGAAAAAGGCGCCCTGCTGCTGCCTCACGTCGGCGAGCCGCGTTTGCTGCCGGAGAATCGATTCACCGACTACAAAGCGCCCGAAATCATCGCCGCAAACCACTACCACCAATGGGTCGACGCCTGCATGGGCAAGGGCGAGACCAGCGCGAGCTTCGCCTATGCGGGACCGCTCACCGAGGCGTTGTTGCTCGGCGTCGTCGCCAATCGCTTCCCCGAGACAAAGCTCGAATGGGACGCCGAAAGCCTGCGCATCACCAACGTGGAGGCCGCCAACCAGCTGCTGAAACGCGACTATCGCAAGGGGTTCGAAGTGGCCGGCCTGTCTTGACCTGCGACGTAGTGCAGGCTGCCAGCCTGCAACCCACGTCAATAAGCCCAATCAACACAGGCTCGTGGACCGTCAAGCCATAATTTTGGGGTTGAAAAACTCGCGAAGTCGTGGCGAGCCACGAGCTTGGGGCGGCGGCCAACCCAACGCTTTAGTGTTGACGGGGCACTAGCAGCCTGTGCCACGGACGTTTGTCGCAACACCGATCTAGAACGGATCAAACGGACCATTGAACAAGGGATCCGGAGCCGTCATGGATGCCTGATCCCTTGCAAGGCGACTGAGTTCCGCGTGCAGCTTGGCACTCACACGCGACTCGTGTACTCGCAGGTCCTTGACTCGTTTTAAGTGTGGCGATCGTTCAAAGAACGCGTCGCCGATCCGAGTCTCATAGAGTTCCAGGCGTCGTAGTTGCCGAATCGGCGCGAACCAATCCGCAACCTCGTCGGTCAGCAGCGTCTGACCGACGAGCAACGTTTGCAACAGTGGTTTGGAGCCGATCGCTCGCAGGCCTTCGTCATCGAGTGGCGTGCCGGCGAAGTTGATGAGCGTCATCTCGTCGGCGCGGGACAGCATCCCGGCCACGTGCCTTGAGGCCCGCGTCTCCCTTGCGCTAAAGAGGCGGAGGCGGGGCGACAGGGCGAGCCCCGCGGCGTCTTCGTCGGCCAACTCGCACTCATCCACGGTCAGCTTCTCGAGCTGATCCAGCGCAGCGAGCATCTCCCAACTGGAGCGATCAAGCTTGGCGCCGGTTAAATCGAGCTCTTTGAGGCTACTCGGGAGCCGCAGCCCGCCGCACTGGCGGAGATCGATGTGCGTCCCCTGCAAATAGAGCTCCTCCAACTGGTTGCAGGTTCGCAATGCCTGCATGTCGGCGAGCACCACATTGGTTGAATTGAGCCGCAGCACGCGCAGCTTGGGTGACAATCCGGGCTCGCGCAGCAGACGCAGGTCGAGCGGATTGTCGATCAACGCCAGCTCTTCCAACGCCCGGCAGCGCGTGAGCATGCCGAGATCCTCCGCAGTTAGACCGCAAACGGTGATCCGCGCCAGTCGCAATGACTCGGGCAGGCCCCGCTGCTGCAGCTCGCGGAACGAGAACCGCGTTTTATGGAGACTCAAACTTTCGAGCTTCGCCAAGCGATCAATCCGGTCCAGGGCGGAACGATGGCGCTCGTGCATTCCGCCCGGTCCGCTAATCCTCAGCTCCGTCAGCTCCCGGCAAGCCGTGATTCGGTGCAATTCGAGATTCTTGCTCAGCCCACCCAGCTCGATCCTGCGCAGCTCTCCGGTGGCCAAAATGTCGTTCAGCCATAAGAAATCGGAGACGCCATGTACCTGCAAACTGTCGAACTCACAAAAGGCCGTCGAGCCTTTGGACCACGGTCCCAGCCAGGCGAACCAAGCGGGATCACGAAGCCGCACGTACGGCTCCGGGCTGCTCGACACGACTCCCAGCGCCGACGAGCTGAATTGAAAGGTGCGGGAGTGACGCCGATCGTCGCCATAGATCAACGTGGCGTCGTCAATGATCTGAGCTTCGAGTTTCAATCGGCGTTTCATCCGGATGCCGACAGACAGGGCCACGCTCAAGACGATCAGCAGCACGAACCAGCTGCGAAGCGACACTTGCAGCCAGCGGCGGCGCCGACGAACGGCGGGCCGCGACGTCGAGGAATCGGCGCCGCTTTGCCCGCTTTGCCCGCCTTCTCGGTCTTGGCCAATGCCCTCACTCGCGTCGCTGTCGTCAACGCGGTTGGTGTCGCGGTTGGTGTCGGTGTTCGCGTGTTGGGGCAGTTGTTGTTCCATCAAAACTACCTCGTCGTCACGAACTAAAGCAGGCTGCGCGGCCCCGCATTGACCAACCAATAGCAACTGCCAACCGCCAACAACAGCGCTGCGGCGATGGCGTCGATTCGCTTCTTCGGAAACCAACTTTCCGACAGCACCTTGAGCGCCACGCGGTCTTCAAGATTGGGGCGGAAGAATGTCATCAACAGCAGCGGCAGATACCAGGCCATAAACAGCCCGCCGCCAAAACCGTGCCAGCATTGGGCGGCCACCATCAGCGCGGACGAGCAGCTTAGCAGTGTGCCGAGGTTCTTCTGAGCGGGCCAGATTGCGAACGTCCCCGCCAGCGCGATGAAGGCGAAGATCACCGGTGTCCGATAAATCGGGTCCCACGTGCCGTCAATCCACACGCCTTCCAGCCCCGACATCCGCGGCGACCAGATGCCGAACATCGTCACCAGTTTCTCGAGGAATGTCGCGCCCGCCGCAACGCCCGGAATCACCACGCCAGCGAAGTGAGAAATGGCCAGGCCGAGCACCATCACGCTCAGCGCGCAAATCAGCCCCAAGATGAACCGCCGCAGCCCGCGCTGCCAGTAGAAACTCACCCAAAGCGGCAGGACAAACAACGGGTAGTAGATCATGCCTCCGGCGAGCCCAAGACAGATGCCTGCCATCAGCGGCCGACGATAACAGGCGATCGCCCAGATCAACAGCGCGCCGGGCGCCGCGTGGTCGATGCGTCCCGTCATCAGCGCCGTGTACGGCAACATCAAATACATCGTGGCGGCGCCGATCCCCATCTGCAAGTTGCCGAAGTGTCGGTAGCCGATGGTGACCATCCCGAGCACAATCAGCAGGTGCGAGAGAATGAGCATCAGCTTCGCCGTCGTGTTCAGCCCCTGCGTCTGGGCGTGCTCGTGATCGGAGATCGGCATCGTGACGAACTTCGGCAACATGCTGAGCAGCAAGTAGCCGGGGCCGTGCGACTGGCGCGACTCGTCTGCCAACGGATCTTGCGGGTCCTGCTCGTTCAACGCAGGCTCGACACGCGCGTCAGTCGCGACATCTCCGGCTTCGTTGCTGCTGGTGATCACATTCGCCATCAAGAACACGAATAATGAACAGCCGATAAAGGTCAGGCCGCCTGTGGAGAGGTTTGGCTCCAGCAGCGGCCTCCTCACCATCGTGGGGTCAATCAATAGCCGCAACAACAGCAAGATCCCGACTACGAACAGCCAGAGGAACCCCAGCCAGCGAATGTCTCGCCCCTGCTTGAGCTCCGGGTCGATCTTCGACCCCGGCGCCGGCAACGTAGCGGCGCCAACCGCCCCGGTGCTGGAAGGCGGAGTGGCCGCGTCGAGCTTCGCTTTCTTCTGGGCATCCCCCACCTTGATCTGGCCGAAGTGGGCCAACAACAACCCCGGCGCGAGTAGAATCAACAACATCAGGTCCGCGTTGCGCACGCTCCAAAATCGATTGAATTTGAAAAACAATCCAATCATCAAGAGCGAGGAAAGATATGCCCAAGTCGTGGGAAATACTTTCACATAGTGGAAGAGGATTTCGCTCATGAATTAACGTACGCGCCCACAACGAGTGGCTGGCCGGGGCGCGATGCGGAGGAGGGGCAAGGAAGATTCGTCAAGCGTTGAACATACGGCAACAAGCCCGATTTGACCAGCGATCACCACCCCCGCAGGCGGGGTTCCCCTGTGGCTGCAATCACGTCGTCTCCTCGTCTAACTCCGTCGCAACCCTGTCGACCTCTCCGTCTCCGGGTTACAACGTGCTTATGAAAATCTTGGCCAGCGTTATTAACGTGGCGGAGGCGCAAACGGTTCTGTCCGCCGACGTCGATGTGCTCGATGTAAAGAATCCCGCCGAGGGGTCCCTGGGGGCTGCCGCGCCGACGGTTTGTCGCGAGATTGCCGCGATTGCACGGCGGGCCCAAGTCCCGGTCAGCGTCGCCCTGGGCGACCTGGAACACCAGCCGGGCACAGCGGCATGGGCAGCGTTGGGCGCCGCCACACTTGGCGCAGACTACATCAAGCTCGGACTGCGGGGGTCGACGACTGCCCGGCAAGCGCGGCAGATGATGCAGGCCGTGAGGGAGGCGGTGCCCGCCAGCCCGCATGCACCTGCCGTCGTCGCCTGCGGCTATGCCGACTACGGGGACTTTTCCGGGCTTTCTCTTGCGGCGCTCACATCGGCAGCCGCGGAAAGCGGCTGCGACTACGTGATGCTCGACACACTGGTGAAGGACGGTCGCTCGCTGTTTGACCACCTCGCGATGGAGACTCTCCGCGAATTCATCCTCACCGCGCACAGCAAACATCTGCGAGTGGCTCTGGCAGGGTCGCTGAAACAATCACACTTGCCACGTCTTGCCGCCTTGGCGCCGGATCTGATCGGAGTGCGCGGGGCCCTTTGCGCCAACGGCCAGCGTTCCGGGGCGATCTGCCTCGACGCCACTCGAGCCTTCTTGCAGGCCGCCAGGGCGGCCCATGCCGAGTTGGGCGGGAATGTCTCGCTGTCCAAGTCGTCGAAGCCGACTTCCGGCGCACATCGCGCCCATCCCGACTCCCTTGCGACGACCGGTCGGGCCTCCATCGCAGGCGACCCTTGTGAGGCCCGGTGGACAGGTCGCTGCGGTCCGTCCTCGGACCGTACCCCGGAAGGAGGCACAACATGAGCGCGGCGGCTCCAGGCACACCTACTCGTCAAGCGTCGGTTGTTGCGCAGATCGCCTGCAGGGTGGCGAGCCTTGTGTGCCGTGTGTGCCTTATGTGCCTTATGTGCCTTGTCGGCACACTGACAACCGCCTGCGCCGACACACCCGAGCAGCAAGCCGAAGCCGCGCTGCTCGCCAAAGGGCTGTCGCGACGCGGTGCGACTTGGGAATTGGCCGACGAGGCGTTGCTGCGGCGTCGGCTATCGCAGCTCGAGCGGATGCAGACCGAACTGTTCGCCTCGCACCGCACACTCCCGGCGTTGATCCAAGAGAACCAAACCCACTGGGGGCAGTTGGGACGGCAAGTGGAGTCGCTGGAGAAGAAGCTGAAGTCGCTGTCCACGAATCATGCCGACCGGCCCAAGCTAGAACGTCAGCTCGCCCAATTGCAGCGGACCGTGGCGCCTCCGAACGAGCTCTCCCGCCTACCTGCGCTCCGCACCTTGGCCAAGCAACAGCTGGCTCGGGAGCTCGACATCTTGGTAAAGACCCTTTGGTGTCGCGCCGCCCTGAGCCAACTTCGTGAGCAGCAGCCACAATTGGCCCGCGACCCCGAGGTAAAGCGACACTTGAGCCAACTGGGGGGAGCCCTGAGCACGCTCGAAGCCTATCGGGACAGCAGCGACTTGTTGACCAAGTGCGAAGACCTTGTGCTCGTGCCGCATTCGACGATCTATCAAGAAGGAGGGCATTGGCGATTGGGGGTGATCGTCAATGACACAGTGCCGCTAACCGTCTCCTGGATGCCCCGCTCCAATGACATCTTGTTGGCATCGGGGGTTGCCGCGACTTGCAAGGCCCGCATCGACGAGAGCCGGCGGCAGCGACAGCTGGAGGTGGAGAAGGATCGCGTCGTCACGGCGACGCCCATCGTCCTCACCACTCTCCGATTTGGATCTCAGGCGGTCGAAAACGTGCCGGCATGGAGACTTCCACCCGAGGCCGCCGATCTCGGCTCACGTCTCGGAGAGCGGGCCGTTGACCAATGGAAGGTGTCTTTGCATCCCGAGCGATTGCAGGCCGAGGTGCGTCGCTCCGTGCTTCGTTGAAGCACGACGGCAACGTCAAGTATGCACTCGTTTTGGCAAGCTGAACGAGTAGAGGATCACCACCACGCCCGTCGACAGCAGACTCCACGGCGCCCACTCCGGGGGCACAACATCTTTGGATAGCACTTTCGGCGGTCCGTCGGGAGAATAGGAGGCGTTGTGCGTCATGGCGGCCACGTCCGTCAACGTCGCGCGTTCAATCAGCATGCATTCAACGCCAACAATGCACAGCGTGATGCCAATCGCCAGAAAGAAGGACTGCCACATGCCTGTTGCTCCCCACGTTGCCAATGCCGACTGCGCTTGCGATCTTGAAGGGACGGCTCCGGTTTGCCTCAAGGCGCATCCGGTTTGCCTCAAGACGCAGGTGGTTTGCCTCAAGACGGCTCCGGTTTGCCTCAAGACGCAGGTTTGCCTCAAAAAGGAAACCCGAAGCGTAAGTGAGGGATCGGAATCGCGAACATGCCCAACCTCAAACCACACACCGCCGATCGCAAAGTTGCAATTTCCTCGGTCCTTCGTCATCATCGTCGCGGCCGGGATGTCACTTCAGAAGGAACGAGCTCGGTGGCCGGAGCAAAACTGCGGATGTCGCTAAAGCTCGCGCGAGCTGCGCAAACCGATCTTGGCGGGCGAGAAATTCGGCATGTATGTAACTCCCGTTCCCAACGGCGCCAACGCCACAAACGTCGCGACCGGCTTGAGATCCGCATGTCACGACCGTCTCGCCGCCGAGCTCATCCTACCTTGCTAATTGCCTGTTAAGCACCCCCGGCAGTCGTCGATTGCCGGACCAGGTGTTTTTCAACGGCATCCCAAGCTGCCATGCCAAGCCGTCCCAGCACCCCACCGACCACCGACGACGCCGGCCGCGAGCCGCTGACAGCCTCGGCGGCCTATGTGCACGTTCCGTTCTGCCGGCATCGTTGCGGCTATTGCAACTTCACATTAATCGCAGGACGCGACGAGCTGCAGCAGCACTATCTCGACGCGTTGGAGCTTGAGTTGTCGGGGCTGTCGCGGCCGCACGAAGTGCAAACGCTGTTCGTGGGTGGCGGAACTCCCACGCAGCTGAGGCCCGCATTGTTGAGGCGGTTCCTGGACCTGCTTGCCCGCTGGCTCCCGGTGGCGCCATCCGGCGAATTTTCGGTCGAGGCGAACCCCAATGACCTCGACCCGACATGCGTCGAGACGCTCGCGGCGGCCGGAGTCAGCCGCGTCAGCCTGGGCGTGCAGTCCTTTCAGCCACGGCTGCTGCAAGTGCTCGAACGGGATCACAGCCCCGAGTCGGCATTGGCGGCCATCGAGCGAGCGCACGAAGCGTTTCCCAGCGTGTCCTTGGACCTGATCTTCGCCGTCCCGGGTGGCTCGTTCGATGACTGGCGACGCGACTTGCAGATCGGCGCAGATTGCGGCGCGGACCACATCTCCACCTACGGCCTGACCTTCGACAAAGGCTCTGCTTTCTGGTCTCGGCGCGAGCGTGGAGCACTCAACGCCGCCGACGAGGAGCTCGAGCGCCGCATGTATCTGGAGGCGATCGAATATCTCGAGTCGCGCGGCCTGGAGCACTACGAGGTGTCGAATTTCGCCCGCAGCGGGCATCGCTGTCGGCACAACGTGAACTACTGGCTCGGCGGCAATTATCTTGCCTTCGGTCCCGGCGCGGCGCGGCACGAGGACGGACGACGAGAAGTCAACCATCGCTCCACCACGGCCTACATCCGCCGCATGCACGCTGGCCAGAGCCCCGTCGCGGAGTGGGAAGACCTGGGGCCCCGGGACCGGGCCAAGGAGCTGCTTATTTTCGCATTGCGGATGCGAGCAGGCGTGCAACGCGAGTGGTTTCGCAACCGCACCGGCTACGACCTGGACCATTTGGCCGGCGAGGCGATCCGCGCCCACGTGGCCGCCGGTCGCATGCACGACGATGGCGTCACTGTCCAACTGTCGCTCGAGGGACTGTTGGTCAGCGACGCCATGCTCGTCGACTTTGTTTAATGAAGCAGCCTATCGGCGGGCCGTCTGCGGGATGTAGTAGAAGAAGCAATCATCGACAATCCACTTGGTGGACCAGGTGCGATTGTCGTCGCCGTTGCAAACGTTGAAGAAGAACGTCTGGAACCGCTCGCACTTGTACCCGTAAGGGAACTGTGACGTGATGTAGTCTTCCTCGGTCAGGTCATCGACGCCGGGGCTGGCGTAGTAGTGCACCTGACCGTCGGGTGTGAACGACATGCCGAAGGTCCACCAGCCGGTTTGTGTGATCTGCGGGCCGCGGAAGTCGCCGCCGCGATTGTTCCCGCGAATCCGAATCCAGGCGTAGTCATCCTCCCGGTTGGAACGCTCCTTGCTCTCGAACTGAATGAACATGCCGGGCCAGTACTCCTCGCGCATCATCCGAGCGGTGGCGTAGCGGCCGGCGTCTTCGGGCACTTTGAACACGCGCGTGTCGACCGACCCGCGAATCGCAAACGAGCAGCCGTTCCGCTCTTCCCATTCGTCGATCGGCGGCAGGAACACTTTGCAGGTGAAGCTGGGGTTCTGGCTCACCGGAATCGAGCCGCCCAGTCGGTAGTGGATGTTGCAGACGAAGTCGTCCTGCTGCAGCTTGTAGCTCGGGGAGTTCGGAATGCCGGTTCTCAAGGACTGCAGCAGCAGGGCGCCCTTGCTGCCGGGAACGCCTCCGGGGGGCGTTTCGACTCGTTTGACGATGTCGGGCTGCCCGCGTTTCACGCCCTCGTACCAACGATCGTTGGTCGACTTGCCGCCGGCGCCTCCCGTGAACTCATTCAAGTTCTTGCTGCTTTTGGGCCAGTTGAACTCAAAGCCCCAGTTCTCTTCCTCGAAGTCGTCGCCAACTTGAACCACCTTCTGTCCCGTGCCGGGAATGAACGGCTTCTGGGCATGAGCGAGGGAAGCAGATTGGCAAAACAAAGCAATGGTCAGCAATAGGCCGAGAAACCGCGTGATCGACATGAGTGACTCCAAGGCGGGGCCGGCGGGCACCGGCGAGAGAGGGTCGTGCATCGAGGGACACGGCACATAGGAGCGCCGCGCAGGAGGTGGGAGCGGCGAGGCGGGTCGCCAGCGTCACTTCCTGCATCGGAATGGCAGAGCACGACCTTTAATGAGGATCTCGCAGGCCGTATGGCTTTTGCCAACTGTCGAGGTTTGACGGCTCGAGGGAGAAAGGTAACCCGAAGCGTAAGCGAGGGAGAAAGGTAACCCGAAGCGTAAGCGAGGGATCGAGAAAGGTAACCCGAAGCGTAAGCGAGGGATCAAGGCGCCAAACGACGTCAGCAATTAAGACCGAAAGCGTTTGCCGGGCAAGAAATGGCCACGGCCGCATAGAGCGGCCGTGAAGTGAGATCCGTGAAGTGATTGGATCAATCGCGTGGAGCGGTCGCCGTCGGAGTACATGGCCGCCAAGCGACGCACGCGGCGGCAACAAACGGCAACGAGGCGATCAGCGACGGGAGCTTACTCCCAATCGTCTTCCCCGTCTTCCCCTTCTCCCCCTTCTTCTCCCTCTTCCTCCTCATCGTCCTCGGACTCATCCCATTCTTCATCGTCGTCTTCCCACTCCTCGTCGTCGACTTCTTCCCAGTCGGCGTCCTCCTCGTCCTCATCTTCTTCCTCGTCGTCTTCGTACTCCTCGTCGTCGTACTCCTCGTCGTCCTCGTCGTCCTCGTAATCCTCGTCGTCGTAGTCCTCGTCTTCCTCTTCGTCGTCGTCCTCGTCGTCCTCGTCGCCTTCGTCGCCTTCCTCGTAATCCTCATCTTCCTCGTCGTACTCTTCTTCGTCGTACTCTCCGTCGTCCTCCTCGTCTTCGTCATCCTCATACTCTTCTTCGTCGTACTCTTCGTCGTCGAAGTCCTCGTCATCTTCGAGTCGGGGCGCAACGGCGCCCGGAAGCTGAGGGGAGAGAACGGTGGTCAGGCCAACCGGAGTCAGCATCTCGTCGTCACGCAATTCGGCGGGCATCACAGTCACAATAGACTCCTTGTCTGTCTCGTCTTTACTTTCTTCGGGGTTGAGGGGCGCTGTCACGGGGTCTTCGTGATGCAGGCGAAAGTGATCGATTTCGGGAAGGGCGTCGAGGTTAGGGAGTCCAAACAATCGAAGGAACTTTTTGGTCGTGGAGTAAAGGTAGGGCCGTCCGAGTTCTTCGCTCCGGCCGCTCACGCGAACCAGCTCACGATCCATCAGCTGTCGCAACATTTCTCCGGAACTGACTCCGCGAATAGCTTCTATATCAGCACGCAACACCGGTTGTCGATAGGCCACCACTGCCAATGTCTCCATGGCGGGCGGGGTGAGTCGCGTCTCGGGTCCCAAGTGCTGCAGCCGGCGAAGCCAGGCCGCAAACATCGGGCGTGTGAGGAGCTGAAATCCACCTGCCACTTCTTCGACGCGAAAGGCACGTCCGGATTCGTCATAGTGCTGATTTAGAAGTCGAATCAGTGTACGCGCTTCGGTCCCGTCCGCCAAGTTCGCGAACTGGGCCAATTTGCGACTATTTATCGGCTCCCGGCCCAGGAACAAAACAGCCTCTAATCGTCTCATCCGCAGTTCGAGGGGCTCGTCGACGCGGCCACCCTCGGCGTTGGTGACGCGAACTGCGGCGCCCCGCGACCATTGTCGCCGCCAGCCAGGCAGCAACGCCGGCGGCGGCCACCAGCTCCGCACTGCGCCATGGGCGAGCTGTCGAGCCGCTCCGACCGCCTCGCACCGGTTCCCGAGTGTGTGCATCTCAGCATTCCCTCCACGGCAACCGGACCTGACGAATCGCCTATTGCCCGTCAATGTTGAAGTCGATTGCCTTCGAGTGGCTACCGACGGCGACGGTCGCGAGCCTCCGCAATTTCAGCATGCCAGGCATCCACTTGCGCCACCAGCCCGACCATCGACGCGGCCGCCGTCGGCGCTCGCTGGGTGAAAACTTTACGCAGCGCCGGAGAATTCGGCAACGCCATCTGAACCGAGGCCACAAACCCATTGTCGCCCTGGTCCACCACGGTCAGCTCGCGCGCGCCAAGCGCCTGTAATCGCGTCTGCAATCGCGTCTGCAATTGGCGGAGTGGCTGCACCTTCACCGTGCGAGGCGGGTCGGCCGGTGAAGATTCGAGAAATGGCAAGACCAAGTTTGCGGATTGGGCAAGTTCGACCGGCATCCCATCGGGCAGGTTGTTCAGTACCCCTTCGTCGCTAACCTCGCCCCCAAGGTCGTCTCGAGAGATGTTTTTCTCGAATTCCCGTACATGGCTCCAAACCGCCAACAACGGAGTGCCGATCACACAAGCCCCGAGCACCAACAGCCGAGCCATGGACGCCATGGTGTCTCCCTGACAGCCTGTTGAAAAGACCCAACGGGCGATCGGATCAGCGTGCATTGTGCAGGAAAAAGCTGATCCGATTGCCGGAACAGATGTTTTCGCCTCCTCACTGCTGAATCGAGTGCCTCGTATAGTGCCTCGTTCCGTGCCTGGTCCGCCGTCCGCCGACGGCCCTTAATCCGGGTTCCGCATGCCGGGTGTTATACTACCGGTCCTGTTCAAGATCACCCAACCGGCAATGGAACCAGCGTTTGGTTCTATCACGCTACGTGTGCATTCCGAAATCGGTTTTTGCTTTAACCGCGCCCCGCCTCAACGGGCTGGAATGCGCCCGGGCTCGTTGCCCGTCGCGCCCATGGCGCCCTTGGTTTCGCAACGCTTCGCAACATCAAGACGGACGGCCATGTCGATCCATATTGCCGAAAGTGAACTCCCGCAGGAGCTAACCTCGGAACAGTCGGTCGAGTCGGCGTACTCGGAACAGCTGGCCGATACGGCCTCAAATCTCCTTCGCGGCCTGCCGGTGCTGCTGGAGTGCGAGAAGGACTTGGCTCCGTATGTGTTCATGAATCTGCGGGGACGGCTGCGACAATCCGACGTGCGCTGCCTGTATCTCGATGGCCGCCCGCGCGAGGGCCAGCCCGAGGGCATGCAGGGCCTGCTTGGCACGATGATCGGCCAGCTGCGCGACGCCGTGCGCGGGGCAGTGGACCGCCGCGTGGTCGTGCTCCCGCACCTGGATCTGCTCACGACCAGTCAAGGCGGGCTGACCGCCGAGGCGAAGGAGGTGATTCCGCTGCTCTACGAGAACCCCGACCTGGTTTGGCTGGGCTTCAAGGATCCTTCGTTTCCGCTTCCCGCCGTAATCGAAAACCTGTTCCCCAAACGCTTCTCGATGTTGGGGATCCCTCGCGACCGCCTGCGACATTTGGTCACACAGCGCGAGTCGCGGAAGTTCGGCAAGGAGTTCAATCCGTGGGGGCTCTATAAGTACGTCTCGGGCATGAACGCCGTTCGGCTGCGAAAATTGCTTTCGACCCTGGAGGGCGAGGACTATCCGGCGGAGCCGACTCGCGCCTACACGCAAATTCGACAGGCCACGGCGGGCGGGACGCTGGAGATTCCCCACCTCGACTTGGACGCGGACATCGGCGGCTACGCGAAGGTGAAAAAGCGGTTGCAAACCGAGATTCTCGATGTGCTGGCCTACAAAGACAGGCAAACCAATCCGGCCGAAATTGCCAAGCTCGAGGAGCTGATTCCGCGAGGAATGATCTTCTGGGGGCCTCCCGGCACCGGCAAAACCATGTTTGCCAAGGCGATGGCGACCGCGATCGGAGCGGCGATCACCATTGTCTCCGGCCCGGAGCTAAAAAGTCGCTGGGTGGGGGAAAGCGAGGAGCGGATCCGGCAGATCTTTCACTCCGCCCGCCGCTCGGCGCCGTCGATCATCGTTTTTGACGAGCTCGATTCGTTCGCGTCGGCGCGAGGAACCTACACAGGCTCCGGCGTCGAGCACTCGATGGTCAACCAGTTGCTGACGGAGTTGGACGGTTTTCACAAAGAGGAGTTGGTGTTTGTCGTCGGGACCACCAACTTTGTCGACATTCTCGACCCCGCGCTGCTCCGGCCCGGAAGATTCGAGTTCCATCTGCAAATCCCCCATCCGCGCGCCGACGACCGCCGTGAGATCATCAAGATCTACAACGACAAGATGGGGCTGGCGATGGACGACGAGGCGATTGAGTTTGCCGTCAAACGCACGGGCGACTACGTCGAAGGGGCCAGTGCCGGCACGCGGTTCACGGGCGACCACATCAATGCGCTCTGTCGCGCGCTCGCCCGCATCCGGCTCCGCGAGGGCGACGATCGCCCCACCAACTCCAGTGACATTGACCGAGCGCTCACCGAATGGCTCGAGCGTCCCGAAATGACTCGTTTGGAGGAGCGGGTGGTGGCGACACACGAGGCTGGACATGCGATCTGCTCACTGAACTGCGACCACACGTCGCCGATTGACCGCATTTCCATCCGCGGCGACATGGCAGGCTCGTTGGGGTTCGTGCGTTATCAGGATCCCGTCCACAAGTACGTCGTCACGCAGCGCGAGCTGTTGGATGACCTGTGCGTGCTGTTCGGCGGGCGCGAAGCCGAGCGACTGCTGCTGGACGACATCTCGATCGGCGCCGCCGGCGACCTGAACCGCGCAACCAATATCGCCCGCGCGCTGGTTGAGGAGTTCGCGATGGGCGGCGATGAGGTCGGCCACGGCCAGTTTCACACGGAGCAGACTCACCACTCGCCGACCCCGCAGCTGTCGGCCTCGCAGCTCGAGGCCATCGACCGCCGAGTCAAGGAGATCCTCGCCGAAGCCCGCGAGCGAGCCCAACGGATCCTCGCGGAGAATCGCTCGTCACTGGAATTGCTGAGAGACATGTTGCTCGAACACAAGGTGATTGAGCGCAAGACGCTCAGCAAGCTGTTCGCGTTGGCACCGCCGGCAAACTCGGATCCGGTCGGATGACACCGCAGCGACCTGTCGCCGGGGAGCCCGACCGGTAGAATGGCGAGGTCGCCGGAGCTCACCCCTTGCCTTGCAATCTCCCCAGGACTCGTCATGGCCGAGATGACTATTCGACTGCGTAGAAACCCGGAAACGGGAAAACAAGACATTGTCGTGTCACTCCGAAGCGACGACGACGCCCTGCCTCACGAGCACGAGAACATGCATCAGGCCTTGGTGGAGAAGCTGATCGAAGGCGGTGTGCTCAAGGCCAGCGAAGCCGGCAAAGTGGTGGTGGAGCGAGAGGAGGAGTCGGGCGCGGCTGCTCCGGAAAGCTCCGAACAGCCACAGCGTGAAGGCCTCTCGCAAGGCAATTGACGGGAATCCCTGTTACGATTGACGGGCGCTGGCCGCATGATTCTGCACTTTCCCAATTGGGACACCCTCCTGCTGGCGATGACTTCGGGCAAGCTGCCCGCCGACGCGCTCGCCTCCCCGCTCAAGGCCTGCTGGGAAGATGACGCGATTACCATCAACACGGCGGCCAAGCTGTCGAAGAACGAATCCAGCGAACTGAAGAAGGTTGGCGTCGAAGTTCGCCGCACGATGGGCCGGCGAGGCGTCACGGACCTGCGTTGCTGGCACCAACTGTTCTCGCTCGAGCCGACTGCCGAAATCCCGGATATTCTCGATCACACGGCGGTGCTGTTCGAGCTTGCCGACAGTCGGCAATTGCCCGAACTCGTCGCCGAAATGCTTCGGCTCGGAAACGACCGCCAATCGTTTCGCCACCTGCAGTCGGGCAAGCAGGACAAGACGCTGTTGCGAGTGGTCGGCCCTCCGTATTACACGCTGTTGCGGGCGATCGAATTCGCCAACGGACGACTCCCGTCGCGCGGGACGGATGCCAGGCGCCAGTTGCGAGCCTATCTCGAACAGTCGTCGCGAGTCTGGGTACAAGTCGGCTCGCGACATCCGCTGGGCGAGCACATCAAGCCACCGGCGGGGCAGTTGCTGTTGATGCGTGGCGAGCGCGACTGGGAGTACGTCGACGAACACCCGTTCCAGGACATCTACGAGCTGATCGACCCTCAGCTGCCGCGCACCGCGACGTCGTGGACTGAGGCGCCGTGCGAAGAGCGAATCGAAGTGCCGCTGCGGCTGACCCGGGGCAGCGCCAATGACACCGCCGAGCTATGGGTGATCCGCGAACGAGCCCTGGAGCAAATGGAGCAGCTTATTCGCAACTCCGACGATCAACTGCTGTCCCAGCTGCGATTCGCCGTCGTTCACCAAGTCGGGACGGACTCCGACTCTGCGCCGACCGAGCCCGTCGTCATCCTGCGCACTCGCCCCGCCTGCAAACGACCGCCGGTGCTGGTGTTGGACGCGGTCGGCTACCGCCAGTACTTGCGGCTCCCCAATCTCTTCGTGCCTGTCGGACGACTGGTGCATCCGCCACTGAGGCAGAACACGCTCAGCCCGTTGCTCTCGGCGGATGCGAGCCGCATCTACTGGTTGCATCCGCTGTCGGGAGACGAATTTGTGCCCGAGTCGGTGCTGGACTCCGCCTTTCGTCCCTTGGATCAATGGGTGACGTATGTCTTGGACCATCATCGGGAGGCGATGACGGAATGGCGCGACTCGCACCAGTTCCAATTTGACGAGTTCGTCTGCGCCGATTCGGACGCAAAGCAAAAGAAGCCGCCCGCCAAGGAGCGTTCTCGGCAAAAGGAGCAGGACCGCGCGGCAAAATCGCCCCGCTCGGCACGGCCGCCGGAGTCCAAGCTTCCGTCCGGTGAGGGTGACGATGACCTGTCGCTCAACTTCAACCTGCTGGCGGACGAGCTGATCCCGCAACAAAAGTCCGAGCTGCAAGTTCAGTTGGATGAGGTGGAGCAAGAGTTTGCAGCCTCGGAGGAGCCGATCGACAGTCCTTGGCGCCGAGAGCAATGGATTCGGCTCGGCATGCTGAACTCCGCGTTGGAGAACGCACAAGACACGACCATCTGTTGGTCGAACGCCCTGTGGGATGCCCGAACGGCCAACGATCTGGGCGCAGGCGGAGTGCCGCTGAGCCCCGCGGAGTCGGCATCCTGGTTGCGCGCCGAGCTTCGCAACGCGGGCCAAGACGATCCCGAAAGCCTCAGCGTGGATGAGGTGCTTGCGTTGGGAGCAGCGAGGCCGTTGACTGCGGGAGTGGTGCCGGCGTACCTGGTGCACGCCGTCGCGCGTGGCGACAACCGACTGCAAACCCGGCTCGGCGACATTGCCGAGTTCCTGCACGCCAACGAAGGGTTCCTGCCGATTCGCACGATGTGGCTCGCCTGGCACTCGGTCTACCAACTGTCGGACGGCGACACGCTCGGACTCGCCCGCGCACGCGACCGCATCCTCGAGCGACTGTTTCAGAACGGGCTGGCCCCCGAGGCGAACCTGCCGAGTTTTCTTCGCGCGCGAGGCGCCGGGCAAAGCGATCGTTTCCGCAGTCTGCTGAAACAGATCCACGAGCTCTACGACAAAGTGCTGCGGTGGATCGTCGATGCCAAAGAGTCTGCGCGGACGCCAGCGTATGCAAAACTGGTCTTCGCCTTTGCCTTGGCACGTCTTGGCGAGAACGGCGATTGCGAGCAGCTGATTCGCGAGGCGCTGGTCGAGCTAGCGGACTTGGACGAGGTGCACATCTGGCTGGCAGGCGCCTTTGAAGCGAGGATCCGCCAAACGATTCGCGGCGAGCGAGGGCAACCCTTGCCGGCCGAAGTCGTCGAGCAGCTCGAGACGATGGACAAAATGAGCCGCTATCTCGTGGACCGGCTGCGAACGTTCTCACTGATCCTCGAGCCGCACGAGCGCGTGGACGCGTTCACCACTTGGCACGGCGCCTACACGGACCAATTGAGCGCCGAGCTCGCGCAAATGTCATCCATCGCCGACCCCGTTCAACTGCGGGGACGGCTCGCAGCACTGCTGTCCGAGCATGGCGCCGACGAGTCGAGGCGGTTGCGAGTGTTGCCGAAAGCACTGGAGCTCTCGCCACGCCTGGGCGAGGCGTTCGCGCGAGACCTGCTCAACTACTCGCTCACCTGGCTGGACTCGTGCAATGACGTTGTCCAGAAGGCCATGCTGTTGAACCGGTCGATCTATATCGCCGCTCACTTCGGCCAGAACGACGCCTTGGACGCGTTTGTGCAGCGCATTTTGGATGCGCTGCCGAAGATTGTGGAAGAATACTTCACCATGCAACTAAAGCGCGAGCCAGCGCTCAAGGAGCGAATCGACACGATCGAAAGGCTGTTCAACGAGTCGTTCCGCGACTTGCGACGCATGGGCATGCGGGGAGAAATCGGCCGCCTCTACGGGGAGCTGGCCACACGTATCGAAGCGGGCCGCGCCGCCGCTGCCAAGCGAATCAGCGGAAAAGACACGGTGGAACGGCTCGAGTCACGGGCCATGGGCCTGCTGCTGTGTGCCGCCGGAGGCTGGTACTACTTCGGACAGAACGAACAAGCTCGCGAGGTGGCCAACTTGGTGCGTGTTCGCTTGCTGGACAAGGACCCGCTGCCCAACATCGAGCAGCGGAGTCTCGCCAAGTCATACGCCAGCGCTGTCGCTCAGGGCTCCGAGGCCGAGGCACTGGCAAGAATCGAGGAGCTGTTCGAGGTGCGAGGCAAGAAGACTCGCGTGCTGCGAAACATCGAAGACAACATGGCGACTTCCTCCCACTTCTCGATTTCGCAACTCGAGCTGATCGAGACCAGCGTGATGGCGCTGGTCAACGAGGACTTTTCACTCAGCGCCGACGGGCGGCGATGGCTGGACGAGGACGAGTTCCTGATTCGCAAGCGAATTCATGACGACGTCCGCCGCGTTGTGTGATCGGTGATCATTGTCGAAGGCCAAAGGCCTTCCTCAGCCTGGGGCAGAGCGAAGCGCCGCCCCGGGAATGCGTCGCCCTCGTCACTGGGGCTGGCAGATGCAAAGCACGCCGCGATGCAGGGCCGCGGCCTGCCGCTTGCCATCGGGATGCAGGTCCATTCCGCGCGCCGTGTCGGGAAGTTTCAACTTGTGCACTTCCTTGTCAGCCTCGCCCCAGTAGATCAGAAATCCGCCACCCGATCCTCCCGAACAGCCGATCAGCATCCCATCGGGGGCGAAGCAACAACGCCAAATGGCGCCTTTGACACCTGCTGCGACATGCGACGTGAGCAGCTTGCCATCGGACCATTGAAATCGCAGCACAAGCGGGTCGTTGACCGCGCCGAGCGGATTGGAGGCGTTGTGCAACCCTCCGCACGCCAGGTGCTGGCCGTTGGGTGAGAACGCCATGCTGCGGACGCCACCATAGTCGACCTGCTGGCCTCCGTTGTAGCTGTGAAGCGCCTTGGCCTCAAAGGAGCGCTCCAACTTCCCCGTGGCCACCTCCCACTGGCGCACGTCGCCCACCAAGTCGCCCGACAGCAGGTACTTGCCGCTGGGGTCAAACGCCAGACTGTAGATTTCGCGGGCATGCCCGGTCAGCTCACGGACCAACTCTCCGGTTGCCAGCGACCAGAGCTTGACGATCCGATCGTTGCCTCCGCTGGCCACCCATTCGCCATTGGGACTGACCGCCACGGCGCGAATCCAACCTACATGCGCCTTCACCTGGCGAATCGGCTGCGGCTTTTCGTCGCCGACGGGCCACCAGATGAGTTTGTCGTCGCAGCCGGCGGAGACCATCGTCGCACCGTCGGGAGAGAACGCCAGGTCGCGAACCCAGCTCTCGTGCGCCGCCAGCGGCGTTTTGTGTTCGTCAGACAGCCGCCACCGCTGAATCGATTGATCCTCGGACGTGGCGAACACGTATTCGCCGTTCGGGTCGAAACGACACCACATCAACGGCGCGTCGTGCTTCCACTGATGCGTCACTTTCACCGTCTTCGGATCGAACATGGCCACGTCTCCAGATTTCACGGGTATGGGCTCTCTTCATGATAACTCATGAGAACCCTGGCGCCCGTGCGGAAGCTTGCAGCCCGCTGAACGAGCCAGTTAGAGCGACTCTTTGGTCGAAGGGAGCTGGTCTCCCATTCTCGGGTCCCGGCTGACCGCCGCCCGCAGCGAACGCCCGGCCGCCTTGAAGACCGCCTCCACAATGTGATGGGAGTTGGCGCCGTAATGGAGCAGCGCGTGAAAGTTCATCCGCCCATTGGAGCTGACCGCATTCCAGAACTCGGCCGCCAATTGCGAGTCGAACGTGCCAATCTTCTCTGTCGGGATCTGCACATTCCAGACAAATGCAGGCCGCCCGCTGAGGTCCAACGCAGTCGTGACAAGCGTCTCATCCATCGGCAACGTCATCGCGCCATAACGGCAAATGCCCCGCTTGTCGCCCACGGCTTGCTGAATCGCCAGCCCGAGGCAAATGCCGACATCCTCCACCGTGTGATGATCGTCGATATGCAGGTCGCCGGTCGCGCGAACCGAGAGGTCAAACGCCCCGTGTCGAGTCAGCAGCGTCAGCATGTGGTCCAGGAACCCCACGCCGGTCGAGACGGAGGCGATCCCCGAGCCGTCCAATTCCAACGTCAATTCGATGTCGGTTTCCGCGGTCTTTCGCTGAATGGTGGCAGATCGCGACATTTCGATTCGTTTCCGGATGGTCCCTGGGAAGAGCAACTCTTGTTTATCTTATCGCTCACGTGATCCGGAGGCCTTGAGGAGGCCGCTGAAAAACCGGGGATCCACGGCATGGCCGCCGGCGCCACGCTTTTTCGGCGATCTCTCTTCAACTATAATTCCTCCCACCCCCACAAACCCACCACCAGCCAGGCTTTCTCCGTTGGGAGGCCGTTCATTTCAGCAGGCTGACAGCCGTCCGAAATGCCGCGGCCCCGACATTCTGGCATTGTCGCTTGCGGAAACCACCTCACCGAAGTTCCGCGTACCAAGCGTCTCGCAACACGCCCCCTTTTCGCGCACCAAGATCATGAATACAACATCGCGCCTCCTCGGCCTTCTGTTGTTGCTGGTCTTCAGCTCCACACTGGGAGCTCAGGACTTCTCCCTGAACAAGGGCGACCACGTCGTCTATATCGGCAATACGTTGGCCGACCGCATGCAACATCATGCGTGGCTAGAGACGTACCTGCATGCGATTCACCCCGAGCACCAGTTGACGTTCCGCAACTTGGGATTTTCCGGGGACGAAGTGAACTTGCGTCAACGTGCGGAAAACTTCGGGGCGCCCGACTTGTGGCTCGCCAAGTGCAAGGCCGACGTGGTGTTCTGCTTCTTTGGCTACAACGAGGCCCTCAAGGGCGACGCCAATCTGCCCCAGTTCACAACCGACCTGGGCAACATGATCGACCATATGCGGTCGCAAAAGTACAACGGCGCCTCCGCTCCGCAATTGGTCGTCTTCTCGCCAATCGCTCATGAAGACCTGCGCAGTCCGAATCTTCCCGACGGCAGGGAGAACAACCAAAAGCTGGCGAAGTACACTGAGGCAATGCGGCGAGTGTGTGCGGAGAAGCAAGTCCGCTTCGTCGACCTGTTTGCCATCAGCAAATCGCTGTATGCCGAGGCCAAGCAGCCGTTGACCATGAACGGCATCCACTTGTTGGAGCACGGCAATCGCGAGCTGGCCCGCGCCGTGCTGGCCGAACTGCTTTCCTCCGAGGCCATCCCGGTCGACGAGGCGGTCGCTGACCTCCGAAAAGCGGTGCTCGACAAGAACTACCACTGGTTCAGCCGCTATCGAGTGGTCGACGAGTACAACGTGTTCGGCGGACGCTCGAAGTTGGCGTGGTTCGGCCAGTCCAATGCGGACGTCATGATGCGCGAGATGGAGATCTTCGACGTCAAGACGGAGAACCGCGACAAGAAGATTTGGGCTGCCGCCGCTGGCCGCGAGTACGAGATCAAGGACGACAACCTCCCCGCGGAACTGCCTGTCAAGCCGAACCGCGAGGGGCCGTTGACGGGCGGCGCCTTCCCCTACCTCTCCGGCGAGGAAGGGATCAGCAAGATGAAGGTCCAGGAAGGGTTGCAGGTCAACTTGTTCGCGTCGGAAGAGCAATTCCCCCGCCTGATCAACCCCGTGCAGATGGCCGTCGACACCGACGGTCGCCTGTGGGCCTCGGTTTGGCCTTCCTACCCGCATTGGAATCCAACCGAGCGGCGGAAAGATGCGTTGGTGATCCTGCCCGACGACAACAACGACGGCAAGGCGGACCGGCTGACGGTGTTTGCCGACGAGCTGAACAGCGTCACGGGATTCGAGTTTTGGGGCGGAGGCGTGCTGGTCGCCGCGCCGCCCGAAATCTGGTTCCTGAAAGACACCGACGGCGACGACAAGGCCGACCTGAAAATTCGCATGCTGCAGGGCGTGTCCAGCGCGGACACGCATCACTCGGCCAACGCGATGCTAATCGGCCCCGACGGTTGGCTCTACTGGTCGCGCGGCATCTTCAACGTGGCGGCGTTCGAAACGCCCACCACCACCTTCCGCTCGGGTCAGAGCGGCGTCTATCGCTTCAATCCACGAACCTACGAAATCGAGTTCCATTATCCGATCGGCCCGAATCCTCACGGCGATGTGTTTGACCGCTGGGGGTTCCAGTTCGCCAACGACGGCACGAGCGGCACCGGCGGTTATGTCAGCCTCGGCAAGGGCCTGCGTCCCGGCAATCGGCAATGGTTCAAGAAGGAATGGCGCCCAGTCGCCGCTACTGGCATTCTCTCCAGCAGCCACTTTCCCGACTCGTTTCAGAACAACTTCCTGATCTGCAACACGATCGGATTTTTGGGCGTGCTGCAGTACGAGGTGGGCTACAACGGCGCCGAAATCTCGGCGACGCGAACCACGGACTTGCTGCAATCCTCGGACGAGAACTTCCGCCCGAGCGACATCGAAGTGGGCGGCGATGGCGCCATCTATGTGTCAGACTGGCACAACGTCCTGATCGGACACATGCAGCACAACATGCGAGACCCGAACCGCGACCATGCGCATGGCCGCATCTACCGGATCTCCGCCCGGGGCCGCGAGCCGCTCGCGCCTGTGAAGATGAAGGGCAAGCCGATCGCCGAGGTCCTGGAGAACTTCTTCTCCCGGGAAAACGGCACTCGGTATCGCGCACGACTGGAGCTCAGCGGCCGTGAGACGTCGGATGTGGTTGAGGCGGTCGCAGCGTTCACCGCGAAGCTCGACCCGTCGAAAGTTAGCTCCGAGCGAGACGAGGCGCAGGCGTTGCTTGAGTGCCTTTGGGTGCACGAGGAGCACCGCGTGCCGAACCTGACTTTGCTCAAGAAGGTGTTTGGCGCCGAAGAGCCTCGCGTCCGCGCGGCAGCTATTCGCACGCTGGGCCACTGGGCCCAGCGAGTCTCCGAATGGGAGCCGCTGCTCAACACCGCCGCGCACGACAGCTCGGCGCTCGTTCGCGCCGAGGCGGCGAAGGCCGCCGTTGAGTTCGGCGGACTTGCCGCCACAGAGGCAATCTTTGCCGTGGCCACCAGCGAGACCGACCCGGAGCTGGACGACGTACTGGCGTTCGCTCGGCAGCAGATCAATGTCGACGCGATGATCGCCGACGCGATCAAGAGCGGCAAACCGCTTTCCAAGGGTGCCGAAGCCTATGCGTTGCAGAACGCCGACGCGAAGCTGCTGCTGCAAATGCAGCGTTCTCCAGCGGTGTACGGCGCTTTGTTGTCACGCGCCAGCATCCCGGCGCCCGAGCGTTGGCAAGCATTGCGGGCTGTCGCCGCGGAGCACAGCCGCACTGAATTTCAACAGCTTTTGTACAGCATCCACGACGCCGAAACGAACGGCCACAACAGCCTCAAGGATTTGGCGGGCCTGCTCGCCAGCGCCGAGCCGCAGTTGCTCAAAGGCCAGGCGAGCGCCCTGAAGGACCTGGCGGATCGGACCAAGTCGTCCGACGTGCGGCGCAACACCTACACTGCTTGGTTGCGCGCCGGCGATGCCAAGTCGGCCCTCACCCATGCGATGCAATCCCGAGCCGCACTGTCCGATGCGCTGGCCGGGCTGCGTGCCATCAACAATCCGCAAACGCTCGAAGCGTTGTATCCCGTCATTCGCCCGCTGATGTTTGAGCTGCCCGTGGCAATTCGCTTGGTCGAGGACGATATGCCCGGCGCCGGAGGACCTCCGGTCAGCTTCGAGTACTACGAGCCGAATCCGAAGAACGTCGCCATGGAGACGCTCGACGACATTAAGCCCAACAAGGTGGGTGTGATGCCGGGATTTGCGACGTTTGTGCCGGGCGGCAAGCAAGACGGCTTCGCCACTCGACAAGTGGCGTCCTTGGTGGTCCCCGCGGCCGGCAAGTACGCGTTCTACCTCGCCTCGGACGACGGCTCCCGGCTCTATATCGACAAACGCGAGGTGATCAACAACGACGGCCTGCACGGCATGGTCGAGCGGAGCGGAGAACTACAACTCGACGCCGGGCTGCACGAGATCTCCGTGCACTACTTCGACAACGGCGGCGGGGATGGACTGCGCGTCGAATGGGATGGCCCCGGTCTGCGGCGCCAAGCGATCACGCCCGACATGCTGCGTCCACGAGCGGGCGGCAACTTGCGTCAACAGGCGCTGCAGCTGCTCGCCGGATGGCCCGGACACCTGCCGGAGAAGATTCGCGACTTCGCTCAATTGGCAGCTGACAAAGCTCTGTCCGCTCCAGCGCTGAGCGCCTTGGCCAGCCTGCCCGGGCGCCCAGTGCGAGACACTTTGTCCGCTGCCGAGGCCGAGGGAATTCTGCAGGTCGCGATGCAGCTGGCCGAGCAAGCCACGCCCGCCGAACGGCAGGGCAAAGCGTTTAGCGACTTGCTCTCCCTGGGCGGCACGCTCGCGGTCAAGCTCGATTCACGCGAGCAGACCGAACTGAAGCTGGCCGCATTGAAGGCCAGCATTCCGGTGAAGGCCGACCCCAAGGTGATGGCACTGGGCATGGAGGTTTACTCGCGGGAGAGCCACTGCGCCACCTGTCACCAACCGCATGGCCAGGGCCTGCCCAACCTCTACCCGCCGCTGGACGGCAGCATCTGGGCCACCGGCTCGGAGGAGCGCATGATCCGAATGGTGCTCGACGGCATGCACGGCACGATTGAGGTGAAGGGCAGGCGATACAGCTCGCCACCGCTGCCTCCGATGACCGGTTTCCGTCAGCTGCTAAATGACGAGGAGATCGCCGCCGTGCTGACCTATGTGCGCAACACGTGGACCAACCGCGCGAAGCCCGTCGAAGCCCGCGATGTGACTCGCATTCGCGCGATCGACCGAGGAGCGGACGCCGCCTTCTGGCACGCGAACGAGCTGCTCGCACTCTATCCGCTCGAAGACGGCAGCAAGCCGATTGAGAGCGCCACGGACGGCTGGGTGCCCAAATTCGTCAAGGCCTGGAAGGTCGAGGACTTCACCTCGACGCAGCTTGAAAGCGGGAAACGCAACTACGAAACCGGCAAGTTGATGTTCCAACGAGTTGGCTGCGCACAGTGCCACAAGCTCGGCGATGTCGGGGGCGTGTTCGGCCCCGATCTGGCCAAGCTGGACGACAAAAAACGCAACGCCGCCTACGTGCTGCAAGCGATCATCGACCCGTCCAAGGACATTGACCAGAAATACGCGATGCACACCTACCGACTCGAGTCGGGCAAGGTGGTATCCGGGCTGATCGTCAAAGAGACCACCGACGAAGTCCACCTGGTGTCGGATCCCCTGAATCGCGATCGCCCGACCATCATCGACAAGGACGAGGTCGAAGCCGAGGCCAAGACGGTGAAATCGATCATGCCGCTCGGCTTGCTCAACTGGCTCAAGCAGGAGGAGGTGCTCGACGTGATCGCCTTCGTGCTCGCCGGCGGAGACCAAGGAAACCCGATCTACAATCGCTAGCTTCCTTGAGGGCCGAAGGTCGTAGGCAGCAGTCCGTGAAGGCCAACGGCCACAGGCAGCATCCCCTGAAGGCCAACGGCCTTCCTCACCGCAGCCCGGGGCAAGCGAAGCGCCGCCCCGGGTAGGCCGCCCCACTATCATCCCTGAAGGCCAACGGCCTTCCTCACCGTAGCGAGACCATCAGACGACACCAACACAGGACGATCCCGCATTAACGCCTCCGGCTTCTAATCGAAGAACGGGAACAGCTTCTTAATTTCGGCGGCGGTGGGCTGCCGGCCGTACTCGCAGATCTCGAACGACTCCGCGTACTTGACCTTGGCGCCGCGCTCGGCGCCGTAGAGCTTCAGCAACGTTTGGCGAGCATCATCCGCCTCGCGGGATTGGCGACGCTGCCAGCGTTCGCGAAGCCACTCCATACGCTGCTCGGGCTGCGAGGCGGGCGGCACCTGCGCGACTTGTTCGGCGCTACCCAGCGCTCCGCCCTCAAACACCTGTGACTCGAGCTTCGCCACTGCGTTCAGCTTCTGTTCAAACACATCGTCGAGCGACACGGCGATGTCAGCCTGAAACGGATAGGGCTTCTTGAAACGATCGCTCGAGTAGAGGAAGACGGGATTCTTCTTGAGCGGCGGCGTGTCGGGGCACAGAAACGGCACGGCGACCATATACGCCGCATCCTGAACCAACACGCCGACGTACCGATGGTCGGGGTGATAATCCCAGGGACGATGCGAGATCACGATGTCCGCATTCCACTGGCGAATCAGCCGCACGATCTTCTTGCGATTCTCCAGGTTGGGCTCCAGCTCACCATCATGGATGTCGAGCACCTCAGCGGTCGTGCCCAGCACCTTGGCTGCCTCTTGCACTTCGGCCGTGCGCCGCTTCGCCAGCGGCCCCCCCGCCATGCGCCAGTGACCGATGTCGCCGTTGGTCACCGAAACCAACTTCACATGATGCCCTTGCTTGGCCCACAGGGCGCCGGTGCCACCGTCCTTGAACTCGGCGTCATCCGGATGAGCGCCGAAGCAGATGATTCTCAGTTTGCCGTCGTCGTCCTGCGCCGAAGCGAGGCCGCCAACGCCGAGAACCACGAAGGCCGCAGCCCAGCCCAATGCGAAACTTCTCTTTGGAAAACAACTGCGCGTCATGTTGGAGTTCCTGGAGTGAGGGCAGTTCCAATTGCCAGTGGGGCACTAATCCGCAGGTTGCAGGCTGGCAGCCTGCACTACGACAAGTTTTACAACGCATTTCAAAAGCTTCCCGACCGGCAATCGGGTTGATAAAACCAGTAGGAAAACTGCATTAGATTGCGCCAGGGAAGGTTTTGAAATGCCCTCTACAACAGACTGCAACGATGGGCGAAGGCTTGTCAATCACTTTGCGATTCGCGAGGCCATGCCAAGCCGAGCAGGGCAGAGACCGCGAGCGTCGTGCCAACCGCCGCGGGCATTACCCAAGTAAAACTCAGAGTCGTGTCCGTCAGCCACGCCCATGCCTCGGGAAGCCAGCCCGCTTGCTGGATCACGCGGCTGATCTCGACCGAGTAACCGATGCCAACCGCGACCGCGAAACCGCAGCACGCCCCGATCACCGCTGCCGCTTCACCGACTCGGGGAAGCAACATGCCGACCAGGAACAGTCCGCCCAGCGGGCCCGTGACGGCATTAAAGGTCCTCGGCATGGCGTCGACGATGCCCCAACGCGACGGCATGAAGCTCAGTCCGTAAGCCGCCGCGGCGATCGCCAATCCGGCAATAATCGTGATCGTTCGCGCAGTGGAGAGCACCTCTGCGGGCGTGTATTTGCGGCGGCCGAACTGGCTGCGCTCCACCGACAACACCGTGGCGATCGAGTTGACACCCGAGTCGATGCTGGACATCGCGGCGGCGAGCAGCGCGGCAAGAATGCCGCCCCCCATTCCCGTCGGCAAACGATGAACAGCAAAGGTGGGAAAGATCAGCGAGCGATCCTGCTTCACGGTCGGATCAAGCCCCGCCTCGAGCGGCAAATCCTGGCCGATATAAAAGTGCAGCATCGCCAAGCCGACCAACATCAACATCAAGTTGAGCCCCACTCCCAGCAGCGAGCCGGTGACAAAACTCCGACGCGCAGCCGTGGTTGAGGAGGTGCTGAAGTATCGCTGCACGGTCATTTGATTCCCGATGTGCGTGCAGACGTGCCAGACAAACATGTTCAGCGCCACGGTGAACACGGTGGCCCGGACGGTCGGATCGAAGCTGAACAGTGGCATCGCCTCGTGTCCGGAAGCACGCAGCCGCTCGGCCGTCGTCGCATACCACACGCCGGGACCGCTGCCCGTCTGCCAGGCCACATAGCCAATGGCAAACACACCGCCGCCGATTAGCAGAGCGACCTGCACGACGTCCGTCCAAATGACGGCCCTCAGGCCTCCGAGGGTCGTGTAGACCGTGGCCACGATGCCGATGGTCGCAATCACCACCGGAAGTGACATGCCGCTGAGCCTCGCCAAAGGCCGCGCGGTGGCCAGCACGACAAAGCCCATCCAAAGCACCACCATCAGCAGAAACAGCCACACGCCGAGCTGGCGCGCCGTCGGCCCGAACCGATCGTGGAGATACTCGTACGCCGATGTGTACTTGAACCGCATCATGTACGGAATGCAGAACCACCAGACGATCGCCATCTCAAACGGGATCGCCAGCATCTTGCCGAACATGTGTGTGACGCCCGAGCTCCACACCTCGCCGGGCTCGGAGAGATAGGTCAGGCTCGACAGCAGCGAGGCGATGACGCTGACGCCCACGGCGAACCAGGGCATATTGCGGCCCGCCAGGAAGAAGTCCTCGCCGCTATGCTGCGAGCGAGCCAGGCGCAGCCCGAGCCAGATCATCCCGCCCAGGTAGGCCGCGATCACCAAGTGGTCGGCCAGCGACAGGGCCGAGCTGAATGTCGTTTCCATGTCAGCTCAGCAGCTTTCGCTGCACAGTTCCGCCCTGGTCGGTCAGCCGAACATTGAGTCCCTTGAACTGGTGTGTCAGCCGCAAGTGATCGAAACCGAACAGGTGCAGGATCGTGGCGTGCAGATCGTTGATGTGAATCGGGTCCTCGACTGGCGCCCAGCCGATGTCATCGGTCTTGCCGATCACTTGCCCGCCCTTGATGCCGCCACCCGCCATCCACAGGCTGAAGCCGTACGGGTGGTGGTCGCGTCCGGTGTTGACCGCGCGGCCGCCGCGATTCTCACCCAACGGCGTGCGACCGAACTCTCCCGCGCAGATGACCAAGGTCTCGTCGAGCAGTCCGCGCTGCTTGAGATCCTGCACCAAGGCGGCCACCGGTTGGTCGAGCATGCCCGCGTTGTAGGTGAGCTCCGGGGCCAGATTGCTATGGTGATCCCAGGAGGCATGCATCAGCGTCACACAGCGGACGCCTCGCTCCACGAGCCGCCGGGCGAGCAGGCAGTTCGTCGAGAACTGTTTGTAGACATTCGGCCCGCCGCCGCGGAAGTTGGTCTTCTCGGGCTCCTTGCGGTGAACTCCGTAAAGGTCGAGCGTCGCGGCATCTTCGCTCGCCAGATCGATCAGCTCGGGCGCGGACGCCTGCATGCGAAACGCCAATTCGTACGACTGAATGCGACTGGCAATTTCCGGATCGCGGCTGTCGGCCAGTTGCCGCTCGTTCAGATCGCGAATCGCCTCCAGACTGGCTTGCTGCATGGCCGCGTTGACACCGGGCGGGCTGTTCAGATTCAGCACCGGCTCGCCTTGCCCGCGGAACACGACGCCTTGATAGGTCGAGGGAAAGAAGCCGCTGGTCCAGTTGCTGACGCCGCCGCTGCTGCCGCGCCCCGCGCTCAGCACTACGTAGCCCGGCAGGTTCTCGGACTCGGAGCCCAGCCCGTAGGTCAGCCAACTGCCCAGGCTCGGGCGTCCAAACCGTGGCACGCCGGTGGTCAGCATCAGCTGCGCTGGGTGGTGGTTGAAAGCGTCCGTATGCATCGAGCGAATCAGGCATATGTCATCAGCGCAGCCGCCGAGATGCGGCAGCAGGTCGCTAAGCTCCATCCCGCATTGTCCGTGGCGGCTGAACTTCCGGGGACTGCCCAGCAGCACCGCGGACTCTTTCTTGATAAAGGCAAACCGCACCTTCTCGGTCAGCGAGTCCGGCAACTTCTCGCCATCCCGCTCTCGGAGCACGCGTTTGTCGTCGTAGAGATCCACGTGGCTGGGGGCGCCGGCCAGGAAAACGAAGATGCACGACTTCGCTTTCGGGGCGAAGTGAGGCGCCTTGGGTGCGAGCGGATCGTGGGCGCGATCTGCCGCCAGAGCCGGCTCGCGGCTGAGCAGCGACGCCAGCGCAAGTCCGCCCAGGCCGCTGGCCGCGGAGGTGAAGAAGTCTCGCCGCAAGGTCTCGACGGGCGAAGTTGACGGAAGCCGGGGGTGACGGAAGTGTGTCATGGCTGAGTCGTGAGTTGAGTCTGAAGCTGGCGTCCGATGGCGAATAGCCCGAGCCGCTGCGAAGTTATTGCTTGGTGAGGAAGGCGTCGAGGTTCAGCAGGACCCGGCCCGTCAGCACCCAGGCGGCGAGCTCCGCTTGGTCGGAGCGATCGGCCTGATCCGGCTTCGCTTGGGGAAGCGACGCGGGCCCCAACAACGCTTTGCGATCCTCGTCGCCCGCCGCACGGCAGAGCTCCTGGTGGCGTGCATGCACCGCCGTCAGTCGCTCCGCCAGCTCGCCATCGCCGGACGCGGACAGGCATAGCTCCAACGCGAAGGTGATGCGCGACGCGTCGTCGCTGGCCGGCGCCTCCGCGACAATGCGTCGCGCGAGATGCTGAGCACATTCGAAGAACACGACGTCGTTCCAGAGCGTCAACGCCTGCAACGGCGTATTGCTCTCGCTGCGACGCGCCGTGCACTCGGTCGAGTCGGGCGAGTCAAAGGTCATCAGCATCGGATACGGCGAGGTGCGTTGAAAAAAGGTGTACATTCCCCGCCGGTATTGATCGCCGTCCTTGCTGACGCTCCACTTGGCACTGTTGGCATAAGTCAGGCTCGAGTATTCGGCAGGCTGGGGCGGCCGAACGCTCGGGCCGCCTAGCTTGGGATTCAACAATCCCGACACCGACAACGCCAAATCGCGGACAATCTCGGCCTCCACGCGCCGCCGAGGATGACGAGCCAAGAGATCGTTCTCCGGGTCGAGCTTCTCCAGCTCCTCGCGATGTTGCGACGATTGCCGATAGGTCGCCGACGTGACGATCAGTCGGTGTAGTTCCTTGAGTCGCCAGCCGTTGTCGCGGAATTCTCCCGCCAGCCAGTCGAGCAGCGCGGGATGCGTCGGCGGACTGCCCTGGCTGCCAAAGTCGTCGGCCGACAGCACCAGCCCGCGGCCGAAGTAGCGTTGCCAAATGCGATTGACCGTGACGCGAGCCGTTAGCGGCTGTTCGGGCGAGAACAACCAGTGGGCCAAGTCGAGCCGATCGGGTCCCGCCTCGGCGTTGCGAGCGGCAATGGGCGGCAGCACGTTTAACCCAAGCGACTGCACCGGATCGCCCGGGTCCAGGAAGTTGCCGCGGCGATGGATGTGCGCAGACCGCTTCGACTCCCGCTCGACCACCGCCTGGGCAACGGCGTCCGGTCCCTTCGGCTGGCGTTGTTGATGATCCGCCAACTGCTTCTCGAGCTTCAACAACTGCGGGTCGATGGTCCGGTAATAGTCGGCCACCGCCTTCGCCTCCGCCTCGTTCCGCTTGGCTGTGTCGATCTGCAGCGCTGCCGCCACCTTGCTCGGCAGTCCGTCGAGCGCCGTTGTGGCGGCGGGCGAGACGCTGAGCCGAAACCGTCCCAGATTGTGAGTTTGTCCTTTGTAGTTCTGATCCATCACCACAGTCAGCGTGGCGCCGGCCGGAACCGGCTCGGCGAGCTGAAAGGCGGCGACGTGCCGCTTGCCGATCTCCGGCGAGACGGCCCAGCCGTCGTCGCGATTGTCGTTGATGGCTTTGGCCACTTCCCAATCGTTCTGCGAGAAGTCGGCCCGCGCGGCGACCAGCCCGATCGGTGCTCCGTCCTGTTGCAGCTCGAACGCGGTCAGGACGAAGTTGCCGTTGTCCGCGCGGCCGGGGCCGTTCTTCGGCAGCCGTTTGTCGGGGAGCACTTCCAATCGCACGCTGGCGACGTCGACCGGAGCGGCGAAAGTCAGCTCGTATCGATCCGAGACCTGATTGGCTCCGGTCACCAGCAACGAGCCGTCGTCCTGCGACTCGAACTTCGCCCCGTGTTTCGACTTGCTGGCCGTGGGCTCGATCGTCTCCCAGCCCGGTGTGCCGGCGGCTGTCGGCTCCCAGCTGGCCTGCGCGGCGGCGAGCCCGTCGCGGACATAGGCGTCGCGTTGTTCGGCGAGCCGTTGCGCCTCTTGTGCATGCTTGGCCAACGCCGCCTCATGCGAGGCGGCCTGCTCGGGCGTCGGCGCGGAGACGTCCTTCTCGTCGATGTTGTTAAAGAATGCGTAGAGCTGGTAATACTCGCGTTGGCTGATCGGGTCGTACTTGTGAGTGTGGCATTGTGCACAGCCTACCGTCAAACCCAGCCAGACGGTGCCGACGGTGTTGATGCGGTCCACCGTCTTTTTGACTCGATCCTCCTCCTGATCCGTGCCGCCCTCGGTGTTGTGGAGCGTGTTGCGGTGGAAGCCGGTGGCGACGTGATCGACGATTTCCGCATCGGGGAGCATATCGCCGGCGATCTGCCGGATGGTGAACTGATCGAACGGCAGGTCTTGATTGAGCGCCTCGATGACCCAACTGCGGTACCGCCAGGCGTTGGGGCGCGGGCGATCCTTCTCGTAGCCATCGGAGTCCGCATAGCGGGCCAGGTCGAGCCAGTGCCGACCCCACCGCTCGCCATAGTGCGGCGACTCCAGCGCTCGTGACACCATCTTGTCATAGGCCTGCGGCGACCCGTCCGCGAGGAACTCGCGCAGCTGCTCGGGGGACGGCGGCAAGCCGAGCAGATCGAGATAAACGCGGCGAATCAACTCCCCACGCGACGCCTCGGGCGCGGGGCTCACTTGGTGCTTGTCGAGCTTGGCGAGCACGAACTGGTCGATCGGGTTGCGCGGCCATTGCGGATTGGACAGCTTCGCGGTCTCGGGCGGAGCGACCGGAGCGATCGGCTGAAACGCCCAATGCTTGCTCACCTCGGGCTCCTCGTGCGGCCAGGGGGCGCCGGCCCGAATCCATGCGCTGATCAACTCGCGTTCGGCTTCCGCCAGCGGGGCGCCCTCGCCGGGCGGAGGCATTCGCTGCTCGTCGTCCGAGCTGGCGATCCGCTGCCACAACAAACTCTCGGCGGGCTTGCCGGCGACGACGGCCTTTCCACTGTCTCCGCCCTGCAGAACTCGCTGGCCGACGTCGAGTCGCAAGCCGCCCTCTTGCTTTTCGGCCCCGTGACACGAGACGCATCGCTTCTGCAGCAGTTGACTGGCCGCCCGCCAGGCCTGCGTCTGCGGCTCGGACAGGGGTGTGTCGGCGACGGCGGGGGCGACGGCCAGCAGAATGCCAAGCACGCATGCATGGAGCACAGCGTCGCCGAGCAGACGGGCGCCGAGCAGGTCGGGTCGAATTGGTTCGAGCGGACGGAGGCAAGGCCGAGGCGCGGCAGGAGTTCTCATGGGCATCTCTTGATCCGAAGCGTCGAGGCCGGTGGGCGGGGCAGGGCGGGGCGGGAGAGTTGGTGGAGGAGCTGCCCATGGCGGACAGAGCCCGGTTAACAGCAGATCGGCAGATCGGCAGATCGGGCCTCCGTTGTAGGCGACCCTTGTGAGGCCCTTATTATGGTCCAAATCCTCAGCCAAAACAAAAGCCCGTTGATTGTCAGTCGGCCTCGTTCTGGTTAGGGTGGCAAGAGACCACATTCTCAACGCAAGCTCCTCATCCGGCACCCTCCGGCTCCCGAATCCATGAGCAAAGATCTTCGCGACCGCATCTACGCCGAGCTGTCCGCTGTCAGCATCATCGATCCCCACACGCACATCAACGCCTTGGATCCCGCCTCCCACAGCCTGGCGGACATCCTTGGCTACCATTATTACACCGAACTGGCCCACTCGGCGGGGATGCCGAAGGACCAGATCGAGGAGCCGGGCCTGGATCCCAAGGAGAAGGTGGCCCGCCTAATGGCCAATCTGGGCCCGATTTCGAACACAATCCAGTACAGCTGGTTCGTCGAAATGGCTCAACAGCTGCTTGGCTTTGAAGGCGATGAGATCAACGCGGACAATTGGGAGCCACTTTACGATCACGCCGTGGAGCAGATGGCGTCCGACACGTGGGCAGACCGCGTGCTGCAGACGAGCGGTTTGGATGGCGTGTTCCTGACCAACGACTTCGACGATCCGCTAGAAGGATTCGACACTCGCAAATACATTCCTTGCCTCCGCACCGATGACTTGGTGTTCCATCTGGCCAAGCCGCAAGTACGTGAGCGGCTGGAGCGTGCGACGGGCGAGACGGCCGACACGATCGCCTCGCTTTGCGCCGGCATTGGCTCCTTGTTCGAGCACTTTGTCGGCAAGGGCGCCAAGGCCTGCGCGATCTCCCTGCCGCCGGACTTCTCACCGACGCCCGTCAGCGAGTCACGCGCTCAAACCGCCCTGGCCGCAATTCAGCGGCTCGGCGTCGACGCGCCCGAATCGCATCGGCGGGCCATCAGCAATTTCGTGTTTTGGAAGCTGGCGGAGCGCTGCGCCGACTACCGCCTGCCGTTCGACCTGATGATCGGCGTCAATCGCGGCGTCTACGAGGAGGGCGTGTATCAGGGTCAGGACCTGTATGACAGCCGCGTGTCACTGATTCAGTACAAGCGACTGTTCAACGCTTTCCCGCAAGTCACTTTCCCGGTCTCGGTGCTGGCCAGCGTGACGAACCAGGAGCTCACCAGCTACGCGTGGATCTTCCCCAACGTGGTCACCAATGGACATTGGTGGTACTCCAACACGCCCACCTACATCGAACACGATGCCGCAGCGCGGCTCGAGGCGGTGCCGCGAACCAAGCAGATCGGCTACTACAGCGACATGTACAAGCTGGAGTTCGCGCTGCCCAAGTTCAACATGTACAAGCGGATCCTCGCCAAGATTCTCGCGGAGCGTTATGTGATCGACCGCGGCTGGTCGGAGCAGCGGGC
>JAGQPF010000173.1 GCA_020426845.1 Planctomycetales bacterium
AGGACGCCAACATCAATCCGATCCTCGGTTACGAGGCCTACATTGCGCCCAACAGCCGCTTTGAAAAGGGCGGCGGCAGCATGAAGGAGTCGAGCTTCCATTTGACGCTGCTGGCCAAAAACCGTCAGGGCTTTCGCAACCTGATCAAGATGGCGTCGGCCGCCTCGCTGGAGGGCTTCTACTTCAAGCCCCGCATCGACAAGCAGCTGCTGCAAGACCATCGCGAGGGCATCATCTGCCTCAGCGGCTGCGTCTCCAGCGAATTTAACCGGCGCATTCTCTCCGGCCACGCGGACGTCTCCGATCTCGAGCCGGCGATGGAGACGGCGCGCTGGTTCCACGACATCTTCGGCGACGACTACTTCATCGAGATCATGAACAACGGCGTCGAGATCCAACGGATCGCGTTGGAAGGCGCCGTCGATGTGGCGACCCGGATGGGGCTCCCGCTGGTCGCGACCAGTGACGCCCACTATGTCAATCCGGACGACGCCGAGGCGCAGGACGTGCTGTTGTGCATCAACACCGGCAAGTTTCGCACCGATAGCAGCCGCATGCGGATGGACGGCAATCAGTACTATCTCCGCAGCCCGGAGCAGATGTACGAGAAGTTCCCGGGACTCGAGGACGCCGTCGCCCGCAGCCAGACGATCGCCGACTCGGTCGACATCGACCTGGACCTCGGCAACCGCCACTTTCCGAAATATACCCTGCCGCCGGACAAGACTGCGGACGAGATGCTCCGCGAAATCTGTTTAAAGGGCCTCCGCGAACGCTACGAAGGCAATGAGGAGATGATGCCCGGCGGCGAGCTGGCGGACGTCGTCATGGAGCGTCTGGACCGCGAGCTCGGAGTGATCGCGCGGCTGGGATTCCCGAACTACTTCCTGATCGTCTGGGACTTCGTGGTCAAGGCCCGCGAGATGGACGTGCCGGCGACGGCTCGCGGATCGGGCGTCGGCGCGCTGGTCTGCTACGCGCTCTATCTAAGCCACGTCTGCCCGATCAAGTACGACCTGCTGTTCGAGCGATTCCTCGACGAGAACCGGCTGGAGGCGCCGGATATCGATATCGACTTCTGCAAAGAGCGGCGCGGAGAGATCATTCGCTACGTCAAGGAGAAGTATGGCGAGGAGAACGTCGCGCAGATCGGCACGTTCGGCACATTGGCCGCGCGAGCTGCGTTGCGCGATGTCGGACGCGCGCTGGGCATCCCGCTCGCTCGCGTCAATCAGGTCATCAGCATGGTGCCGGATGAGCTCGGCATCTCGCTCGCCAAGGCAATGAACAAGAGCGACGAGCTGCGACGCACCGTGGAGACCGATGGCGAGATCCGCGAGATGATGGATCTCGCCCAGCGCATCGAGGGGCTGGCCCGCAACGTCGGCACGCACGCCGCCGCGGTCGTGATCGGCGACAAGCCACTGACCGAATATGTGCCGCTCTGCCGCGTCTCGGGCAAGGAGGACATCATCACTCAGTGGTCGATGAACGACGTCGAGGCGGCCGGCCTGCTGAAGATGGACTTCCTCGGGCTACGCAACCTGACAATCCTCTCCAAAGCGGTGAACCTGATCGAGCAGACGACGGGCGAGCGGATCGACCCGCTGAAATTTCCGCTCGACGATCAGGAGACCTTTGCGCTGCTCTGCCGCGGCGAGACCAAGGGCGTGTTCCAGCTGGAAAGCGGCGGCATTCGCGACTTGCTGCAGAAGATGAAGCCCGACCATTTTCGCGACATCATCGCCACCAACGCGCTGTATCGCCCCGGACCGCTCGAGGGAGGCATGGTCGAGGACTATGTGGCCGTCAAGCACGGCCGCAAGGAGGCCGAATACCTGCACCCGGTGCTGGAGGACGTGCTCGGCGAGACTCACGGCGTGATGGTCTATCAAGAGCAAGTGATGCGGATCCTCAATCGCCTGGGCGGCGTCGAATTGGCCAGCGCGTACACCTGCATCAAGGCGATCAGCAAGAAAAAAGACAAGATCATCAACCAGAATCGCGATGTGTTTCTGGCTGGAGCCACAGACAAAGGCTTGTCACAAAAGCAGGCCGAGGAGATGTGGAACCTGATCATCAAGTTCGCGGGCTACGGCTTCAATAAAAGCCACTCGACGGCCTATGCGTTGATCGCCTATCAGACCGCGTATCTCAAAGCCCACTACTCGGTCGAATTCATGGCGGCGTTGCTGTCGGGGGACATCCCCGGCCGCAACTTCAAAACCAAGGACTCGCTGGTCGAGCACATCGAAGACTGCAAGCGAATGGACATCGAGGTGGTGGCGCCCTCGGTCAACACCTCGGACGTGGACTTCGCGGTCGCCGACGGCAGGATCTTCTTCGGGCTCTCCGCCATCAAGGGCTGCGGCGGCTCGGCCGCCGAGGCGATCGTCGCTGCGCGAAAGGCGGACGGCGAATTCAAGGATCTGTTCGACTTCTGCGATCGCGTCGAGGCTAGCGCGTGCAACCGCGCGGCGGTCGAGACGCTGATCAAGGCGGGAGCGTTCGACTTCACCGGCGCCAAGCGGCGCCAACTGATGGAGCTGGTCGACCGCGCCATGCAGGCCGGCGCCGCCGCTCAGGCCGATCGACGCAGTGGCCAGAAGAACCTGTTCGACTTCGGCGACGACGCTGGAGGCGAAGAACAGCTCGTCGTGCCGCTGCCCGACGTGCCCGAATTCGAGGAGCGCGAGCGGCTCGCTATGGAGAAAGAGGTGCTCGGCTACTACCTGACCAGCCATCCGCTCGCACAGTATCGCGAAAAGCTGGAGAGCTTCTGCTCTCACACCACTTCCTCGATCGCCGAGGTGCCCGATCGCCACGATGTGATCATGGGCGGCATGCTCTCGGCCATCAAACTCGCGCATACCAAAAACGGCAAGCCCAACGCCCCGACCAAGTATGCCAATTTCGACCTCGAGGATATGGAGGGCGTGATCCGTTGCATCCTCTGGCCCGATGACTTCGAGGTGTTCGGCCAGTTGGTGATTGCCGACACCGTCGTCGCGGCCCGCGGGCGGCTCGATCGCCGCGGCGGAGACGAAGCAAACCTGATCGTCAACGAGCTGATCCCGATCTCCGACCTGGACGACCGCTACACGACCGGCATCGTGATCAAGCTCGACCCCCTGCGACAAGGCGAGGAGATTATCGGCAAGGTGCGCGAAGTGGTCCGCACTTATCCCGGCAATCAAGCTCTGCGATTCAAACTGCGCACGGAGCAGGCGATTGTTAGCCTCAAGGCGCGTTCGGGCGTTGAGGTGAATGCCGAACTGCGCACTCGGCTCGACGACCTGCTCGGCGTCGGCTCGTACGTGCTGCAGACAGCCATTCCCTCGGTCGGCCCCGCCGAACCGGCTTGGCGCAGCAAAGGCGGCGGGCGATAGGAGTCGTACGCGACGTAGCACAGACTGCCAGCCTGTGATCACTGCGGTTTTTGCCACACATTGCAGGCTGGCAGCCTGCACTACGACAATTTGAGCGGGGACGTAGGACAGGCTGCCAGCCTGTGATTACTGCGGTTTTCGCCACATATTGCAGGCTGGCAGCCTGCACTACGACAATTTGAGCGCAAAATGAAAGCAGGGGGACATGAGATCCTCCCTGCCGTCGTATGAGTGACGCGAATGACTTGGGGAATGTACTGAATCGAGCCCGCCACGTGAACCCCGCTTGGGAGTTATCGTGGCACTCCCTGGCAGACGGCGGCAACTCGGTTTGGCCAATCAACGGCACTCGAAGTGGATGGGACTGTGGGAGTCGACGACGAACTTTTGGCGGCAATCTACGCCGACCTGGACAACGACCAGCCTCGGCTGGTGTATGCCGACTGGCTGGAGGAGCACGGCGACGTCGATCGAGCGGCATTTATTCGCGCTCAATGCGAGCTGGCTCGGCTGCCGTTTTGGTCCGCCGAGCGCGGGTTGCTGCGAAACACTATCGACCAGCTCTATGCGCGGAACAAACGCAAGTGGACTCGCGATCTGAAAGGCACCAAGATTCGCGAGTATGAGTTCCGTCGCGGATTTCTCGACCACATTGTCTTGAACGGTCGCACCAGCGTCCCGTTTGCGGGCAAAATCTTCGAGGCCTATCCGACGGTCCAGTCCGTCAAGATCAACGCCCTCCGCCCCGTGTTCGACGAGCTACTGGAGACGCCCTGGCTGCCACAAGTTCGGCGGCTCAATCTCATCAACAACTCGATTGGCATGAAGCGGACGATTGCGTTGGCGGAGTGTGACCGGTTGCAGCACCTGACGGCGCTCAACCTGCACAGCAACAAGATCGGCAGCCGAGGCATGCGGGCCGTGATGCACAGCGAGTCGCTTCGATCACTGCGACATCTGGTGCTTTGCCATGACGAGATTGGGGCGGCCGACGATATTGCCCAGCTCTGCGGCGGCCGCTGCGGCATCGGCCTGGAGTCGCTGGTGCTGGTACAGATGGGCTTCGAGCGCGATTCGGTGGACACGCTGAATCAGCTGTTCACGGCGGTGGACTTTCCCAACCTGCGATATCTCAATGCGGCCGAGAACTCCTTTTGCGCTCGGCCGGCGTCCGACGAATCCCTGGCGCCGTTTCTCGACACCGAAAATTTCCGCCGCCTTGAGCATTTTGTCATCGACCTGCTTTCGGGCGAGAATTTGGCGCGGCTCTCCGGCCATCCTCACTCGGCCAACCTGCGGTCGCTGGTGTACTACGCACAGAACTACGCTGAGCACGGTGGACGGCGGGAGTGGGCGATGTCCGCTCTGGCCTTGGCGCAGCCGCCACTCTGGACGTCGCTCGAATACGCGGCGCTGTTCGTTGACCGCCCCGACGACGGAGAGCTCGACTTCCCGCTTGAGCTGTTGTCCAAACTGAAGGCCATCCGCTTGCCTTCGCATCGCGAGCTCACGAGTCAGCTGCGCGACCGTGGTGTCGCCGTGTTGCAAGGACCTCTGCACGACGACTGGGAACGCCTGACCGAGTTCGCCGCCACGACATTTCCCGCCTCACAATAGCGATCATCGAGCCGCCGACTCTCCCTAAGGACTGCCCATGCATTGCCTCCTTTCTTTTGTCGTTGTCGTTTGCTGCGTCTCGTCGTGCTTCGCCACGGAGCTGCAATTGACTTCGAAGCGCGAGCGACAGTTGGCCAATACCATTTGCCAAGGGACTTACCCGCATCACTTGCAGGGCATTTGCATTGACGGCGATGCGATTTACTGGTCATTCACGACGACGCTGGTGAAGACCGATTTCGCTGGCAAGCTGCTGAAACAGATCCCGGTTGCCAACCACCATGGCGATCTTTGCTTCCATGACGGGAAGCTCTACGTTGCCGTGAACCTCGGCAAATTCAATGATCCGCAGGGGAACGCGAATTCATGGGTTTACGTTTACGATGCCGCGACGCTGAAGGAGCTGGCTCGGCACGCAACGCAAGAAGTGTTCCACGGCGCTGGAGGCATCGGCTTTCGCGCTGGCCGCTTCTTTGTGGTGGGCGGATTGCCGGACGGTGTAGAAGAGAACTATGTCTACGAATACGACGGCGATTTCAAGTTCCTCAAAAAGCACGTCATCAAGAGCGGCCACACACACCTTGGCATCCAAACGGCGACGTTCGCCCACGACCGCTGGTGGTTCGGCTGCTACGGCGCCCCCAAAATTCTGATCGTCACCGATGCGGACTTCCGGATGAAGGGTCGGTACGAATTCGATTGCTCGCTGGGGATCGAAGCGCTGCCCAAGGGGCGTTTGCTATCGGCATCCGGTGCATGCGAGAAGGAGAAGGGCTGCAACGGGAGCGTGCGGGTTGCCGCGCCGGATGAGAAGGCGGGCCTCAAGTACTTGGCGCAAGACGATCAGAAGTAAACAACGGCTCGTGGCACAGGCTGCCAGCCTGTGATTAGCGCCGCGTTGCAGGCTGGCAGCCTGCACTACGAGGACATTCAGAAAGAGCGCGCACTTCGGGCGCGAGAACAGTGCCGGGGCGTCGGCCAATTCGTCGTCTGGCCAAGCCCATCCCACGTGCGTCCGGCCAATTAACCTTGCTCGGCTTGTTGCTGCTTCTTCAATTCGAGCCGTCGTTGGTTGTAAGCGGCGATCGCCTCCTTGCGTCGCAGCCAGCCCACGATTTGATTCGGGTTCTCGTTGGACACAACGGGCAGCTCGTCGACGTTCAAGGCGGTGAAACGATTCAACGCGGCGTTCAAGTCCTCGTCGACCGTCAACGTGATGACGTCCTCGATCATGACATCTTTGGCATTGGCGACGGACCAGAGAATGTCGTCATAGAGGTAAGAGCGCACATCCTCGGCCGAAAAAATCCCCGTTAGTTCGTCGTCGCTGTTGTAGACGGGGAAGTAACGCTGCGGCGTCTTTGCCAACGCATGGACGATTTCGTCGAGCGACGAGGACTCCTGAAATCGCATGATCGACTCGCGCGGCTTGAAGACGTCCTTGACGAGCACGTTGCTGAGCAGGTCGATGGTGAAGTCGCCACGGTGGGCCGGCGAGTCGATGCGGTTGGGAACCTGGGCGGCGTAGAGCGACCAGGGCTGGCAGAGAATGAAGCAGATGGCGGACACCCATAGCGTTGGCGCCAGCAACTTGTAGTCGCCCGTCATCTCGGTGACCATCAGCACTGTCGAGAACGGGGCGTTCGCACAGCCGGCGAAGAACCCAGCCATGCCCACGATGGCGTACGAGCTGGGCTGGCTGACCATGGTGGGCATCCAGATCTGCAGGACCTTGCCGACTCCTGCGCCGACGCAGCCGCCGATCACCAGCGAGGGGCCAAAGACGCCGCCCGAGCCGCCAGAGCAGATGGTGAACGAAGTCGTCAGGATCTTGGCCACCGCCACGGCCAGCAGCACGGCGATGCTGACTTGGTCGACATTGATCAGGGCTGCTTGCAACAGTTGGTATCCGCTGCCAAGGCAGGCCAGGCCACGTGGCCCCGTGTCCAGGCCTAGAAACACGAACAGGCCCAGCGAGCCGGCCATGGCGGCGCCGATCATCGGCTTGACGAAGGCCGGCAGGGCCAGCGCATCAAACATCCGCTGGACGCTGAAGAAGACTTTGATGTAGACGGCCGCGGCGAACACCAGCACGCAGGCAAGGATGCCGAACGGCAACAACTCCACCAAGTTGCCACCTTGGTGCTTCAATTGGTCTCCGAACATCGGCGTGAACCGCATCTCCGCAGGCAGCGCAGACTGGAAGATCGCGTAGGCGACCGTGCTGGCGACGGCGGAAGGGACGATGACGTCCGCCTCGATGTCAGCGTCACGATAGAGAATCTCGCCAGCAAAGATGGCGCCCGCCAACGGAGCGCGAAAAATGGCGCCGATGCCCGCGGCCATTCCCATCGACATCAGCATCCGCCGGTCGTTCGCGGATAATTTCAGACGCTGGCCGAGGTACGAGCCGATTCCCGCGCCAATTTGCGTGATCGGACCCTCGCGCCCCGCGGAGCCGCCCGTGCCGAGGGTGATCGCCGAAGCCAGCGTCTTCACCAGCGGCACGCGAATCGAAATCATGCCCCGCTTATTGTGAAAGGCGTCAATCGTCGCATCCGTTCCGGCGCCTCGAGCCTCCGGCGCCAGATAGTGGACGAGATACCCCGTCAGCAGCCCCCCTAAAGCCATCGTCGGGATCAGCCACCAAAACGAGAACTCACGTTTCGGATGCGTGAAGTAGCGATGCTCGCCGTAGGCCGCTTCGGGTTGAAATCCCGCCAGCCACTCCGCGGTCGCAAATTGCACGAGCTCGATCAAAAACTCGAACAGCATGGCGACGCCCGCCACGCTGCAGCCGACAATCACGGCCAGCGAGAACCACTTGCCCCAAAACGAGTGTCGGATCTTCTGCAGGGAAGGAAAGTTGCGAACCAAGGGGCCGAGTTTGGAAAGGTTGAGCCGGGAGGGAAGGGGGAGCGTCGGGCCAAGAAGCCGCTGCTGTCGATCTTAGACGATTGCGATCAGCGGTGACAGTCTGACAACTTAGTCACGTCGGCTTCCTTCGTAACAGCTTTCAACGGCCGCCTAACTTGCTCAGGTAGCCATCGTGCTTTGCCTCGCGTTCCAGGAGCCACCGCCACAAACGCCCGCGCGCGTCGTCCTCCGTCCATTGGTCGTCCTGAAGCGAATCGGCAATGGAGGCAAGGATGATCTGGCCTCGGCCCAGAGAAGCTCCCGCCGTCGCAATATTGCCTTGCTCGTCCATTATCAACGGCACGCCGCCGGAGACGGTTCTCAGTTTCGCATCGACGGGCAACGGCAGGTCCAGTCCACCGGCAGTGGTGTGCAGCCGGCTTGCCGGCACCGTCTGCTCAGACAGCGTGAGGCCGCTGCCCAGCATCAACTCGTTGACCGCCGCCGGCGTCGCCTGACTGGAGCAAAGCACCCACAGCCTGCCACCGGAGCGAACGTACTGTTTGAGCTCGCGAATCGTTGTCTCCGGCAGATAGTACAGCGGCTCGACGACCACGACGCCCCAGGCTTGGCTGCTGCCGACTTCCGACATCGAGTCGAGCACGCGCGGCAGCTTGTCGAGATCCAGTGTTGACTGCAGCAGTTGGCGGCCGGCAAACACTCGCAGCTCGCCCGAATCGAGATATCGCCGCTCGCGGCTCAACATGCGTTCTGTCACGGGCGCCGCGCCGGGCACGTCGAGAAAGGTGCGGTCCGCGGAGAACAGCACCGTGTGGTCGTCGACTTGCATGGGCGAGGGAACCCAGGCACGCGTCCAGGTCATGGCCAACACGGAGAGCGATGTTGCCAGCACGAACGTCGAGGCGAGTTGAGTGTGACGCCAGGTCAGCCACCAGCCAACCGCCACGACGGCAACGGCCAGGGCCAACGCGATCGCGAGCCAGCGGAGCGGCACTGCGGTGCTGGGCAAGCCGACGAGCCATTGCATGCCGGACTCCATCAACGACGCGCGAGACGAGCGAACAATTGCGGGGTCTCGCAACCAGTCGGCGTTGGCCAGCACCAGCAGTCTTCCCTCCCCCGCCGTGACTCCGCACATCGCCACCTGCGTGCGACCCGCGAGCGAGCGGCCGGCTAGCAGCAGGTCGGCATCGACGGGAGCGTGCAGGTTCCAACTTGGCAGGGGCCACTTGTCCGCCTCGGCCCATTGCCAAGCGGGTTGGCGCACGCGTCGCCCGCTGCTGGTGATTGCTCCGGATTCGACGTCGAGCAACGCGGGCTCAACTTGGACTTGAAATCGTTCGGCCAGCGGACGCGCCCAGCCAACGGTTTGCTCGTCGATCAGCAACCAGAGCTTGCCTCCGCCGCGCACGTGCTCCTCGCAGGTCGCCAATTCTCGAGCAGTCAACTCGCGCGATGGCAACAGCACCAACAACTCATCTCGCAGTGAGTGCGAACCAGGCAAATCCGATAGCTCGGTGACGGACAACTCTCCGTGCTGTCGCAACAACGTTTGGAAGCCATGCAGCTCGTCGGATGCGGGCAAGACAGCTCGAATGGCAAGCGGCTGGGTACGCGGAATGGGCATGGCGGTGATTGCATAGTCACGCGCGACCAGCAGCCCGACGATGGCGCCGAGGATCGCG
>JAGQPF010000020.1 GCA_020426845.1 Planctomycetales bacterium
AAGGTAGCCACGGGCGTGAGCCCGTGGAGTCGCGTGGCGCTCAAGCTCGCTTGCGCGCGTTGGATGAGCTCGCGCTCGTTTCGATAAACTCGCCGTTGTTCGTTGATCGATGAGCTCGCGCGGGCTTGCGCGAGGTTGAGGGGGCTCGCGCGGCTTCCACGGGCTTACGCCCGTGGCTACCTTCTGTCGCCCCTTGCGGGGCTTATGCGCTTAACTCGCCCGGCTTCCACGGGCTTCCGTGGCTACCTTCTGTCGCCCCTTGCGGCCTTGCGGGGCTGATGGCGCCTGACTCGCCCGGCTTCGACGGGCTCATCGGCGTTTCGCAATCACGGAGCGAGCAGATTTCGTTCGACGAACTTGGTCGCTTGGCCAGAGACGTTGTTTGCGGCGCCGGCGACGCCGTGATTGGCGCCGGGCACCACGACCAACTCGGAGGTGACTTCCAGCTTGCGAAGCTGAGCATCCATCCGCTGAGCGTGCTGGATTGGGACGATGTCGTCCTTGTCCCCGTGCACTTGCATGATCGGCGGATCGTCCTTGCTGGCGAAGCTAATCGGGGAGACGTCCTGTTTCTTCGCCTCGTCCAGTTGATCTGCGGGAGTCCCGGGGGCATAGCCGATTAGCTGGCGGTAAGCGGGATGGCGATGGTCGAGCGTAGCCAGCAGGGACCAGTCGGTGGGGCCCGCGAAGCTGACTGCGCAACGGACGCGTGACGACTGCCGCTCGACGGGATCGCTGGCGTCGGCCTTGGCCGCGTCGTCGTGCAAGGCGACCCACAGCGAGAGGTGTCCGCCGGCAGATCCGCCCGTGACGCCGATGCGTGCCGGATCGACGTGCCATTTGTCTGCCTGCTGCCGGACGAACTGGATGGCTCGGATGCAGTCGTTCACTTGCGCGGGATGCGTCGCCACGTCGGTGAACCGGTATTCGACGGAAATGACATGAAACTGTCCCTGGCTGACGCCGGCCGCCAGCCAGGCGGGGATGCGATCTTTGGAGCCGGCGCGCCAGCCGCCGCCGTGAATGTAGACCATCGCCGGCAGTTTCTTTTCTCCGGCAAGATAGACGTCCAGCTTCTGGGACGCGTGGTCGTCGTCATAAGCCACATCTTTGTGAGTCGGGGCGGCCGGCTGCGCGTGGGCAACGACTGCGCCGCAGCACAGAGAAGCGACTGCTAGGCAGCGAAGCAGGTGACGGGGGCGGGACATGGTGGCCTCTCGGCGTGATGTGAAATGGGTTGTTTGAAGCTGGACGGCGGACCAATTGGGAGGGCCGACGCGGTCAGTTCGTTTCTTCGAGCCGCTGACGATAGGCGGCGATGGCGCGGTCGTACGCCTCGCGAGCCGCGGCTCGTTCGTCCGCGTGAATCCGCTGATGGCGATTCTCCCACAGCAGGTTCACCGCCTCAATGCACCACTGGGCGCTGTCGCGCGAGGCGCGAATCGGCTGGCCGCCGACGCGAACTTCGATGGGGTTCGTATGTAGTTGCGGAAAATGCCGGACCGCGATCCAGCTGCTGCGCTCGATCGGGATTTCCCATTCCAATGCGTGCGGCTCGCTGTCTGCGGGGATCCACTGCTCGGCGGCGACCTGGCCATTGACCACCAGTTCGATCAGGCGCCGGCCGCCACGCACCGTGCGTTGAGATCGGGGAGCGTGCAACTCGCGAGTGTTTCCGATCACACTGCGTCCGCCGACCTCCGGGGCAAGTGTGCCGTGTGCCACGGCGGCGGGTGTCTCCTCGGCCATGGCAACGGTGGTTGAGACTCGCACTCGGCCCGGCCGGGCGAGCTCCAATGCCGGATCGCCGGGCTGTCGCGCCGTGGCGTCCTCGCCGGCGCGAGCGGAAAAATCCAGGGCGTGAGCGTACCCGTCCGAGACATAGGAGCGACCTGCAGCGATGCCCTCGCACCAAGCCGTGAAGTCGACCTGCGTCTGGCCGGCGCCGAGCTGGACGTAGACTCGCCCCTGCCCGACGCGGCGGCTGCTCATGCAAGGGAAATCGGTTTCGCCGCTCAGTTTCAGCGGGAAGCCGCAGTTTAACAAGTGATACCAAGTGTTCCATTCCTGGATGCGCTCGGTGTCCATGGCGCTGATGAAATCGCAGACGCCGGCCGGCACACTGACGAAGATTTCCATCGCCCCGGCGCCGCTCATCTCGGGCACCGCCAGGTTGGGCAGCTCGTCGGCCGCCTCGGCAGCGCCCAGCGCCGCCTCGTGTTCGGAGACGCGGTTGTCGCGATTGCGGTCGAGCCGCGCGAACGGCAGCGGCAGCAGTCCGGACTCCGCTTCGACGCGGCTCAGCAATTGGTCGCCGTCACGGTCCCGAGCCAGCAGTCGCTTCGCCGTCGACTCCGCATTCACATGCATCGCCGAGTGCGGATAGCCGGTGACACCACCCTGTCGCTTGCACCAGTCGAGCACGGGCACGGTCCAAGTCGGCCAGCCTTCGATCTTGCCGCCAGCCGAGCCGGGGTAGGTTTGGTCGCGCAGGTTCAGCAGGCAGACGTGCCCCAACGCGCCCGAGCCGAAGCCGCTGATCTCGAGGTCATACTTGAGCAACGTCAGCGGCTCGGAGACCTTGTCGGCGGTGGGCGAGAAGTACTGCCGTTGGAATTCGAAGCAAGGCCCCCAGGTCAGCACGCAGCCAACATTCAGACCCTCGCCCTTGACCTGACGAAACATATCGGCGGGCGTGACACCCAGCGTTGGCGACGTGTAATGGGCGCAGCCCGCGCCGTGAATGTGATGGTCGCCACAGTAAAAGCCATGGGCCATCGGGTTGATCCAGCGCTTGAGGCGAATCGGCAGCGCCTCGCCCTGCCCTTCCTCGACGGTCACGAGCTGCCGGCGCACGAGATACTCGGGGCCGCGTGACGACGTGCAGGTGTATCGTCCCGGCGGCAGCAGCACCGTCTCTCCGTCGTGGCGATAGATCTGAGGCTGAAAGAAGAAGTCGGGCGCCGTGCGTTTCGTCTGCGGTGGGTAAACTCGACCCTGTTCGTCGCGGAACTCGAGCCGGGCGGTCGACGGCGTGCCGTCGTGGTCGCGAATGTCAAGCTTGACCGGCACGGCGGGCCGGACGTCCAGCAGCACCGGCGCCTCGCCGCGAAAGCCAATGTCCTGCGTGCCGGCGCCCACGTCGAACGTCAACGTTGCCTCGCGCTTTCCCGCCTCGCTGCTCGACACAGCCAGCAAGGCATACTCGACTTCCAGGCCGCTGAGGTTCGCGGTCAGGGGCGGCGCCTGAAGCATCTCGACGTCCAGGAAAGGTCGCATGCGTGAGCTTTCCTGCTGCTTGACCTGTTCGATTTCTCCGGGAGTCAGCGGGCGATTGGCGTCGGTGGCAGGCAAGGCGCCCTGGTTGAGCTCCGTCTGCCGCTGTCGCCGCAGGCTGCCGTCCGAGGCGCCTCCGTAGGCGGTGCCCGCCTGCGGGCTGTGCACTCGGAGCTGACGTGTGACCGTGCTGTCGTTGTGAACCTTGACCAGCAACGGCGTGAATCCATGCTGTTGCACGATGGCCCCGGCCGGACCCCGCGCGACCTTAACACGCACCTCGGGGTTGATCGACACCAACAGCAGCACATGCGGATCGAGCGCTTTTTGGATTGCATCTCCGTCGCGCGCCGCGGCTGCGGCTCGGACCGCCTCCGCGGTCTCGCGGGGCAGCGGAGCTCCCCAAAACTCCATCGCCTCAAGCAACCGCAGCGCCTGGGCGCCGAGCGGCTGACCGTCCACTTCAATCGGCTCGAGCTCGACAGCGCCAGACGGAGTTGCCAGCAGAGTGAGAGCGGCAATGAGAGCGGCAATGAAGCTCGCCGGAGATCGTTGCCAGCGGCCACCGAAACGTATCATGGCGTAAACTCCTCGATGGGCCGAGTTGGTAAGTGGTGTCGCGGCCGATTACATTAGGGGGCTGTTGGAACACCGGATTCGAAACACCGGATTCGCTTTAGTGGCGAACTACATCGCATCGCCGTGAATCAATTGCCCTGGATGGTTTTGCTATGAATCTTGCTTGCCGTTGGCGACGTGTTTGGATGTCTGCTTGCCTGGCGCTGGTGGTGCTGCAGCCGCTGCTATTGATTGGCGAAGCTGAAGCTCAAGATGTGCCGTTGCCCGGCAAAGGGCAGTTCCATCTGTTTGTGCTGGCAGGCCAGTCCAACATGGCAGGGCGCGGGAAGGTCGAGGATGTGGACAAGGCTCCGCACCCACGGGTGTTAGTTTACACCAAGGACGGTCGTTGGGCTCCGGCTGTCGACCCTCTGCATTTCGACAAGCCCGGCATCGTCGGGGTTGGGCTCGGCCGGACGTTCGCCATCGAGCTGGCCAAGTTGGACCCCAAGGTGACGATCGGCCTGATCCCCTGCGCCGTGGGCGGCTCGCCGATCAGCAGTTGGGAGCCCGGCGGCTTTCATCGCTCGACCAACACGCATCCATGGGATGACGCGATGAAACGCATTCACGCCGCGCTTCCGGCCGGCACGCTGAAGGGCATTCTCTGGCACCAAGGCGAGTCGGACGCCACTCCCGCCGACGCGCCAAAGTACGCGGAGCGGCTTGGGCAACTGGTCAGCCGCTTTCGCAGCGAATTGAAGGCGCCGGAAACGCCATTCATCCTCGGGCAAATCGGTCAGTTTCCCGAACGCCCGTGGACCGATGACACGCGGCAGGTGGACCGTGCGCACCGAGAGGCGCCCGAGAAAATCGAGCACACCGCGTTCGTCAGCTCCGATGGCCTGACCCATAAGGGCGATCGCGTGCACTTTGACTCGAAGTCGTACCGCGAACTCGGCCGCCGCTACGCCAAGGCTTACCTTGGCTTGGTAAGTAAGGAAACCCGAAGCGTAAGCGAGGGATCGAGTCGCTAATCCCTTCGCCAGCGAGTTCATTGGTCACAGCAGTTCGGCGAGATCTCCGGTGCTGTCGGCGAATCGCTCCGCCGGCACATCCAGCCGTCGCAGGATGGTGAGCAGCAGATTGGAAAACGGCGTCGTGGCGTCCAGTTGATGGAATTGCCCGTGACGCATGCCGAGCCTTGAGCCGCCGGCGACCAGCAGCGGGTAGTTCTCGTTGCGGTGCGTCGTCGAGTTGCTGCTGCCGTACAGCACGATGGTGTGGTCGAGCAGATTGCCGTCGCCTTCCGGGGTGTCCTGCAGACGTTGCAACAGGTAGGCAAGCTGGGTCGACAGGAACTGTTGCCAGCGGCCGAGCTCCTCGCCGCCTTTCCCTTTTCCCGCTCCATGCGCCAACGCGTGGAGTTGCTTGCCCATGCCGAGCAGCTGGGGAAACTTGCCGGCGATGGAGGTGGCGCCGTTCATGTTGCCGAGCTGATACGTGGCGACTCGTGTCGAATCGGTGCGAAACGCCCAGTAGATCAAGTCGTACATGGTTTGGATCAGCTCCTGCGGCGTGCTGTCATCGGCGGACAGGTGCAAGCCTTGTGAGTCGATCTCGGGCTTGGGGATATCGAGCCAGCGCTGAGCTCGTTCAACGCGCAGCTCGATCTGCCGCACAGCGGCGAGATATTCGTCGAGCTTCTGGCGGTCGGCCTCGCCCAGGCTCCGGCGGACGGACCGGGAGTGTTCCAGCACCGTGTCGAGCATGCTGCCGGACTGGTTCAGCCGCCGCTGTTGGCTGTCACGATTGCCCTCCTCGGCGCCAAACAGGCGATCGAACACCAGTTGCGGCCGGTTCTCCGCCGGGACCGGCTGGCCCGTGCGGCTGAAGGAGAGCGTGCTGGCGCGAGTTGGCTCGCCGACACCGCCATCGGTGGACAGCACCAGCGACGCCTGTCGCGTGGCGTCGGAGTGCCGAGCGGCGATCAGCTGGTCCAGTGAGACCGAGTTCTGCAACTGGTCGCCCTTCAGCTCGGCAGCTGTCAGAAAAATGTCAGCCGTATCGTGGCCGCCCATGCGTCGGCCGTGAGGATGCGACAGCCCGCCCAGCAGGCTGAGCTGCTCGCGATGCGGCGCCAGCGGGCTCAGCGTCTTGGTGAATTTGTATGCGCGGCCCGGTTGCTGCGGCAGCCAATTCCACCGCGATTGCTCGTCGTTTGGCTTGCGAACGACGACGCCATAGGGAAAGTAGACCGCGAGAAAACGGCGAGGCCGGGGGCCCGTTTCGCTGCCCATGCAATCCAGCAGCGGCAATGCCAAGGCGGCGCCGGCGCCTTGCAGAAAGGTGCGACGCGGCAGGCGCCAGGATTTGCGGTTCATGGTGAACGTTCGGCGGGAAGGACGGGAGCGGTGGGACTAGAGGGCATTTCAAAACCTTCCCTGGCGCAATGGAAGGCAGTTTTTCTGCGGGTTTTATCAACCCGGTTGCCGATCGGGAAACTTTTGAACCGCGTTGTAGATATTAACTGCAAACAGCCCTTTTGCCAACGAATCTTCTGCGTGCCAAGAATCACCATCAAGCGAAGCCCTACTTGAACAAGGGTGAGTTAACTGGGCGTGAACTGGGCGATGGAGAAGTGAGAGCTCGGGCGGGTTTGCGTGTACAATTGGTTTTCGGTGTCGTGTTGAGTTTAAACGTTGCTCCACCTCTCCTGCGACGTTCCCATGTTTGACTACGAGGGTTCGCGAAGCGAATTTCTAAAGTTCCTCGTTGAAATGGGGGAAGAACCCAAGTTTCTCGAGCGAGTGAGGGCTCATGAAACCGCCTTGGCCTCGCTTCTTGATCATTGCGTTAAGCAACGGAGCGAGCTCATTGAATGGCCGAGACGACGTTTTACTGCTCTGCGTCAACGCGTGGCCGACGACTGGGGGCGTCTCGCAAGGCACATTGCAAATTCGGAACCGCATGCAACCTTCGCTGCCCTGGCAGCCCAGCTCCCGCACCTCGGCCGGCCGTCTTGCGATTGGTTTTCAACAGACCGTAGGTTGCTTGTTTCATTTGTCGATTCCGCGAATCGATTCAATCGATCTTGGCAGAGATTCTTGAGCACTGTGGGACTTGACGAAGTCAACAGACGTCGAGATGAGTACAACAAATTTTACCCGGTGGAGAAGTCGTGCGCCTTTGGGTTCGATTCGGTCAATGGTGGATTTGAGCCGCTCCCGATGTTGGACGAATCGCACCTTTTGTCGCAGTTTCCGCTACTGCCAACGCCTTCACTGGTGTGAGAATCGGATAGACGCATTCGATGGCCGAGTCAAAGAGTGATGGCGAAGTTCATGGGCGCCTCGAAGGAGCGTGGCGCGATGAATCTTCGATTGCGAGACCAACCGCCTATGCTAGGTAGCGCGGGCGTATTCGCCCGCGCGCACTGCGCATCTCTTCCGCCCGGGTTGAGGAGTTGACGGGGCGGGCTGCGGTGACGAAGGCCTTCAGCCTTCAATCAATCCACGGGACGGTATACCCGGGGCGGCGCTGCGCTCGCCCCGGGCTACGATGAAGGAAGGCCTTCAGCCTTCAAAAAACCGTGGGGCGGCATGCGGCGGCGTACGTCGTGAATCGCCTCGAAAAAACCCGCCCCCTTTAAGCACCGAATCGTGCACCCGTCCCGACAATGGTGAAGTTGCATCGCGGAGACGAGAGATGCGCCGCTGACGAATGAGTGCAGGCGGACCTGCGGCGAATCGATCATGTCGATGTGTCTTGCCCCAAACGGAATCTGAGCGAGCTTCGCAAGGAGAATGTCTCACGCAAAGACGCCAAGACGCAAAGAAGGGACGGAAAGTTGAAGCAATGGAGACGTGACGCGCGATTTGCTTCGTGGCGTGAGTGCTCTCCCGAGAGCGTCCTCGGCCCCTCCCCTTCCCTTCCACTCTTGTCTTTGCGTCTTCGCGTCTTGGCGTGATCCGTTTTGCATGATCGCGCGGGAAACGCTCGCTAACCCGCTTGGGAGACTTTTTCACCCGGAAACGCCAAGCCACGGTGAATCTCGAATAAAATGGTCGATCGTGGATTCGGAATTAGCAGTCGTTGAGAAGGATGTGTGGCAATGAGGATGAATTCGGCTGCCGTTATCGGCGTGGCACTGATCGCCTTGATGATTGGGGGTTCGGCCGCTCGGGCACAACAGGCCGCGCAACCGCTCACCGAAGTCGGTCAAAGACTCGAGACGCAGTATGCCAAGCAGTTGGAACGCCTGCGCACCGAGCTGACCGCGAAAATTCCTCGGGAAGAACTGGCCAAGGGCGATGCGTTGGACCGGTTCCTGGCCAGCGACTCGCTCGATTCCGAATTCGCTCAATTCGTCGTCTTGCTGGAAGCTACGCCGCGCGGTCTGGCCGAGTTCGCTCAGCAGAGTAGAGAGCGGGCGGCGCTGGTCAATCAATTGCTGGCGAACGCCGATCTCATGAGGCAGATGTTGGTGGCGGACGGCGCCAACGCCAAACGGGAAGGTCGCAAAGGTTACGGCCCGGCGCAGTACGGCCCCGCAGTGAAGATCTACAGCGATATCCATCGGGCGAGCAAGCACGCTTATGAGGACGGCGTCCTGCAGCGGCTGGCGCTTGCCATCGCTCTCGAGCACGCCGTGCCGATCGCGCAGTCCAATCCCGCGGCCGAGACGGACACGCCGGAGACCATCGACCCGGTGAAGCGATACGTGCACTACGAGAAGGCTTACCACGACGGTGAGCTCGATTCGGCGTTTCCGCGGCTGAGCACGTGGGAGCTGCGGATGGTGGTCGACGGCGATGAGCCGGACGAGACGCTGGCCTGGGGGCGCGAGATGCTTCGCAACTACCGTCCCGACCATGTCTACAACACGAACTACGGCTGGCGGTATGTGAGCATTGTGACCTCCGACTGCAAGTACGGGTCGCAGGACGTCAAGTACGACCGGCCGGAGCTTCAGAAGTATCAGAACATCCTCATGAACGGCGGCGTTTGCGGCCGGCGGGCGTTCATCGGTCGGTTCATCCTGCGGTCGTTCGGCGTGCCGACGACGGCTCGACCCAGTCGTGGCCATGCCGCGCTGGCGCATTGGACGCCCGATGGTTGGGTGGTGAATCTCGGTGGCGGCTGGGGCGCCGGCTGGACGAATACTCGCTACCACAAGGACGTCGATTTCCTCGCCTCAACGCAAGCTCGCGCCAACAGCGAGGCCTTCTTGAAGGTCAAGCGAGCTCAGTGGGCCGGCGACGTACTGGGAGAAGAACGGACCTACGGCGAAAGCGATGGTGTGCCCGCGTTCTGGAACGGCGTTGCGCTCCGCACGCAGCGGGCGATCATCGACGAAGCCAAGGCGGTCACGCTGGCGGCACTCGGCGCGGATCTGGGCGAAGCCAACGAATCCACCGTCGCCGAGAAAATCATCGCCTCGCCGGTCACGGCCGAGGACCGCAAAATCACTTCAGGTGCCAACGGCGTCATCTCGATTCCGGCCGCTGCCTACCACAAACCGCAAGGCAACACGCGAGACGTCATCGCCATGAAGAGCTTTGGCGGCGGTCTGCAAGTCTTCCTGCCGCGTTTCTTCCCAGAGGGCAAAACGATCATGCGCGGCGGCACCTGGAAGAACGATTCCGATACGTGCACTTCCGGCACGCGGATGCTCAGCGGCGGCTACGGCAAGTACGAGAACTGGGGCCTGCGGGCGGCCGTCTCACACCACGGCGGCGCGACGCCGAGCACGTTGACGCTCGACCTGGGCGAAGGTGTGACGATGGAGTTGGTCTACATCAAGCCAGGATCGTTCGTGATGGGTGGCGAAAGCACCACCGAAGGCCGGTTCGAATGTGTCGAACTGCCGAAGCATCAAGTCGCGATCACCAAAGGGTTTTACTTGGGCAAGTACGAAGTGACGCAGGCTCAGTTCCAGGCCATCATGGGTTCAAATCCCAGCAGATCGACGAAGGCCCCGGACTGCCCGGTCGACAACGTCGGCGTGGACGACGCGTTGTCCTTTTGTGGCAAGGTCGCCGAGCAAACCGGGCTGGACGTGCGGTTGCCGACGGAAGCCGAGTGGGAGTACGCCAGTCGCGCGGGACGAGACACCAAGTGGTTCTTCGGCGACAATGCCTCGCAACTTGGCGAGTACGCTTGGTTCAAGGACAACGCGGGCGGCAAGTCGCATCCGGTCGGTCAGAAGCAGCCCAATCCCTGGGGGCTGTACGACGTCTACGGCAACGTCAACGAGCGGATCTCGGACACGTATGCCCGCGGCTATTATGCGAACAGTCCCCAAGAAGACCCGACGGGCCCCAGCCAGGGCACTAGCTCGCGCTTCGAGTACCAGGTTACTGCTCCACGATCCGGCAAGTACGCGCTCACGGCACAGGTGGTCACGGCGAACTACGATCAGCGACTGAACCTGTCGGTGAACGACGCCGATTCCCCGATCGTGATGGAGCTGCCCTTCACCGTCGGCAACTGGCAGGACGCCGCGCCGGTCACGCTCGAACTTCGCGAGGGTGAAAACACCTTGCGATTCTGGCGCGACCAACCGCCGCAGTATGGGGTCGCGATCAAAGGCTTTACGCTCACGCCACATAAGTAGGTTTCTGCCGTGAGCGTCACAGTCGCGACGCGTCACAGCCCCGGCAGGGGCGACAGACGTTAGCCACGGGCGCGAGCCCGTGGAATCGCGCACGTCGCGCGTCACAGCCCCGACAGGGGCGACAGACGGTAGCTAGCTACGGGCGCGAGCCCGTGGAATCGCGCACGCAATTGCCAAAACCACAGGAGTGCTCGATGAAGCAAACGAGCCGAAACTTCGGACGTCGCAGCGTGCTCAAAACTTCCCTGGGCATTGCCGCGGCATCGCTCTGCCCCGGAACCGTGCCGCGCGCCTTGGGCTTCGAAAGCGCGAACGCCAGGCCGCGGATCGGTGTGATCGGCTGCGGGGTTCGTTGGGACAAACGGGTCTTTGTGGCCGATGGCCGTTACGGTGTCGGCAAGGAGTTTCCCAGATACGGCGACATCGTCTCGGTCTGTGATGTGGATGCGAAGCGGCTCAAGCGGGCGCAGGACATTGTCAAAGGCTGGTTAGGCAAAGTCCCCAGCGCGGCGAGTGATTACCGCAAGATCATCGACGACCCCAAAGTCGATGTCGTTCACATCAGTACGCCGGACCATTGGCACGCGAAGATCGCGATCGAGGCGATGCTCGCGGGCAAGGATGTCTATTGCGAAAAACCGATGACGCTGACCATCGAAGAGGGGCGGCTGATTTGCGATGTCTGCAAAAGGACCGGCGCCGTTTTTCAAGTCGGCACGCAGCAACGCAGCTCGCGGCAGTTCATTCAAGCCGTCGCGATGATTCGAGACGGGCGGATCGGCAAGTTGCAGCGAGTGCAATGCGCCATCGGCTCTGCGCCGACAAGTCCCGAGCTTCCCCATGCCGATCCGCCGAAGCATCTCGACTGGAACCGTTGGCTGGGGCCGGCGCCGTTTGCTGCGTATCGCTTCAAGCCGGATGCACCGAACATCATCCAGTCTTGGTCGCGGTCCCACTATGAATTCCGTTGGTGGTACGAATACTCGGGCGGGAAGTTGACTGACTGGGGCGCTCATCATGTCGATATCGCATGCTGGGGCATGAACGAGTCGGACGGTGGAACGGTCAGTCCCCGTGGGCCGATTCGGATTGACCCCGTGATGGTCGAGCATCCCGTCGCATTCAAGGACGGCTATCCGGCTGCTGACAACCAATACAACACGGCCACGAAGTTCAACATCCAGGCGGTCTACGAAGACGGCGTCGAGCTCACGATTCGCCACGACACCGACAACGGCATCTTGTTTGAGGGAACCGAGGGACGAATCTTCGTGAACCGCGGCAAGCTCGTCGGCAAGCCCGTTGAAGAGTTGGCCTCCCATCCACTTCCGGACGGAGCACTCGAAAAGGTCTACAAGAACCGCAGTCTAACGGACCACGTGGGCAACTTCTTTGCGGCCGTCGCCGACCGCAAGGAGCCGATCTCCGACGTCTTCAGCCACCATCGCGCCTTGACGACCTGCCATCTCGCGGGAATCGCAGCGCGACTCGGCCGCAAGATTGTATGGGATCCAAAACAGCAAAGGGTCATTGGCGACCCCCTCGCTCAATCGCTCGTCGCGCGTGAACAGCGGACAGGTTTCGAAATCGAGATGTCGTAGCACAGGCTGCCAGCCTGTGAGCATCGTGGTGGGGTTTGGCAGCAAGTTGCCGCCTGGCAGCTTACTGGTGGAGATCAACGGCTTTAGTTGCTCTCATCCGTACGCAGCCAGCCTGACGGCGATCGTTGATGCTGTCGCGGATGCTGCAATGAGATCGTGACGAGCTCCCCGAGGCATGAACGCTGGCGTCGTAAGGTGAGCATGACAAACGAGGCGACAGAGTGACTACTGACGTCGTGTGGGACTATGAATGACAGCTGGCTAAGATTGGCGATCTTCCTGAACGGCGAAAAACGCTTCGACGCAAATCCTCGCGGCGAACTGACCGTTGATGATGCCTTTGAACGAATGGACTTCGTATACGAGAACATCGAGTTCTGCTGCGCCGAAGGTCGACTCATGGATGTGGCGATCTTTGACCAGCTGGAGTCATTGGGGGAACGGGTTCGTGCGAATGACACACCGCCGTTCAACCAGGTCGCGGAGCTTGCGGAGAAGATTGGTTCGCGGTACGGGTTCGGCGGCCCAGAGCTTTCAGACTCGGCGTGGGTCCGAAGGGACAAAGCAGGTCAATTCGTCATTTGGATTGATCGTGACAAGATCGTTGCCGAGTCGAACAAGAAGCTGTTCGGTTGAAATGCTTAACCGCCGCGTAGTTGGAGAGACGCCCAACACGTTGTTTCACAGGCTGCCACCGCGTCCTCGCCCGTGCAGAACTGCGCAGCCCCAATGTGTCGGCCGAGGCACGCTTCGCGCGTAGCATGGGCGTCCTCGCCCGTGCAGAACTGCGCAG
>JAGQPF010000174.1 GCA_020426845.1 Planctomycetales bacterium
CCAAGATGGTCAGAGCAAGCGAACGCCGGGCGAATCCAGCTCAGTCGCGCCGAAGCTTCCGAAGCCGCAATTCGCGGAACTTCGAGACGGTGTAATAGGCGGTCTCCAACTCCACGGCGCCGGGCTTAAACGCGGCATTGCCCGTGATCTCCGACAGTGGCCCGGACCACAGGAACAACTTCCGATCATCGAGAACCACCGCCACATTCACCTTTTCGCCCGACGAAGTCACTCGGCAGTTGAATGCATGTTCGACGCCCACCTGAATCCGCGCGTCAGCAAGCGGCTCGAGCGCGGAGCGTAGGCCTCGCAAGCTGATTGTTGCCGTGGTCGACTCGGAATTGCCTGCATCGCCGCGAACATCGAGCACCACGGACTTCGCGTCGCTGACCGGCAGGTAGATGGCCGTCGTCTCCTTGGCCCGCACGAGCGTCAATCGCGTGTCGACCTCGTAGTTTCCGGATAGCTTCACCGGGAAGGCAACATAGGCCCGCGGCTTGCCGGCGCTGAACTCAATCGTATCGCCCGCGACCCTCCAACCGGCATCGCGACTGTCGCGATCCACGTTGACCAGCGGGGCCAACTCGATCCACGCGAACTGTTCGGGCAACTCCGACGAGTGACTGGCTGCGGTCAGCTGGGCTGCCTTCCAGTGGCGCCGGACCCGGCCAGCCGAGAGCACTCGGTCGTACACGGCCACCTCATCCAGTGTCGCCAACAGTTTCTGTCCCTCGCCGGGCAGTGACTCCACATGGCCCATCGCGCCGTATTCGGTGTTGATCGGCAGGCCGGCCGCATCGGGACAAGTGTGGACGAGGCGCCCGTCCACAAAAGCCTGCATCGTGCCCGTGTCGTGATCTCGAGTCAGCACGACGTGATGCCAATGGTTGTCGCTCAGCGGCGCCGGAGACAAAGCCGCGGGCCCCGAATCGCCTCGCCGGACGCCAATTCGCCCGTGGAAATTCGTGCCCCAGAACAGATCGTTGCCGTCTCCGTTGCTATCGGCTCCGAAGATAGCCGGCGCGTTCCAACTTCCTGCGCCCGTTTGCTGAGTCTTGATCCAGAACTCCAACGTCGCGGTGCGGTTGAGCCACGGGCTAATTGTTGCAGCCAACTTGATGTGGCTATTCGGGCGATCAAACACGGCAGCCTGTCCCAGCGCACGGCTCGCCGACTCCGGTGTCAACGTCACGTCCACAAGCCGGCCGTCAAATTCGGTCTCTCGGCTGCCAAGGTTCTCAACGCTCCCCTCGGCCTTCGACTCGAACCTCCAGTACGCAACGGGGCGATCTTCCAACACCGCCTTCTCGTACGCAGGCCTAGCACCAATCGCCGAGGCCGCCGGCAGCCAACAACAAATCCACACCAGGACATCGCGTCTCATCAGCCAGCTCCGTCAATAGTCGAGATGCCAGACCCGGCGAACTGAACCCAAAGACCAACCACGCCCATCTCTGCGGCGCTGGTCGTTCACCGCCCGAATGCATTCTCGTTCTTCTTCCTTCCATCATCCATCCCTCTTCCTCTCTTCCCTCTTCCTCTCTTCCCTCTTTCTCTCCTTCCTTCTTTCTCTCCTTCCTTCTTTCTCTCCTTCCTTCTCCTTCCTTCTCCTTCCTGATTCTTCCTTCTCCTTCCTGATTCTTCCTTCTCCTTCCTGATTCTTCCTGCCAAGCGCCATCCGTGTTTCATCCGTGTTTCATCTGTGGCCCACCCTACTCCAACGGCAAGCGGTAAGCCGCCGTGGCGTTTTTCCAATAGTAGTGCTCGCGGGCATCCTGTCCCTTTTCGCTGATGAACTTATCTACCAACGTCAGGTAGCTCGCATAGCTGCCGGTGTGCTTGGTCACGGGCCAGTTGCTGCCATAGATCAATCGCTGTTTGCCAAAGCTGCTCCACAGCGCCTCGAGCGCTGACCGGTAGTGCTCCAAGTCCTGCGGCGCCGGTTGGGGAACCGATCGTTGATAGAGCCCCGAGATCTTGCACGACACGTTCTGATTGGAGGCCAATCGCTTCACGGCCGCCAGCCACTCTTTGCTCGGTGGACGTCCGTCGAAGTCATAGCCCAGGCAGTGGTTCACGACGATCCGCAGCTTGGGAATCTCGCGAGCCACTCGATCGATCGTCTCAATCCCCGGGACGCCGCCGCCGTTGGTCAAGTAGTCCATGGTCAAGTTGTTTTCAGCGAGCTTCCGCAGATTGGCCAGCACGCGAGCGTCGGTATAGTCAACCGGTCCACGCCCGCGAGGTCGGATGCCCACGAACCGCGAGTCTCGCTTGAGCCGCTCGATCTGCTCGCCGAAATCCTCGCGAGTGACGTCGACGTTGCCGACGAGGCCGACGTAGAACTTGTCATCCTTGACCAAATCCAACACCCAGCGATTATCCTCGAGCCGCAAGCTCGCCTCGACAACCACAACGCCCGTGACCCTCGCCGCGCGAGCAACGCGAGTGTACTCAGTGGGCAAATGCGGCCGGTACAGCACCGCGTCATCCTTTGGCGGCCATGTGATCTCCACATCGCGGCGTGTGTCGTACAGGTGGATGTGTGTGTCAATCAGATGCTTGACCGGTTGCAGTTCCTCGGCCGCCGCCCATGAGCTCCCCAGCGACCACACCAACAGTATCGAGGCAACGAAACGCATAGCTTGCATCCAATCGGCTTGAATCAACGGCTTCACGGCAGGCAAATCGCCTGCTGTACTTCACGTCATCGTACTTCGCGGCGCGTCGCCCCGCACCCTTGCGCCCGCTCGCGCCCACGACTAAGATCGGCGGCTCTGCGAGGAACTGAGCGGGAGCCGTTGGCAACCAAGCGCAAAAGCCCCGGCAGGGGCGACAGAGCCTAGCCACGGGCTCAAGCGCGTGGACCTGCGCGCACCCTGCGCGCACCTAGCGCAAAAGCCCCGGCAGGGGCGACAGAAGTTAGCCACGGGCGCAAGCCCGTGGACCTGCGCGCACCAAGCGCAAAAGCCCCGGCAGGGGCGACAGAAACTAGCCACGGGCGCAAGCCCGTGGACCTGCGCCCCAATCCGATTCATTTTGTACGACAACGCTCAAAACGTTTACGGCACGAAGACACCGAAGTGGTCCGAGTTGGCCTCGATATGCCAGCCGCATAATCGCGTGCTAAAACCGTATGACATCGTAGATTCGCTCTTGAATTCTTTCCTGAGTCATAGCCACTGTCTCAATCTCTGAAATCCTGGCACCCTCTGAACCTGGCTCCCAAGTCACTCGCATCACTGCCAGATCGTCCGACGTACCTTGGTAGTAATCCCAATGTTCGCCCCAAACAAAAATCGGATCGCGTCTAACGGCGAACGGCTCCAAGTAGTCGGGAGCGCCCAGCAAATCGAGCACATCTCTGGAGCACATGCTTCGCCGAATCACTGGCAGCAACGCATCTCGGCCACTCTTGCACTCTGGCACTTCCAACACGTGTACCGTGCCTTCCCGATCACGGCGACTCCTGAATTCGCGTCGAAAAAATCCGTAGGAGCTATAGCCTTCCGGTTCTTCACCCAGGCACCGAATGGCGAGATTCGTTAGCGGCCGAATGCTGTACCGAAACACCCAATGGCGGTCGGGAAGTGCGTTGCAGCCGCCGTACCCTTGCTGGACTGCGACTGGCTCCATCGCTCTCAAAATTGGGAGTGTTTCAACAACGCGATTGCGAATCACCGCCCCAAGCTGCCCCTCTATGCTCGGCAATCGCCGCCAAAATGGCTCAGCGCCTTTGGGGTCACCGAACAGTTGATTCCCGTCGTAGTCCTCGAGTTGATCGACTGCATTCCGCAGATACTCCCTTGCCAGTACCCGCTCGGTGGCTTCGCAGGCATGCCTAACATCGCTGTTGCCGTTGGCAGTGTCGACAACTCTGCGTTGATCGAGGTCGAGTACGATTCGTCTCCCCCACCCGGTGACATAGGCGAAATGGGTGCGATCGCCCTGTTGAAAGAAGTAGTTCGTCGCACCTCTCGTCCACAACAAGCCTGCCGTGGACTCGCGGATGTTGTCGTCCTTTATGGTTGAGCATCCTTCGCCATCTACGCTGGCATCGCCGCCGGGTAGCTGGCTACATACCGCTACGTGTAAGCAATCTTCGCCAAGCGGCGAAACGACAATGAGTGCAGCGAACGTGTACCCGTGGGTCCGAATTACAACCCACCCGTTGTCAGACACCGACAATTCATGCGGCGAGCCTTCCTCAGTTTGCTGCCAGCGCTCCCAAACGACGCGAGAAGTTCGTTTGTCGATCAACTGATAGCGAAACGAGCGTTGCTCCTGACCGTATCGGTAGCCGAAGCTGCCTAGGTCTGGCGGGTCGCCATTTCGCTGGTTGATGGCGCCATTGTCTGGCGATCTAGCCTCGGCCCGAAAGTTGCCGTTCGTTGAGTCAACGGAAATGTCGGGGTATCCAACTACGGTCATTGAGAAACGCTGACTGATGCGAGCCGACGGGGATCACCGAGATTTGTAGACTTGGATTTGGATGGACTTCTCCTTGAATCGTTTCATGGCGTCCTCCGTAATGTTTGGCGCGCCCGTGATGGTCAGATATTTCAGCTTCTTCGCATCCTCCAAGGGCCGCAGGTCTTCGTCCTGTAGCCTGGTCTGACCGACAATTGTGAGATGCTCGAGGTTTGGCATCGACGCCAAGTGTTTTAAGGCCTCACCGTCGACCTTGCCTGATTGAATATACAGGCGGTCTATGGCGACACCGTTGAGCTGGGCGATGCTCTTGGCGTCAAACAGGTCAGAGAATAGCGTGAGGGCCGTGAGTTTTTCCAAGTGCTTCAGTTTGGAAAGATCGGCCGAGATCGCCTGCCGCGGAAAAAGTGTCAGTTGGCTCGGCGACAGCTTCTTGAGCAACTCCAGGTCTTCATCGGTGATGACCGGCTTGCTGATCACAACCACCAGGCCAAGCGGCGTCGTGTGGACGCCTCCTCCGAACCGTCGGAAGTAGTCGGCGGCGTCACGATCCGGAACAGGCGGATCGTCCGGGGCTGGCTGGACTGGCGCTGGACTGTGCCCGCCAGGTTGTAGCGAATCTTGCCGAGCGAGATTTGCCGAAGTGTTGGCGGCCGCTTTGGCAAGCAGTTCCTTAGGCTGCAGGCGCCAAACCTCCATCCATAGCTGGCGGTCTTTCTTGAGTACGATGCCAAGCGACTGGCCGTCGCCGCTGAGAGACATGCTGACGATGGCGCCGGCAAGCGGGACGGTTGTGATCCTTTGAGCCGGCTGGCCGCCCCAGATCTCCAGCATTTCGTCCTTCACATTGGCGCAGGCAATCAGCCGACCATTGGAAGACATTGTCGTCTTCGCAAACGACCCCCAATTCTGCTGAGAGGCAATTGATCCATCTTTTAGTTTCAACGTGGTGATGCCGTTCGACCCAGACACGACGAGGGTCTCGTCATCCAGCAGCGCAATGGGGCCAGTGGAATTCGCCGGGTATTGCTGCTCTCGCGCTCCGCTGGCCACACTCCACCTAGAGACCGAGCTGCTGTTGATTACCGTGCCCATGATGGCCTGATCGCGGGGGCCGAAGACCAGCGTGAATGTCGGAGCTTCAAGCTCGATCTTGCGAACTAGCTCGCGCGCATTAACGTCCCAGACCTCAATGAAGCACTCCCGTCCCTGGTGGGCGACGGCCAGCAGCCGCGAATCGTGCGAGAAGGCGATGGCCGAGGCTGACTGGCATTCGCTGGCCAGGTCGTTGCCGATCGCCGTAAACGACTCCACGTCAAACACGCGCAGATTTTCTCCCGCCGCGACCAACCGCTTTCCGTCAGGTGAGAACGCCAGGCAATGAACGACGAAAGTGGGCCCCGACTCGCGCTTCGCCTTTCCGGTTTCGAGATCCACCAACGAAACCCCATCTTTCACGCCTCCGCGAGCCAGCCAGCGCCGGTCCGGCGAAAAGGCCATCGCCGCATCCCGGCAATCACGAGTGACGCCCGTCAGCTCCACGAGTTTGTCACTGGAATGCACGGGCGTGGGCGGTGGCTCAAGCCCCGCGACTTCATCGGTCGACGCGTTCGCCCCTGACGACGCGGACGAATCAGAGGAAGCAGAGGTCCGCTTCCGGTTTCCAATGGTTTGCCCGGGGTTGTACAGAGTCAGCTTGGGCGGGCGTGGCGGGTGATTGAGCTTTCGACTCTCGGTTTCCAGCCACAATCCGGTTGACTTCCGCACGCTGGCCACCAGTTCCGCACGCGGATCGTCGGGCAAGGAGACTAGGGCAGTGCGGTTCCAGAACAGCATTCGCTCGCGAACAATTTCCTTTTCGATCGACGCAGCATCGGCATCCCCCAACGACTTCAAGGCCTCCAGCCAAGCCTTTCCCAACGCAAGCTGCTGCTTTGCCTCGGCTGGTCGCAACAGGTCCTGCTTCACCAAGGGCGCCAGACGAGGCTGTCCCACGCCCAGCCACCACAACGCCTCGTCCCATCGATCGTTCCTCCAGTGGTGCCGCGCCAGTCGCAGGCCCTTGGCTTGGTCGTCGCTCTGGCTGCCGCTGAGAGTGAACGCCGCCCAATAGATGGGATGAGCGCCTCCGTGCTCCTTGCGGCGCTGTTCGATCGCGTCGATCTGAGCGGCGCGCAAGGCGGCGGCGTGTCGCTTGCCCTCCGACAAGTGTCGAAAGAACGAGGTCATGAAGTCGGCCGTCTCCAGGTCGGGGATCGGCCAAAGGGTCGACACGACGGACTGGGCGCCCGCCAAATGAAACGCATGACGGAGCCCTGCCACGCCTTCGCCAATGCGGATGTCGCCGGCGCCTGTCTCGCACGCGCTCAAGACAACAAGCTTCGTGCCGCGCAGATCCATCTCCATGATCTCCATTCCGGTCAGGATCCCGTCGTGGCCCGCCTTGGCCAGCGGTCGATAGTTGGCGCCAGCCAGTGCCAATCCGCAGCGCAGCATTGGATTGCTGGGCACATCAGGATCGCCCGGCTCGAAAAAACCGTGTGTGCTGAGGAGCAGGACTTCCGGGTTCGTTGTCTGTCGAACGGCCTCCTCGGTCGCTTCCTCCCCCGTGCGCACGATGGGAGGCGCCTGTGCGATGCGCGTCAGCAGAGGCGCGACAGCCTCGCCCTCACGCGCCGTCCCGGACAATGACTTGAACGGAGCTTTCTCCGGATCCAGGGTGCCGGGAGCGCCCAGATTGTAGTCCGGGTCGGCCACCATCATTGGCGCCAACGCCGGATGCGACTCGCGCTGCTGTGTCCACTCGCGGCCGCATACCGTATAGCTGATCTCGTGCTCTTCTACCGCGTACCGCTCGTTGCCTGGCAGCCTCAATGCCTCCCAAGGGACCATCCACAGCGCTGCATCGGGACTAATGATCCAACGCTTGGACTGGCCAATCTTCGCGAGCAAGGGATGCAGAATCTGCTGTGAGAGGCGTTCCGTGGTCTCGTGGAGTTTCCGTTCGGCGTCGACTTCATTCGAATCCTTGATGGCGCCGGCGGTCATCCCAAGCTGTCGTCGAAACTCGACAACCAGCGGCTCGATGACGTTCCCCAGTCCCAAGTAGAAGAAGCCCACTTCGCCTTCTCCAGCTGCGGGAATCGTCCACGCCATGTACGAATTGCCGAGAAGCGAGTCGAGCCGCAGCTGGTCGTGCGGCGGCGGAACGCGCACGATCTCGACCAAGACGGCGCCAGGAGGGATGGCGGTTCGCAACTCGTCCACGCTCACCCAAGGATCGAAACGCCTGGAGGGCGCCCCAACCAACGCGGCGAGCTGCCGATCGAGCTCCGACTGGCGGTCGACGGCCGCGAGAAATCGATTGATCTGCTTGGCCCGCCCACTTTCAAAATCCTCTTTGGCCACGCCGTCTTTCGGCGCCTCGCCCCCTTCCGTCTCCGCCAGCGCCAGCTGAGCGAGCTCCTGCCGCACTTGCGACAGTTCGCCTTGTATCTTCGCCACCTCCGGTGACGACGAGCTACGCGCCGCTTGCACTCGGCGCCCAAGCACTTCGGCCGACAATCCCTTTCCGTTGATCACCCAGTTCGCCCCTTGGACTCGGCCCTCCTGGCGCTTCGCCTTGTTGGCGATGAACATGGCGTGGTGAAACGCGGCGTGGTCGGCTTCTTTCAAAAAGGCAAGCTGCGCCCCCTCCGTCAACCATGGAAGCACGGTCTCCACGTATCGCCGGTTGTTGACTCGGGAAATGTTCATCGTCCGAACCGCCTCGTCCAAGTCACCGGTTCTGGCGAGCGCCACCGCACGCGAAGCCTGATAGCCGGCCACTTTGGGGTGCAGTTTTCCCAGCGTCTGTTCGGCGGCAAGGGACGCCACCAGGTAATCGTTCGCCGCGACTTTGTGGAACCCGTGCATGCTTCGGATCGTGCCCAGCGAAGCCAGCATCTGCGGGAACACGGGATGCGACCGGCCATACTTCACTTCGATGGCCCTGGCGGATTTGTTGATCAGCGCTTCCGCCAAGTCGGGGCGCCCAACCGCGTTCAGGACAACCCCCGCATTGTGAATCGACGCCAGCGAGTCCGGGTGGGTCTCTCCCAAGCCATCGATCGAGTTCTGAGCTCCGCCCAAGATCAGCGCGACTCCCTCCTTAACGCGGCCCGTCTTGACCAGAGCTGAACCGAGATTTGGGTAGACGTTGATCAATCGTGTGGACGTCTTTCCCTCCTTGGCAAGAATCAACTCCATGGCCTGCGCGCCATACGCCACCGCCTTTTCGTTCTGCCCCAAAGCACCGTAGACCACGCACAGATTGGACAGCGCCACCGACAACTCCAAGTTCCCCTCGCCCAAGACTTTCCGTTTCATCGCGTAGCTGCGCTCGTACCGTTCCACCGCGCGGGGAAAGTCGCCCCCGCGCACGGCGCTGCTTCCCAGATCGTTGATGACGAAGCTGAGCCACAGGCTGTCCTTGGCGTGGTGAGCCGCAAAGTCCGCCTCCAACTCCGTCAGCAACTGCTTCGACCGTTCGAACTGCTGGGCTTCGGAGTAGCAGAGCGCCAAGCCATATTTCGCGATGAGAGCAGTGGGATGCTTGGCGCCCAGTCGCTGTTCCAGGGCGCCGATGGCCGTCTTCAACTCCTCCGCGGCCATGCTGAACTCGCCACGTCTCAGCAAAACATACGCCAAGTTGACTCGCGCCTCCGCAAATGCGGGAGCAGCCTGCAGATTGTTCTCCCGCAGCATCTCCAAGGCCAATCGCGCCATTGTTTCCGCGTCGGCTAGATTGCTCTTTTGTTCGGCATGGACTCGCGCCGTCAACGAGACAAACTCGGCTGTTTGCGGCGCGCGTTTTCCAAATCGCGCCTCGACGATGGCCTTGCCTCGGGAAAGATAGGAAAACGCTTGTGGAAACTCGCGCGTTTCAATATGGAGTCTCGCCAACCGCAACATCGACTCGGCGATCAACGGGTCGCCTCGCTGCAGTTGCGACGCGCGTGTTCTGGAGCTCGCATGAGCGAGCTCCAACGCTTCGGGATACCGGCAGAGCTTTCTCAGCAGCTCGGCTCGCTCCGACTCGACGCGCGCCGTGTGCAAGCTCTGTTCGCCGAAAAGCGATCTGACCAGCTCGTTCGTTTGTTTCGCCGCCTCAGCCGCCTCTTGCCATGCTCCCTTCGCCTCCAGCTGCGTCCATTGGCGATATCCTTCTTGAAAGGCCGCCACGTCTTGAGCTTGCCCTGGAATCGGTGTGAATCCGGCGAACAGCAGTCCCCACAGGACGCCATAGAAGAGCGGCCTCGTCGCCGTTGATCTACGGATTTGTAAAGGCATCGTTATTCCTTTCGCGTCGCGCGATGTGTATGGTTGCGACGACAAGCCGCCCCTCTTCTCCATCCCTCCAGGCAACACCATCATACAGAGACTCACTATGGAGGTTGGAGTAGTTGGGCGCATGTTGGGCGCATTCCCGAACTGCGACCCCTCTCGGGAGGTAGGCAGCTTGATATCATGAGCGCTGTCGGCGCCCCGTCCGCCATGGGTTGGACTCATCCTTGCATGATGCACTGATATGTCCCACCCCGGCATTCCTGCTTCTTCCTGCCAAGCGCCATCCGTGTTTCATCCGTGTTTCATCTGTGGCCAACCATCCAACTCCAACGGCAAGCGGTAAGCCGCCGCGGCGTTTTTCCAATAGTAGTGTTCGCGGGCATCCTGCCCCTTTTCGCTGATGAACTTATCTACCAACGTCAGGTAGCTCGCTGCGCACGCCCGTGGACCTGCGCCCCAATCCGAATTCGTCACCATCTCATCAAAGGCCGGTGCAACACCCAGCCCTTTGAAGGTCGTCTCTAGCGGTACGAACCAATAGGGACTTTGGTTCGTCTGGAGTACATCGGTTGAGATGTTGCCAGAACGCACGGAGGTATTTGGAAATGACGAAGGATATCCCGGAGAAGTTGAAGCAGGAGTGCCCTGAGTCGGTGATGGTCCGGGTGATCCTCGAGAACGCACTCCCGGCGGAGGAAGTGGATAAGGTCTTTGAGGAGAATCGCA
>JAGQPF010000175.1 GCA_020426845.1 Planctomycetales bacterium
GCGTCGGCAAACGACGGCAGCAGATCGATGGTTGCCGGCGAACTGTCCTCCAGCAACGTTTGGTCGGCAATGCCGGATGTGGTTGGCGCGTCATTGACTGGGTCGACGGTCACGACGAACGACGCGGTTCCGACGGCGCCTCCCGGATCGGTGGCGGTCACCGTCAGGTTGGCGACGCCAAACGCATCCGCTCCGTAGGTGAGGCTCAGCAAGCCCGTGCCCGCGTTGATGGCGGTGTTCACAAGGGATGGGTTGGAGTTGACGCTCACCGTGAATGTCAGGTTTGCGTCAGCGTCGTCCATATCGGCGAAGGCGGCGAACAGGTCGACGACCGATGCCGGGGCGTCCTCGTTGACGGTGATGTTGGAGATGGCTCCCGACGGCGCGTCGTTGACCGCGGTCACGTCGACTTGAAAGGTCGTTTCAACAAAGGCGCCGTTCAAGTCCGTGGCTCGCACCGTGACCGAGGTGCTGCCGAAGGCGTTCGGCGCCGGTGTCAGGGTGAGCTGCCCGGTTCCCGAGGCGATGGTTGCGCTCGCCACCGAGCCGTTGGTGTTGTTGGTCACGCTGTACACCAAGTTGGCCGCCGCGTCTTCGGCGTCGGCAAACGACGGCAGCAGATCGATGGTTGCCGGCGAGCTGTCCTCCAGCAACGTTTGGTCGGCAATGCCGGAGGTGGTTGGCGCGTCATTGACTGCGTTGACCGTCACGACGAACGACGCGGTTCCGACGGCGCCTCCCGGATCGGTGGCGGTGACCGTCAGGTTGGCGACGCCGAACGCGTCGGCTCCGTAGGAGACGCTCAGCAAGCCTGTGCCCGCGTTGATGGCAGTGGACACCAAGGATGGATTCGAGTTGGCGCTCACCGTGAATGTCAGGTTGGCGTCAGCGTCATCCACATCGGCGAAAGCGGCGAACAGGTCGACGACAGATGCGGGGGCGTCCTCGTTGACGGCGATGTTGGAGATGGCTCCCGACGGCGCGTCGTTGACCGCGGTCACGTCGACTTGGAATGTCGACTCGACAAAGCCGCCATCCAAGTCGGTGGCGCGCACCGAGATCAAGGTGCTGCCGGTCGCATTGGACATCGGCGTCAGGGTGAGCTGGCCCGTCCCTGCGGCGATCGAGGCGCCCACCAGCGTGGTGTTGGTGATGCCTGTCACGCTGTACGTCAAGTTCGCGGCCGAATCCTCGACGTCGGCAAATGACGGCAGCAGGTCGACGACAAGCGGCGCGCCGTCCTCGGCGAGCGTCTGGTTGGGGACGCCCGTCGTGGTGGGGAGGTCGTTCACCGCTTGCACGGTCACCGTCAGACTCTTGTTTGTCAGCCCATCATCGACGTTGAGGACAATGCTGCCGAAGAAATCGGCCGCCGGCGTGAGTGTCAAGCTGCCCAGATCCCCTGTCGCCACGGTCCACTGCCCCGAGCCGATGTCGGTTCCGTGGCTCAACGAGGCGCCGATCGGCACGCCGCTGATCGTGTAGCTGGTTGCGGAGCCGATCGGAGTCACCGAGACCGGGATCGCCGAATCTTCGGGGCCGCTAGTGTCGTTGACGACAAACGAAGACTGGACGGTCAAGGTGATCGTGTGGCTGTCGTTGAGCGCTGCGCCGCCCGTGTTGCCAAGGTCGTCGACGTTCACCGAAATCGATGCGCTGCCGGTGTGACCCACGTCGGACAGGAATTGAAGGTTGTTCAACGCAGCGTTGACTTCCGCCAAGGAGCCGTCGAACTCCAACAGTGTGTCGGCGACGCCGTCACCTTGCAGCAACGTCAGTCCCGTGGTGCTGCCCAGCGTCAATGTGCCGTTGGAACTGTTGAGCAACACGCGCACATCATTGGCGCCGGCGTCACCGTCCGTGATAACGATCGAATTGCCATTGGCCGAGGAGAACGACAACGGGGTGTCCGTAATCGCGGCTGCGGTCGCGGGCCCGGAGACCAGCGGGGCGTCGTTGACACTTTGCACCGTCACGGTGGATGTGGCGGCCACGCTGGTGTTGCCGCCCTCGTCACGAACTTGCACCTGAAGAATGCGGTCTCCAACGGTCGGGTTGTCGCCCTGGTGCTCGTAGGTGATCGCCCTCAGCAGTGTTTGATAAACAGCTGGAGTTTCCAGGCCCGACAGGGTCAGCAAGCCCGTTGTCGGGTTGAACGCCTTGCTCACCGTCGTGCCGGTCACATCGACGTCGAGGATCTCTTGGCTCGCCTCGCTGAGATTGGCGATTTGGACAGTCAGCGACTGGATCCGATCGTCCGCATCGGATAGCGATGCGTCGGTGTCGGCGATGCGGACGGCGCTGCCGTTCTCGACGAACGTGGTGCGGAAGTCGGCGCCCGTCGCGACGCTATCGTCGCTGTCCAGATCGAGCAGCGGGGTGACGAGGGAGATTCCCACAGCGGTGCTGAATTCGGAGGCATGATTCGCGTTAGTGATCGCTGAGACGACGGCAGTGTCCGTCAGCGGATTGACGAACGTCACATCGAAGGTGCTGAAGCCAAGAAAGTTATTGTGGGGAGCCGAGCCAAGGTAGATTTGCCCCTCGCCATGCCCGCTGGGATCGGCCGCTGGGGAGATGTAGAAATCGATATCGCCATCCGTGAATACGGCGGCCTGGAAGCCAACGATCCGAATGTTCACGCCATCCGAGGTGACCTTGGTGATTTGCGCGAAATTGTTGAGAGCGTCCAGGTTGTTGGGCTCAACGGCGCCGTCCACCTTGTGGTCGATGCCTAACCCGATGTTGTCGTAGATGTAGTTGATGTTGATGAGGTTGCCGTCGTGTGCGCCGTCTGCAATCGCCACGCCAGCGCCGAGGTTAAAGGCGATCGTATTCGCGTCCGCGAGGTTTCGCGTTCCGATGGTGTTGTTGGAGGAGTTCAGCAGAACCCCCTGTTGGCCGTTGCCCAGCGGGATGTCATTAATGTCGACTCCGATGCGATTGCGGAGTAGCTGATTGCCTACTTGTTGGACCCGCACACCAATCGATGCGTTGCCGGAGATGATGTTGTCCTCGACGATATTGCCTTGAGACAACAGACGAATTCCGTCCCGACCATTGCCCATGCCGACCGATCCGGACGCGTCGACGCCAATATGGTTGTTCGCGATGGTGTTGTTGTCCGAATGAACGCTAAATGCGTCGTTTCTGGCATCGTAGAAGGCCAAGCCTCGCACCGTGCTGCTGCCGACCTTTAGGTTGATGAGATCATTGTTGTTTCCGTCGATCTCCACCACCGGAAGCCCTGCATAGCCTGATTGATTGGTGGCGTCCAACTCAATGGCGTCGTTGATATCGGGAAGGCTGGCGGTGAGCGAGATGGTCCAGGCGCCGGAAGTCTGCGCGCCGTATCCGGCATCCGAGGTCGTCAGCACAAATCGGCTGGCCTGCAACCCACTGATGGCGTTCGCATTCAACAGAAAGGTTCGCAGCGATCCCTGTTCCACGGCATCGCCCGTGTGAGTGATCACGCTATGGCTAAAACCGAAGTCGACGTTGGCCACATCGGCTGCCACGTCGAGTCGGATCACGTGTTGCATCGTTGCCAGGCTGGAGCTGTCGTTTGTGACGCCTGCGGTCAGGCCGCCATAGTGGGCGCCCGCCGCGGCGCTGAACGAGTAGCTTGTGCCGTCGTAGCGCGCGCTGCCGGCGGCGCCGTACGTCTGTTCGGCCAGCAGATCCGCACTGACCGCCGATACGTTCAACGCCTGATTGGTGCCCACGGTGTTGCCGTCCACCACGACCCAGTAGGTGCCGGGCAGCAGCGAGAGGAACGAGTAGTTCCCCGTGATGTCGGTCACCGCTTGGTCGACCAGCACATCTCCTGCGCCGGGCGCGTTGTCGCCGTTGTCGATGTAGATCGCGACGTCGACGCCGCCAATCCCCAAGTCGCCGCTGATTTGCCCGTCGCCGTTCAGGTCTTCGTAGACCGTGCCCGAGACGACGAACGGCAACAGCAGTCCATCCCAGTTCGCGGCGCTGAGGCTGGCCGTTTCGATCGTGCCGTACTGATACTCCAGTTGCCAGTCGCCGCCCCGCGAACCGGCGCCCGTGGCGTCGATGCTGGCGGCCACGTCGGCGCCGGTGAGCACGCCAAGGGCGTCCACCAGTCGCAAGCCGGCAGGCGACTCTGCCAAGTTGCAACCGTAGAACAGCAGATCCGCGTCGTCGGCCAACGCGTCTCCCCAGCGACTGACCGACTCGCCGAACTCGTCAAGCGAATCGAGGCTCAGCCATTGATTGCCCAGCTGCACACGGCCGTCGGCGCCATGAGTGACAAAGTGCAACGCCTGCACGTCCGAGTCGGGGTGGCGCAAGAGCGCACGGTTGACCTGATCGACTCCATTGGAGTTGGCGTCCAGCACGACAAACTCGAGCGTTCGGCCCCCGGCGTCCGCCGCCAGTTCGTCGAGTAGCCGGTCAAAGTCGTCGACGCGGACATCGACAAACACGATTTCGATCCGATGCGCAGGGAGCTCCTCGGCGACCGCGGCCAGATCCAGGAAGTCGGCAAGTGCGGCGTCCGCGCCCGGATAAAGGTCGGAGACGTCGTCAAACGGAGCGGCTGTGTCGGCTAGGTCGGCGATGTCGGTGTCGGGGGAATCGTCTCCATCCACACCCTCTGCCATTCCGTCCAAGGGTGTGCCGCTGAACAACACACGCTCTTCGAGCGACTGTAGCAACACATAGTCGCGCGGCGGAGGCGACTTCCACCATTGGTTCCAGCTACTTGGCATGAACGGCATGGTTCGGGCGATGGGCGGCGATGCAACGGGCGACAGGGGGTGCGGATCTCAAGGAATCACCGTTGAAACGTAGCTTATGGCCGCCCGCCGGTTGCTGCGGGGAAGCTGTGCCACGGCGTTGTGGCGAGGCACAGGCTGCGCAACCCGCACGACCGCTGCGATCGTGATCGGCGGTGTCGCGGGTCCTGTCGATGCCGAAGCTATATTGAAGAGACGCCTCCCCTTTGACCGGCGAAGCCAATGTCCCTACTTCGCGTTCCACTACGATCCCTCGCCGCTTGCCGCATCGGCTTGGCCAGCGTGATGTTGGTCGACTTGACCACTCGGTTCGGCGAGGTCGAGATCTTTCTCTCCAAACGCGGGCTCCTGCCGCTAGAGCTGCAACGCGAGCTCACCAGCGGCGGCAGTTGGTGGACGCTGTACGCATTCAGCGACTCTCCCGTTTACGCTTGGATGCTGCTCGCCACTCAATTGGTCTGCACACTTTTGCTACTGGCGGGAGCGTGGACTCGATACGCCACAGTGGCGCTGTGGCTGCTCACCATGTCGCTGCATGTCCGCAATCCGTTGGTGAACAACTCGGGCGACATGTTGTTGAGAATGATGCTGTTCTGGGGCATGTTTGCGCCTTGGGGCGCCTGTTGGTCGCTTGACGCGGTGCGGCGCCGACGCGGCGGTTTGGCCCCGCCCGGACGAGACGCTCCCGTTTGGCCGTCGGTGTTGTTGCCGATTCAGGTCAGCCTGGTATATCTCGTCACGGGTTGGCTGAAGCTCAACGATGTCTGGCTGAGCGGCGAGGCGATGCAGCGCGTCGTCGAATTGGACTTTTGTGTGCGCCCCGGCGGACGCTGGCTCGCGGAACACCCGCAGTGGCTGGCGCCAATCGCCGCCTGCACGTTGTGGCTCGAGCTGTTGGGGCCGATTGTTGTCTGGAGCCCCTGGAAGTCGGCCTCGGTGCGAGTGATCGTCGTCGCCGCCTTCTGGGCGTTGCACCTGGGGGTTGAGGCGGTCATGCACGTCGGCCTGTTCGGTTGGGTGTCGATGGCCGCGTGGCTTGTCTTTCTGCCCAACCCGTTCTGGGATCGGCTGGGGGATCGGCTGGGCCGGCGGACAAGGCCGTCTGTTGAGTCGTCGCCGGAGTCGGACAACACGGCGAGGCATCGAGGCGCCTGGCGATGGTTGGTCACCGGGATTTGTGGCTATGCCATGGCTGTCGCGCTCGCTGCCAACCTGCTTGATATCTGGCGAGTCGGCGCGGAGATGGCGACGGACGCCAACGGGCGTTTGTTGCCTGGGCAAGAGACCGAGACGGAGGGCGGGGAGAACTTGCCGCCCACATGGCTGGTCGGGTTGCTGCGGAGCGGAGAGCCCGCTTACATCGACCAGGAATGGACGATGTTTCATGTTCCGCCAACGCGCGATTCATGGCTGGTGGCGCGAGCCGACTTGGAATCGGGCGAGCAGATCGACGTGCTGCGTCGCGGACAACCGTGGGACGCGACCGGCTCGCCCGCGACGGCGCGCGAACTGCCGAGCCAACATTGGAGATACTATCTGCGTCGCTTGTCATTCGAACGCCATCGCAGTTTTCGCCAGCGGGCGGCCGACGTACTGTTGGAACAGTGGAACGGGCGCCACCCCCAGCGCCCCGCAGTACGACTAACCCTGATTGAGTTTGCCCAGACGTTTGGCGAAGAGGGGTTTGAAACGCGAGTGCTGGCGTCGGCATCCTCGACCGAATCGACTCGAGAAGCTGCTTCGGAAGCGAACGAGCCTCTGCAGATCGACCTCGAGGGCGCCCTGGATCGTCTGAATTCGCCCGATCCGTTTGCACCCCGTTAGCGAATTCCGTAGCACAGGCTGCCAGCCTGTGATGATTGTGGTCTTTGCCGCTGCTTGCAGGCTTGCGTCCTGCACTACGTTGTCGACTGGATGTGGAGCTGACTTTGGTTTAGGCTTTTTTCAACGCAGCGGCGTCACGCCGCCTGCCCTGCCTCGATCACAACCCGCCTCGAGAAGTTCGACATGACCAGAACTACCAATGTGTCCCGTGCCCTTGCGGCGCCCTGCTTGCTTGCCATCGTCTGGTTGACGAGTCCTGCCGACGGGGCGGATTGGCCTCAATGGCGCGGGCCGCAGCAGAACGGCGTTGCGGCGGGGTCCGGCTTTCCGGTTGAGTGGTCGCTTGAGTCGAATGTGCGTTGGAGCGTCGAATTGCCAGGTCCCGGCAGCTCAACGCCCGCGGTGTGGGGCGACCATTTGTTTGTCACGTGCTCCACCGAGGGCGAGAACTTGGTGCTCTGCTTCAATCGAGCGGGCAAGGAGTTGTGGAGGCGGGCTCTGGGATCGCCGGTGCCCGGCAAGCATAAGAAGGCCACGGGCGCCAATCCATCGCCGGTGACCGACGGCCAGCGCGTGTACGTCTACTTCAAGAGCGGCGACTTGGCGTGTCTGGACTTCGCCGGCAAGACGCTTTGGCACGAGAATCTGCAGAAACAGTTTGGCGAGGACACCTTGTGGTGGGACCTCGGCACGTCCCCCGTGCTGACACGCGATCATGTCGTGGTGGCTTGCATGCAGTCCGGCCCGTCGTATCTCGCCGCCTTCGACCGCTCGACCGGAAAACTGGGCTGGAAGGCGGACCGCATGCTGGACGCGAACGAAGAGTCGAATCAGAGCTACTCGACGCCGATGGTGGTCGGCAACGCGGACGGCTCGGAGACGCTGGTGGTGCTCGGCGCGGATCATGTCACCGCGCATCGCGCGTCGGATGGCAAGGAGATTTGGCGCGTGGGCGGGCTGAACCCCACGAACCACAAGTACTTTCGTTCGATCGCCTCTCCCGTTGTCGCCGACGGCATGGTGATCGCGCCTTATGCGCGCGGCAAGAGCCTGACGGCGATTCGGCTGGGCGGCGAAGGTGACGTGACCAAGTCACACATTGCCTGGCACGCGGAGCTGTCGCCGGACGTGCCCACGCCGGCCGCCGCGGATGGCAAGGTCTACATGTGCACGGACCGCGGCGAAGTGCGCTGCTTCGACTTGGCGACCGGCAAAGTGCTGTGGGAGGCGGAGGCGCCGCGACGTGGCGGCGCCAACTATAGCGCCTCGCCGGTGGTCGCCGACGGCCATCTCTACATGACTCGCGAGGACGGCATGACCGCCGTGCTGAAGCTGGGCCCCAACGGCGCCGAGACGATCGCCGAGAACCAACTCGCCAAGGAAATGACCGTCGCCACGCCGGTGCTCGTCGATGGCCAGGTGTTCTGCCGGACGCTGCAGCACCTCTATTGCATTGGCAAATAGTCGTAGTGCAGGCTGCCGGCCTGCATGACAGGCAACTCAATTGAGGCCCGATTCATCAACCGAGCCCTGGAGCTTGGCAATCGCTCGGCGCATTGCCTGCACGTTCCATCATCTCGCGGCCACAACTGCGAATGAACTCCAGTGTCTCGGCGGCGATGTCGACATTCAGCGTTTGCGCCAGCGCCTTCCATCCGGGCACTGCGTTGACCTCCAGCACCAGCCGGCGCCCGTCCCGCGATTCGAGCACATCCACGCCCGCGATGTCGGCCGAGACGATTTCGGCCGAGCGGCGGGCGAGCTCGAGCAGTTCCGCGTCGAGCGTGATGGGCTCGGCCGTCGCGCCACGGCTGACGTTGGTCCGCCAATCGTGCGGGTTGCGACGACGGATGGCGTGAAACGTTTCGCCGATCCGCAGGACGCGGATGTCCGCGCCTTCGTGGGCAACGAACTCCTGCAGGTAGAGCACGGAGTCGAGCTGAGCGAGCGTCTTGGCGACTCGCAACATGATCGCCTCATCGTTCACTCGAGTGATCCCGCGCCCTTCGCCCCCAAACAACGGCTTGATCACCACGTCGCTGCCGAGCTGCACGTAGGCGTCCATGGCTTGATCCGCCGTTTGGCAGCAGATCGTGCGTGGCGTCGGCACGCCGTGTCGCGCCAGCAGGGCCGTGGAAAGGAACTTGTCGACAGCGATCTCAATGGCCCGCGGGCGGTTCAGCACCGGCACGCCCTGCTCTGCCAACTGAGCGAGGCAGTCCATCCGGAAGACCACTTGCTCCAGCGAGCCGGGCGGCATCGTGCGGACGAGCACTCCATCAAACCCGTCGAGAGCCGGCACAACGAGCCGCGGCCCGTCGGCGACCGCCGTCAAGTCGCTAAACGCCAACGAAGTGATCCGGTCCCCCGATCGCTGACCGGCTCGCGCCAAGTCGCGGAAGTACCAGCTTTCGGGATCACAGAGCACGGCCAACTGCATGGAAGTGAATCCGCGAGTGGTGGAGAACGATTTTAAACACCTGTTCCGGCAATCGGCTCAGCGGCTTGCGTCGCGCTGAATGTTGCTATTGCCCCGTCAAAATTGAGACGTTGGGTTGGCCGCCGCCCCAAGCTCGTGGCTCGCCACGACTTCGCGGGTTTTCCAACTCCAAAATCATGGCTTGACGGTCCACTAGAGCCCGAATGATTGCCGCAGCAATGCTTCGTCGCGCTGGCCGAAGGTCTGTCGTCGCGAGCTGCGCAAGTTCTGGATGTGGATCAAAGCCGGACTGAACAGGTTGGGGTCGATCTTGTAGAAGTCGCCGTTGTAGCGACGAAAGATCTCGCCAAACGGCGAACCGTAGTCGGGCGATGCGCAACTCGGGATGCGCGGGCCAATTTCCGCGATGGCGTCGTCATCGGCGTCCACCCACAGCGTGACCTCGGCGCCGTAGAGCACCGCGTCGTTGGTCCAGCCGATCCCCTGCAGGTCGTCTTTGGCGACGGGCGGCAAGGGAGCGGCTCCGAAGCCCGATTGGATTTGGGTCAAGTCGAAGCCGAGCTCGTGCAGTTTGTGCAAAGCGGTCTCAACGCTGCGAGCGACGACCTGAATGGCGCCGGCTAAGCTGGCGGTCGGTGCGACGAGCAGCGTCACTTGGTCGGCTGGCACGCCGCAAGCGGACGCGATGTACTCCGTGACAGCGGCCGGCGGCAGCTTGCCGCTTTCCAGCACGCCAACCACTTGGTCGGGCGATTCGGCACAGCCGATTTCGGCGATCAGCGGCTCCTTGCCGGCCGCGGCTCGCATCGGCCCCGAACCCATGGCGAAGTAACCATTGGCCGCTGCGGGAGCGATTTGCCAGCCGGCGTACTGCGAGCCCATGCAGGCGGCGACGGGCTGGTCCGTGGAAACCACCACTCGGGCGCCCGTCAGTCCTCCGGACTGCAGACGCACCTCGCCCAGGCCCGCCAGGCAAACGCGGGCCAGTTGCAACCCGGCCGCCAAACCGCCTCGAGCGGCAACGCCGCAGTCAACAATCGTGGCACCCAACTCGTCGACGCGAGCGGCGATCTTTATACCATCGGGGTCGGCCGTCATGGCGGCGGCGACGGCGCTGGCGCGGTGATTGAGGCGAAAGATGGTCGTGCTCACTGATTGAGTTGCATGAAGAAGCCGAGCCTTGTAAGGGAACCCGAAGCGTAAGCGAGGGGTTTAAGGAAACCCGAAGCGTAAGCGAGGGATGGCACTTTTAAGCCCGCGCATGTCGCGATCACATGCGGCAAACGCGAGTTGCCGTTGGCTCCGGCAAGGAGGTGCGATCATCCTAGCTGAAACAAGGCAGGGTGACGACGGGGAGCGCGTTTCCCTAACGACGCTCCGGGCGGTCGCTGGCGGTCGCCTGCATGGGTGGGTGGCTCAAGCTGACAGCGAGCGAGTGGCGTTGGAACGACGAACGAGCTCACCGGAGTTGCCGTCACACGTGTTTGTCAGGTGGATCAGCTCGACAGATTTCATTACAACGCATTTCTAAAACTTCCCGATCGGCAATCGGGTTGATAAAACCAGCAGAAAAACTGCCTTCGATTGCGCCAGGGAAGATTTTTGAAATGTCCTCTATTCTTCCATGCCGCGGACGGGTCCGCGAGGATGGCAGTGTTCGCCGCGGGGGGGCCGATGCGGCCGATGCGGTGTATGTGGCGTATGCGGCGGATCGCGGCTGGAACTTCCAAACAACCGGGTCCCACCGAAATCGAATGGCGGTTTGATGATGCGTTCCAGTTTGACGGTCGAAAACTACGTGAAGGCGATCTATACGATTTGTGCGCGGAGCGACGAGCCCGCCACGACGGGCGCGATCGCCGAAGCGCTGTCGGTTTCGCCGGGCGCCGTCTCCAGCATGCTCAAGACGCTCAGCGAATCGGGGCTCGCCGAGTACACGCCCTACGAGGGCGTGCGGCTGACGGAGCCGGGACGAGCATTGGCGCTGCGCGTGGTCCGCCGCCATCGTCTGATCGAGCTGTTTCTGGCGCGGACGCTCGAGATGACCTGGGACGAGGTGCACGAGGAGGCGGAGCACATGGAGCACGCGGTCAGTGACCGGCTGATTGACCGCATCGATCGATTTCTGGATTTTCCCGCGGCGGACCCGCATGGGGACCCGATCCCACAGGCGGACGGCAGCATTCCAGCGGCGGCAGCGACGCTGAGCTTGGGCGAATGGCCCGAGGGCGAGCGATTTCGGCTGGTGCGAGTGCTCGATCAGTCGCCGGCCTTCCTGCGGTTTCTCAGCAAGACCGGGCTCTCGATCGACGCTGTCGGACGAGTGCGGGAGCGGTTGCCGGAAGCCGGCGTGCTCGACGTCGAAGTGGACGGCAATTCGGTCACCTTGGCCCAGGAGGCCGCTTTGAAGCTAATGTGCGAGTCGCCGGGAGAATGAGTGGCGAACCACGAAGCACGCGAAGACCACGAAGTGCGCCAAAGCGAAGGGAAAAGCCTCCTCCGTCCTTGCCGGACCGGCCTTGACCCCCTCGCTGCCGCGACCTACATTCAAACTACCACTGGCCCCTAGTGTAACGGCAGCACGACTGATTCTGGATCAGTTAGTCTAGGTTCGAATCCTAGGGGGCCAGCTTCTCACCAATGATCGCGCCATCACGCCTAAGTCCGCACCATTGCCGGGCTTGGGCGTTACTTTTTGGGACAGGCCTTACTCTGGGTGATTTGCTTATTTTGGCTGGAGCTCAAGGGCGTGTTTGTCCCGATGCTGATCTTGCTTGACTGCGGTCTCAAATGTCCAAGATGCAAGCCGTCTCGGGGCGGACGGCCTCTTGGGTGCGACTCCCATGATCAAGCAATGCTCCGATTCAAACATGGCGCCCTCAACCAAATCCGTATCGGACGCCACCTTTCTGGAAGCCAGGAGGCGATGAGATGCGGCGTCTCTTACGTGAACTTCATCAAGTGTTCTTTGAGCGTAACGTGCGCCGCTGGGGGACACGCCAATCAATTCGATGTCCGAGGGCCAATGCAGCTCCCGCTCTCCGTTCCATTTCCACGCTGAAATTCCCGCATCGTCATCGATAAAGTATCGGTCCCACAGTTGGGCATGCTTGTGGGTTAGCACCCTGCTCTTGGGAGGTCCCAGTCCTCTAGCCGTTTCTTTCCATGGCTTGATGCTCCACCGCAAGGGAAACTGCTGGCTATCGTAGTTGGCTCCCCCAACGGACACGTAGCCGTCCTTGGATGAGAACTCAACTGCTTCCCCACCAGGAAATTCTCTTTGTCCGAGAGAGTGGCCTGTATCAATCTCCCTGACGACGAGGCCCGAGCTTGCCTCCACCGTCGCGATCAGCGTCCCATTGCTGGAGATTGCCATCGCGGAGATGATGTCTTGATAAGCGAGTCGCTTGACTTGCTTGCCGGCGTTGAGCGGCCAAACCTCAACCCAAGATGAGGATCGCTCCTCCTTTCGTTGCGCGTCCCGTCCAAAGAGTGCGATGCCGACTTTGGGGCTTGGTCCCCGGGAAATCGAGATCGCCGTCGTAAATCGGTTTTGGGACACGTCTCGGACCGCGTCGCTTTTTTTGTCCCAGACGCAAGCGAAACCCGGGAAGTAAAGTCCAACGACCCACCTCCCGTCTTGGGTAGCCTCAAGGTCCCTCAGTCGGACGTAGTGTCTCGGAAGAGCGGCTTCCAGAAATTCGCCGCCACAAGCAGACGAGACGGATGTGATGGCGATGGTTGCCAGTACTGTCTTCGCAAGAGTATGCATGATGCGCTCGCATCAGAATTCGGACTTGGTGCCGGTTTGCTGGTTGCCGATGGTGTCACCGGTGGGCGGCGGCTCGGCGTTGCGGTGCGCCGATTTTTAAAATTGCTGGTCCTGCATGAGCGGATTGTAGCGATTGCAGCGTTTCGCGATTGGCGGTGAAGCCATCACAGGGCCATTCGGCCGACCAAGACTTTGGCGACAGCCTACTTTTTCTTGCTGCGTGTTCCTCGCCAGGCTTGCCCACTTTTCACTTCCCGACAAGTGTCCAATGATTCGTAATACTCGACCACCCGCCTTGAGTATTCGAGACGCGGCGTTCTATGCGCTTGCGGCCTTTCTTGCGACGATCCTATTCCAGACGCTGCCTCGCTCGATAAGTGGCGGTTGGGCGACTGGCTGGCCAAAGCCATTCTTGGTGTTGCTGTGCCGCTGCTACGCGGATAGTTATCAGTTCAACCTGTCGGCGTTGCTCGTCGACCTGGCGCTGGCGATGGTGATCGCGGCAAGCGTCTACCTGCAATGTCGGCATCACGACGACGCGGCGATTCGCACCTCGCGTGTGTTCTTGCCTACTTCCATGGTATTTGTCGGCGTACAGTTCGTGCTTGTGGCAGACTCAGAACGCATCACGATCTGGGGATCCGCCGCCCTGTTTGCGTGGGCTGTGATGCTGGTTCGACAAAGTCTTGTCGTCGCGGCGCGGCAACTGCTGATGCTGACGGGCTACTCGTTCTTCTTTGCGATCAGTTTTCCGCTGTTCCAGAGTGAACAAATCTCATCGAACGTCGCGTTTGGGTCGTTGCTGTTGTTGTTGTTAAGCGTGCCTGTCTCGGCGGGGATTCTGCTGTTGACAGCGCAAGTGGGGCAGACGCTGAGCTCTGCAGCCATGCGTTGGTGGCGTGCCGCGACCCATGTGAGGCCCGGTGAGGCGATTGGTTTCGGGGCATCGGAACCCAGCCCACAATAGTCCGACTGGATCCATCAACGATGTCGCGCTTCGCCGGCGTCGGTTTTCACTTGATGCGAATCCTCACCGTTTCGGTGCACTGGGATGGCTAAAGCAATTAATTCCCTGACTCGATGTCGACATCTTGTGCATGCTCGGCGCCGGTAATGCAAGGTTCGTTGTCGCTTCGGCCCCTGCACTTCTTAAGTTAAGCACCTTGGTTCGGACATCGGTGTTTCATCCGTGTTCTATCTGTGGCAACAGATAGAGAGGACTGGCCCGCGTTGGGATGCTTGCTACCGATGCCGAGTGCCTTGGGCGATTCGATCCCTCGCTGACGCTTCGGGTTACCTTTCCCGAGCGCAGTCATGGTTTGCTAGGCCGCCGGCTGCCAGATGAGGATTTCGCCCTTGCCGGGAATCGCCTGATCGCCCCAGTAGTTGCGGTAGACGCCTTCCGCCGCCGCATAGGGCAATTGCACCCCAAACTGAGCGACGTGCCGCGCAAGCACGTTGAGCACCGTCGGAGTGTGCTCGGTGGCGAAGGTGAACGTCGGCAGTAGGGTCAGGGGCTTTAAGGAAATGATGGTGCCGCGGTTCATCCAAGCGCCCGTGCGAATCTCCGCGCCGTCCAGCAGAATGATAGTGCCGCCTTTCATCTGCAGCCCGGTGAAGTCCTTCGCCGGACCGCCGAGGATGATCGTGCCACGACGCATCCGCATGCCCACTTCCAGGCCCGCCGAGCCGTCGACAAGGATCATGCCGTTCCTCATGCCGGAAAGCGAGCCACGGTAAGCGGCGCCGATTTGGCCGCCGGCGTTGCCGTGCACGTGAATGAAGCCGTTCTTCATCTCGGCGCCGATCCAATCGCCGGCATCGCCGTGGACTTCGATTCGGCCACCCGACATATAAGAGCCCAGGTGCATGCCGACCGAGCCATGCACGGTAATGCTGCCCTGCGACATGGCGCGGCCAATCCATCGCACCTTGTGCAAATCGCCGTGCAGCTCCAGATCCTGGCTGAACTCGCCCTCGACGTCGAAGAACTCGCTCAACGGAAGCTGGCGCTTGCCGTGATAAACCCGCAGCTCTCGCAGCTCCGCATTGGAAAGCTGTCCCATGACATCGGGCGAGATCACCTCCGCTTCCAGTGGCACGGCCGGCTGGCGTTTCAAATGCAGAGACACACGGTTAGGTTTCGCTATTGTCGCTACTGGCTCGATGGTCACGGCGTCGTGTCCTCCAACACCTCCGCTCGCTCGATCCGCTCCAACTCGACCGGATAGTTCTCGAAGGACATGGTGTAACAATCTTCGAACAGCGGACGAATGAAATCGTCAACGCCCGGGTCCATGGACGGCTTAAACAAGAACTCGCAGCCATGGGGTGTTTCGCGAATGTCGCCGTCCTCGATTACGACCTCGCCGCCCTTGATCACATAGCGTGGGTGGCTGAACATCCGCTCCACATCGCCATCTTCCTCGTAGATGACAACGTCCGCGTCACAGCCGACACCCAGGTTTCCTTTTCGTGTCAGCCCCAAGGCTCTCGCCGGGCCAGCCGACATCGACGTTGCGATCTCGTACAAGGTGTACTCGCGGTCGATCTCCGGAAGCGTGATGCGTCGCTTGATCTGCTCGGGCAGCTTCTGCATGCACTCGTTGCGAAAATCGGCGCACATCAGCAGCTTGATGATCTCCGGATAACGCCAGAAACAGCCGCCGTTGGGATGATCCGTGGACAGAAAAACCTGCCACGGGTTGCGAATCAGCAGCAGCAACTCCAGTCCCGACGCCCACTGCACGGCGTTCACCAAGTTGCTGGGCCGGTAGGTGTAAGGGACGATTCCGCACCCGGTCTCATTCTCGACGTCGAGGTTGCCCCACTTTCGCCCCGTCAACTTGTAGAGCAGGTGCTGCCAGGGGCCGTCGGCCGTGATCGTCACGGTGTCGCCGAAGAGCACGGCCCCGGCGTCGGTCGTGATGTTGGGATGCGTGTTGAAGTAGTCGGCCAATTGACCCGTTTCGGAGCAGATGGTGTCCCAGCCCTCGCCGCCGTACGCGTGATATTGAGAATGCGCGATGTGGGCGCGACGGCCCTCGAGGTGCTTCAGGGTGTCGATCGTGGTCGAAATATTGCCGGGTGCGCCCAGGTTGTTGCAGTGCAAATGCAACGGGTGAGGCAGCCCCAGCTCTTCGCAGATGCGGGCCAGTTGCGTGACGATGCTCCCCGGCGTCAGCTTTTTGTAACCCTCGATCGGCGAGGTCAACTGCTTGGCATCGCCGCCCCACTTCCAGGCCGCGACGCCGCCGGGGTTGACTGCTTTGACTCCGTACGATTTGGCCGCCCAAATGTACCAAGCGACGACGTTCTTGGCTCGCTCGTATTCGCCTGCCTCCAACTGGTCGAGCATGATCTCGTTGTTGGCCATCAGGGTCAGCGAGGCCTTGTCGACGATCGGTATGTCGGACAGCTCTTCGTGCGTGTGGCGGGCCGAGAGCACCGGCACCGCCGCCTCGTTGACGGTGGTCCAGCCCATGCCGGCGTACAGGTAGCCGGTGGCGAAGGTGGTGGGCGCCATGCCGCCCAGCCCGCTGCGCCGGGTCTTGGTGCGAATGAAGGCCTGCGTGCGGCGATGATCCTCGGGGGTCATCGCGCGGGCGAAATTGATTGCGCCGCCGGCGACGTGCGTGTGCACGTCGACGCCGCCGGGAAAAACGATCATCCCCGTCGCGTCAATCGTCCGCGCACTGGGAGCGACTGTTTCGACGATCCGCCCCTCATCGTCAATGCAAAGGTCTCTGACCTCGCCGTCAATGCCGTTGGCCGGATCGTAGACTTTGCCGTTCGTGATGCGGAGCATGGCGTTTAGATTTGAGCGGTCAGCATTTGTGGCTGGCTCCCCTCGGGCAGCCAGAACGGTTTTTGCGCGATCGCTTCGTTGATCCTGCGGACCACCTCCTCGTCACTCGGATAGGGCGACTTCAAAGGCGGCTTGAGCGGCAGCGGGATCTCGTCCATTCGATACGCCGTTCCCGGCGCCGCGATGCCCTGGGGGGCGGTCGTAATATGAACGCGAGCGAGCTTGCTGGTGTGGGTGATGTGCGGGTCGAGCACGATCGTCGGGATGCGTTTCAAGTGATCGATCGCTGGCTGCGGCATCGTGCCTCCGGGGTCGGCGCCGATGATAAACGCGGCGTCACAGTCGCCCCGCACCAGCACGTCGACCGTGGAGAACTCACCCGGGTTGTAGCGGGGGTAGCCACGGTTGAACGTAATCCCGAACGGATAGCCGGTCTGCCAACGCATAATCACATCTGCGCCGGTCACGTTGCCGTGCCCGCGCATCGGCATGGCGACAAACTTCGTGAAAGCGTTCATCTCGGCGGCCAGCGTGAGCAACGCGGCGCTGTTCATGTGCTTGCCACGGGTCATCGACAACCCCATGCCGAAGAACATGCAGCCGAACTTGGCCGACTTCATCCGGCGGATCAGGTCGTCGAGCGTTTCTCGCGTCAAACCGGTCTCGGCGATCTGCTCGTCGCTGACGTGCTGGTCCTTGATCAAAGCCCGCAAGATTGTGATCAGCTCGAAATCCTTGCCGGGCCGGACTTGCAGGAAGATGTCCGCGGCCTTCGCGCTCTTGGTTTCGCGAATGTCGACCAACACCATCGTCCGGTCCTTGCGGCCACGCGGCAAGAATTTGCTCTTTTGCATGAGCGTGTACTTCGTGAAGTGGCGCGGGTGGCACTCGGCCGGGTTGCCGCCCCAATACACGATGAAATCGGCTCGCTGCTTCACTTCGCCGAGCGTACAAGTTACTTTACCACCCAACTGGGCGGCGATTTCGGTCGGACCGTGTCACAAGGACGTGTGGCTGTCGAGCAGCCCGCCTAATTGGTCCGCCAAGGCGACGCATTGTTTCTGCGCCTCGCACGTCGTGTTGCTCATGCCGTAGACCAGCGGCATGTCGGCTTCATGCAGCAGTGTCGCGGCGACCTGGATCGCTTCGTCGAGCGAGGCTTCGCGGCCATCGACCAGCGCGGCGGGATACTTCTCCTCCGCCGTATGATTCAGGAACCAAGCCGTGCCCAGGACGCACGCTTTCTTGGCTTGGTGGATGCGGACGTCGTCGTAGTGCAACTGAATGTCGTCACAGACACAGCCGCAGAATGTGCACGTGGCGTTGTCGATTACTTTTAGCGTCATCGCGATTCGTGTTCCTAAGCTGTCGACGTGAATCAGCGTCCAACGACGCGCCGACAACTTACTGGCGGTCGCGATTCTCGTCGGACATTTCCTGGCAATCGGTGTCGCCCGACCCGGACGACGGTACCGTAAACGTTCACCCCAGCGCCCTGCCCTGGCAGCTTCCGCGCACTCGACGCGGCATAAAGCGTCCCGCTTCCACTTCGGTCCAGGCGGGGAGGTCCGCCGCGTCTCCTTCGGTGGAAAAGTGCGGGCCGTCGGGACCGCCGAGGTTGTTGGTGTTGTTGGCTCTCTCGCTCATTGAAAAATCCGAATTCGCTGTTGCCGGCTATCTGCTGTCCGCAGGCTGTTGCTCATTGCGGCACGACTTCCACTTCCCATCCCTTCGACATCGGCATGCCCGTGCCCTCGGTGTCGCCGCCCATCAACTTGCAGGTCGGCGGTCCGTAAGGCACGAAGATCATCCCAAGCGGGATCTTTCCCGCCTCGCACTTGAACGTGGCTTCGCCAAACTCCGTGCGAACCAAAGCCAGCTGCCCCTCCGACAAGCCGATCTCCGCCATGTCGTCGGCCGCCATCGTCATCGTGCTCGTCAAAGCTATGTACTCGTCCGTTTCCTTGCCCGCGTTAATCAGTGCCCCCTGTTTGGAAGAACGAGCGGCGTTGAGGACGAATCGTTTGGTGCTCATAGTGACGTCGGCTGTTGGCCCAAGCAATCCTTAGCGATGACCGGAAAATTGTTGTGCCGATTGGGGGAAATAGGCGTTTTCCAACGGCCTCGATTCGCCTCAATCGTAGTCGCTCGGGTCGGCGTCCACAACCAGCCGCGAATTGGGCGGGGCCGCCAATTCGCAAGTTTCTGATGCCGTGCACGTGGCACAGGCTGCCAGCCTGTGATAATTGGATCTTCCCAATCAACACAGGCTGGCAGCCTGTGCCACGTCCAACTCAGGCCGGCAGCCTGTCAATTCCAAAGGCCGGCAGCCTGTGCCACGTCCAATAAACAGGCTGGCAGCCTGTGCCACGTGCTTGAACTTGCGGTGAAACCCCATTGAACACGAGCGAACACACGGAGCAACGAAGTCTCGCCGCGGCGCCCTCGCTTTGCGAGATTCCGCCTGCGGCGCGCAAGCGGCTCATCGACGTCGGGATGCTCCAGTACGAATCGTCGGCCGCGGGCTCCATGGAACGCTATCGGCGGGGAGAGACGCCGCAGACACTCCAGGTCTGGTGGGCGCGGCGCCCCCATCGAGCGATGCGGGCATTGGTGTATGCCTGCCTGTCCAAGTCGGCAACGAGCGACTCGCTCAAGCATCTTCATGCGATTTCCAAGGACGCCAATGTCGATCCGGAATCATTGACTGCATCGCGACACCATCTGCTGAAAGGGTGGAAGTCGCCCCCTCGCGTGCTGGATATGTTCGCCGGCGGGGGAACCATCCCGTACGAAGCAGCCGTGTTAGGCGCTGACTCGCATGGATTGGACAGCAATCAACTTTCCGTCTCGCTACAGCAAGCCCAGCTTGTGCTTTCTCGGTCGGTTGGCACAGCCGACATGGCCTCGGTGGTGGAGGACTCCGGAAAGCGTGTGTTAGCCGCCCTCCGCGACGCGACGTCGAGCCTTTACCCTCAACGCGGCGCTGTCTTCGGATACCTCTGGACGTATTCGCTCGAGTGCGTCAACTGCGGCTATCGCATGTTGCTGTCCAAGCGCCGCTGGCTATCCAAAAAGAGAAATCGCTATGTCGCCCTGCGCATCGAGGATTCAACGTCGGGACAGAATTGCAGTATTGAGGCGGCGGAGGCGGCGGAGGCGGTCGAGTCCGACTCGAAATTCAGCACCGTTTGGTGTGGGCGAGACGCCACGGTTTCGTGCCCCAAGTGCGGTCGCCGTCAAAAGGTGTCGCTCTCACATACACGCGATGAACTGGTCGGCGTGATCGGGCTGCGGGCTCGAGCGGGAAAGACGTTTGCCGCTCCCTCGGGCGACTCCGTGCCCGCGACAGACTTTCTCTTGAAGGCGAGGGGATCACTGCTGCGACGGCTGGGCTGCGACCTTCCCCGCAGCCCCATTCCCCAATGGTCCGGAATCGTGAATCCGTCCGTTTACGGAATGAAGACGCATGCTGACGTCTTCAATCTTCGGCAACAGACCGTCGTGCTCAATCTGCTCACTTGTTTACGCGACGAGCATGAAAGGCTCAAAACGGCCACGTCGATCGAGGTGGCGGACGCGGTGATCGGAATCTTGTCCGCCCTCGTCGACCAGCTTGTGGATTGGAACTGCCGCTTGTCGATGTGGATTCCACAAAACGAGCAAGTGGGCCGCGGATTCTGCGGCCCCGGGATTGCCATGCTTTGGGACTACTGCGAGACCGATCCATGCGAAAGCGGCCCCGCCAATCTTGGGGCGAAGTTGAACCGCATCGTCGCGGGTGTGCGCTCCCTTTCGCAGATGACAGCGGCGGCAAACATTCATCATGGATACGCTCAGAGCTTGCCGTTTGAGGATCAGTACTTCGACGCCATCGTCACCGACCCGCCCTACTACGACAACATTTTTTACAGCGTGTTGGCGGACTTCTTCTACGCATGGAAAAGGCCGTTGCTGAATCGCGTGTTTCCGAGCCTCTATTCTCGCGATGTCACCGACTCGAGCCGAGAATTGGTGGCCTCCACCATTCGCAGCGGTTCGCCGGAGAAGGCGCACGAAGACTACTGCAACGAGTTGACGCTTGCCGTGGGCGATGCGGCTCGCTGCTTGAAGCCAGACGGTGTGTTCGCATTGGTGTTCAGTCACAGCTCGCTTCAGGGCTGGGAGTCCATCGTGCGGGCGTATCGCGCATCGCCGCTCGTTGTCACGAGCGTTCAGCCGCTCAGCATTGAACGCAAGCAGCGACCCCGAGCGATGACGTCCGAAGCTGTCAACACTTGCGTCGTCTTCGTGGCAAGGCGCAGTGACAAGGCGAAAAGCAAGCTTTCGATCAACGAGCTTTGCGACCGGATTGGTGTGTTTGTGGCCGAGCTCGGCGGCGCCTTGAAGGATGCCGGGTGGTGCGACGCCGACATCGGTGTCGCCGTGTTCTCTCAGGCAGTGGGATTGCTGGCGAACGCCTCAAGCGTCGTCGGCTGTGAAAACGACATCGAAGCATTGAGACGCTGCGCCAAACTATGCTCCGAGGCTTTCGCTGGATTCCGTGTCGTGTCGCGAAAGCCGCTGTAAGCGGTGCAGTCGCCCAATGCATATCCCCAGGGCGTCGCTGGGCCGTGCTCCTACGGTGAGGAAGGCCTTCAGCCTTCGATGGAGACGCGCGTCGCGCAACCCGGGCCGGCGCTTCGCTCTGACCCGGGCTACGGTGAGGAAGGCCTTCGGCCTTCGATGAAGGTGACGGGCGTGTTCCCTGCGCCTGTTCCGGCGTGTTCCGGCGTGTTACCCGGGGCGTCGCTGCGCTGTGCCCTGGGAGGCGATGAATGCCTTCGGCCTACCATATTGGGGATGCCGGCATTGCCGGCAAGGGCTCGGTCCAGTTCGCGAGAGGGCTGTGATGGGCCGCGTCCGTAGGTAGCTTGGTCCCCAACGTCGTTGTGTGCCGGCTGCTCAGCGGCTTCAGCGAACCAACCGATGGTTCTGTTGTCCGGGCCGGCGCTATGCCCCCGTCGGGAAGTTGGACCACCCAATGCGCATCGAGCAGGACGCGCATGGACAATCGACACGCTGGGCGCGAGACGCCGATCTGCTCCGCCAAGCAGTCCGGCGATGGCATGAATCCGCTAGCGTCGAACTCGTCACAAATTGCCTTGAATAGACGTAGTTCGGGATCGCCAATGATTGTTGAGGGCAACATGATTCTCGCTCCTCGATTTAAGAGCTGCGACTTCGGGGTGAGACTCAGCTCGGGCGGGATAGTGGGTTCATCGGCGCATGGTGTAAACACATGGGCTGGGCAATGGATGCTTGGGGCACGAGCGATCCATGGCAGCTGCTTGTCTCGCAGGGGCCGTACGCGCGAGGACACCCATGCTACGGACACTTCGAGTGGCTGCTCGCATCCAAGCAATGGGCTTCAATTGCTCGACATCCACATTTTGAATGCGGCGCGGACACGTTTGGTCAGGCGATTGAGAAATGTCACACGGCGGAGCCATGGAGCGTTAAAATGTGCGCCCCGTCAACTCCGAAGCGTTGGGGTGGCCGCCCCCACAAACTCGTGGCCCGACACGAGTTCGCGAGTGCTCTCACCCCAAAGCCAAAACTTGACGGTCCATTAACGCCGCTCTTTCCGATACCCATTGCCCGATCCTCTCCAACCCACCGGCCGACGTGGACGCACCCTCGACTCACCACTCGTCCGTTCGCTTTCGCGTCACTCGCCTGCTGGCTCTGGCGGCGGCGATTGCCTATCTTTCGCGCAACAGCTTGGCCGTCGCGGAGAGCACGATTCGCGAGGAACTGGGGATGAGCAAGTCGGCCATGGGCTTCTTGCTGGGCCCGGCCTTCTTCTGGTCATACGCGCTGGCTCAGATTCCCACCGGCATGCTGGTCGATCGCATCGGTGCTCGTCGCGGCCTGCCGCTGTTCTCGGTCGCCTGGTCCGTGGCCACCGCGTGCTTCGGCGTCGCGCGAGGTGCCTTCCTGCTGGGAGCCGGCAGAATCACCTCCGGATTGGCGCAAGCGGGCTTGTTTCCGGGCGCCGCGTCAACCGTCGCCCGCTGGCATCCCGCGACCGAGCGCGCTCGAGCCAGCGCGAGGATCGGCGCGGCGATGTCCGTCGGGGCCGCCTGCGGTGCGGCACTCACTGGCGAACTGATGAAGTACCTCTCGTGGCGCTGCATCTTCGCGCTCTACGCCCTGCCCGGACTCGCCTGGGCATGGTGGTTCTATCGTTGGTTCCGCAACGATCCGGCCGAGCATCCGCAGGTGGACTCGTCAGAACTCAAGGTGATCAGCTCCGTCGCGTCCGAGGCAAAAGCAAGCGACACGCCAAACAACACGGCCACCGAGGCGCCGCGATTGCCGTGGCGCCAATTGCTCCGGCGTTGGGAGATCTGGCTCGTCTGCGGACAACAGTTTTTTCGAGCAGCGGGATACGCGTTCTTCGCCAGTTGGTTTGCGACCTACCTGCAAGAGACGCGAGGCGTCTCGACCGCCAAGTCCGGTTGGCTGCTCACCATCCCGCTGCTGGCCACAGTCGGTGGCTCGTTGCTGGGAGGCACGATCTCGGATCGCTTGCTGCGTCTCACCCAAAGTTTTTGGGTGGCGCGTTCAGCTTTGGGCGCCACTTCGTTAGGTGTTTGCGCCTGGCTGGTGCTGTTGTCCGGCACGGTGGCTGACGCGACCGGAGCGACACTGCTCATCGGCTGCGGCGCGCTGTTCGCCGCGCTGGCAGGACCTTCCGCGTACGCGGCCACCATGGATCTCGGGGGCGCGGATGTCACCAAGGTGTTCAGCACGATGAACATGATCGGGAACTTCGGCGCCGGGCTGATCCCTTGGCTGGTGCCGACATTCCTGAGCTGGGTGGAGACGCAACCGACCTTGCTGAGCTGGGCCGACGGCAACAGCTGGAACGCCTTGCTGCCCCTGTTCGGCATGATCTACGGGCTGGGCGCAATCTGCTGGCTGGGCGTGCGTCCCAAACGCGCCGAGCCAGTCTCTGGATAATCAAGACGTCGGGTCCTCGAACTCACACGTTGAGGCGATCAGATGAACTTCGAAATCATTCCTCAGGCCGCCTGTCGCGCCGCGGTTCGCCGTGTCGACATCACGCCTCCCGTCGGCATCTATCATCGGATGTGGGGCGCGGCGTCGCACGACCGCTCGACAGGCTTGCATCGTCCGCTGACGGCCACCGTGTTGGCGCTGGCCCCGCGCGACGGAGCATCACGCTCGGAGCACACGCTGCCCGCGCCGCGCGTGTTCGTCTCGCTGGATCACTGCCTGTTTTGGACGCGCGAGATGGCCGATGTGCTCGCCACACTTAGCGCCCGAGGCGGGATTGCTGCCGAGCGGATCACGGTTTACTTTACGCACACGCATGCCGCGGGGCTGATGGGGTATGAACGCGCGGAGCTGCCCGGCGGCGATCTGATCGCGCCATATTTGCAGGACGTCGGCCAGCAGGTCGGCGACGCCATTGCCGCCGCGGTCGCCGCATTGGAGGATGCGACGATCCTGTTCGGTGAGGCGCGTTGCGACCTGGCCCGCAATCGCGACTACTGGGACGAGACGCGCGGCAGTTTCGTCTGCGGTTACAATCCATCGGGCACGGCGGATGACCGCGTCGCCGTCGGCAAGCTGGTTGACGCCGCAGGCGCTCCACTGGGCACCATCGTCAACTACGCTTGTCACCCGACGACGTTGGCCTGGGACAACACCCTGATCAGCCCCGACTATCCCGGGGCGATGCGAGAGGTGATCGAAACCGACACCAACGCGCCGTGTCTGTTTGTGCAAGGCGCCTCGGGCGACATCGGCCCGCGCGACGGCTTTGTGGGAGACGTGGAAGTGGCCGAGCGAAATGGCCGTCAGCTCGGCCACGCGGTGCTCTCGGTGTGGCACTCGCTGGTTGGACCCGGCCAGCGCCGCGCCTACGCCGGCGCCGTCGTCTCGGGCGCGACGATCGGCACTTGGGGCTACGAGGCCTGGCAAGATCCGGAGGCGTCGAAGATCGGCGAGACCGTCTCGCACGTCGCCCTGCCCTATCGCCGGGACCTTCCCGAACGCGACATCCTCACCAAGGAGCTCGCTCACTGGCAGACGATGGAGCGACGCGCGACTGAGGCGGGCGACCTGCAGTCGGCCAGTGACGCCCGGGCGATGGCCGAGCGGATGACGCGGCGGCTGACTCGCGTCGAGCATCTGCCGGAAGGCGACTCCATCTCGTATCCAATCCGAATTTTGCGACTGGGACTGGCGATCTGGGTTTCGCTGGACGGCGAGCATTACAATCTGCTGCAACGCGAGCTGCGGCGCCGATTTCCGGGCTGGACCATCTTTGTCGGCACGTTGGCGAACGGCTCCACCGTCTGGTACTTGCCGGACTCGGAGTCCTACGGCAAGGGACTTTATCAGGAAGACGCCTCCGTGCTGGCCCAGGGCAGCCTCGAGCTGCTGATCGACGCCGCCGCTCTGGCGATTCAGGAGTTAATTGGATGAAGATCACCGCGGTGGAGACACATGTCTGTCACGCTCGGATGCGGAACTGGGTGTTCGTCAAAGTGCTGACCAGCGAACCGGGCCTGCATGGCTGGGGCGAGGCGACGCTGGAATGGCACACGCGATCGGTGGTCGGCGCCATCGAGGACATTGCCGAGCTGATTGTGGGCGAGGACCCGTCGCGGATCGAGCATCTTTGGCAGATGATGCACCGCCAGCACTTTTGGCACGGCAACGGCATCGTCCGCTCGACGGCGATTTCGGGCATCGACTTGGCGCTTTGGGACATCGCCGGCAAAGTGGCGCAGCTGCCGTGCTCGCGCTTGTGGGGCGGCCCGGTCCGCGACTGGGTGCGCACCTACTGCCACCTCGGCGGCGGCAACATGGAGAAGTTCTACGAGACCACCGTGGATGACGCGCGCCGTTTTGGGGAGCTGGCGGCCGAGGCCGTCGCCGAAGGCTTCACGGCGATGAAGAGCATGGCGGTTCCGCCGACGATGCCTCTGGAAGGCCTGCGACCGGTGAAACTGGCCGAGGCCGCGGTGGCCGCGATGCGCGACGCGGTTGGCGACGAGGTCGATTTGATGGTCGATTGTCACGCTCGCCCGTCGCCCGCCATGGGCATGCGGTTCGCCCGTGCACTGGACGACTATGGCTTGTACTTTCTCGAGGAGCCCTGCTGGCCCGAGTCGGTCGAGGGACTGGCCGCCATCAACCACGCGGTGACAACGCCGATCGCCACCGGCGAGCGTGTGATTGAGCTGGCGGACTTCGATCGCATCTTCGCGGCGCGAGGCTGCGAGGTCTGTCAGCTCGACATCACTCATTGCGGCGGCTTGACCGCGGCTCGCCGAGTGGCGGCGCTGGCCGAGCGGCACCGGATCGCGCTGGCGCCGCACAACCCGCAAGGGCCCGTCAGCACCGCCGCCTCGCTGGAGTTCGGCTTTTCGCAGCCGAGCTACGTGATCTGCGAAACCGTGCACGAGGACGTGCCCTGGCGGTCCGATGTGGTGCGAGAAGGCTTCACCGTCGAACGCGAGGGACGGCGGGTTCGCCCCAATGAACGTCCGGGATTGGGCATCGAGATTGACGAAGCCGAAGTGAAGCGGCATCCGTTCCAGCAAGAGCTCCCGCAACGCGTGTTCTATCCCGACGGCAGCGTCGGAGACTGGTAAGCAAACAGAGAACCCGAAGCTTGCAGCCTGTTGAAAGGCCTCATCGCATCGCCATTCGACGTGTCGCTTACTGTTCGGACGGCGGCAGCGGCCGGACGCGCAAGTCCTGCCAGCGGACCCAGCCTTTGCCGGTGTGCATCTGCAGCGAGAGATTTCCGCTTCTCGCCTTGGGCATCTCGTCGGATTCGGCGACGATGACTCCGTTCACCCGCACCGCGCAGTGCTGACCATTTAATGTCACTTGCATCAGCACCCACTCGCCCGGCGTGAACGGCAGCTGCTCGGCGCGGACTCGGCCGTAGATGCTGCCGGTGGGGTCGTTGCTGTCGGGGATGTCCTCGATCTGAATCTCGAAGCCGCGATTGCGCTCGTCGCGCCAGCGAAAGAAGATGCCGCCGTTGGCCAGCGGCGAGCTGCGGATGTAGCAGGACAGCTCGCAGTTCTCAAACGTCTCGTCGCTGATCAAGTAACCGTGGCCTTGCTCGCCCAGCAAGACGCCGTCCGGCTCGATTCGCCACTGGGCGCTGCACTTCTCGCTGATGGTCCACCCAGTGAGGTCCCGGCCGTTGAGCAGAGGACGCCATTGGCCGCGCACCTGATCCGGCAGCGGCTTGATTCGCAAGTTGCGAAAGTGGACCGGCTTGCCGCGGTCCTGCAATCCGATGTGCCCCAATCGCGGGCGGAGACGCAGTTGCGGATGCTCGGCCATGTCCAGGTCTTGCACCAACTGGCCGTTCAATCGCACGCGCAGCCGCGGATAGTTCACCTCGATTTCAAGCTGATTGAATGCCTCGTCGCGATACGAGAGCGCGGCTTCGCGGAGCGGCGCGACGGCGCCGAAGATCGCCCCCGGCGAGTGGCGCCGCGGACGGCCGGTGTTGTCGCCGAGCTGCACTTCAAAGCCGGTGCGAGAGATGAGACCGTGGCGAGGCGCGTGAAAAAACACGCCGCTCTCCGCGCCATAGAACCCCTTGAACTCGAGCCGCAGAATGAAGTTCTCGTACTCCTCGGCGGTTCGCAGCCATGTGGGCCAGTTGCCCGATCCGTTGCAGACCAACATGCCGTCCCGGACGACAAACCCCGCGTCGCCTTCCTTGACCCAGCCAGTCAAGTCCTTGCCGTTGAACAGTGGCACAAAGCCCTCCTCGTCGGCGCCCTCCTGTCCGCGGGCCGTGGAAGACAGCGGGCACGACAGGGCCGCGAAGCACAACGCAATGCACAGCGCGATGGGCAGCGCGTGACGAAAACGATTGGTTGAAGTGGGCATCGGCTGAAGGCCATGGCACAGGTGAGTTTTGGCTGCAGGTTGCAGGCTGGCAGCCTGCACTACGACAAGTCTGTTTTAACCGCTTCGTCCAGCAGCGAGAGCAGTCGTTCGACTTCCGCCAGGGTCTCGGCGTCCGGATCCCAATTGTAGGGCCGGCGCCGGCGATTGGTGGCGAACAAGCCTCGCCGTTGCAGCACATGTTTCTCGATGGCGAGAAACCCGTCGAGCCCGGCTTGGAGTTGAATGGCCACCAATGCGCAGATCGGAAAGTAGACGCGGTAAGCGCGGGCGTCGTCGCCGGCCTTCAAGGCGCGCCAGACGGCGACGATGCCCTCCAAAAACTCCATCCCCGGCATCGTGCCCGCGATTCCGCGGCGATAGCTGTCGATCAGCGAGATGCCGCCCGAGCCTTCAAAGATGCGGGCTTGGCCGCCGGTCGCATCCCGCAGCTTCGAGACGTTGGGCGCCAACGGCGCCGCTTCGGGCTTGAACAGCACGCGATCCGCTCCGAAACGCTCGAGCAAGTCGCGGCAGACGTCCAGCGGAATTGGCCGGCCCACGTAGGAGGAGGCGTCCTGCACAATCACCGGCAATCCGACATCGAGCAGCGCCGTGAAGTAGTCGGTCAGATGGCCGTCGTTGATCGCTCCCGAGATGGGCGGGATCGCCATCACCGCCGCGGCGCCGGCGTCGCGTGCCGCGGCAGCGAACTGCACGGCTTGGCGAGTGCTCTCGGCGCCCACTCCGGCCACGAATGCGCCGCGACCTTCATTCATGGCGCCCAATTCGCGCGTCAGTTGCTCGCGCTCGGCAGCGGTCAAACGGAGCAACTCGGTCACCATGCCCGTGGCAAAGCCGTCGGCGCCAACTTCGTAGGCCCAATCGATCTGTCGCCGGATGCTTGGCCAGTCAATCTCGTCACCGTCGTCGAAGGCCGTGTGGGCGACGGGAATCACACCTTGTATCGTTGCTGGCATGTCGGGGTGTTCGCGCCTTACGAGAAAATCGCCGTCAGCGGCTCGCCGCTGTTGATCGGGATCGGCCTGCCGAGCGAATCGGGCAGTGTCAGTCGGCGAGGATCGACGCCCATCGCCCAGTAGAGCGTCGCGGCGAGGTCCTCGGGGGTGACCGGGTGCTCCTTGACCTGGGCGCCAAGCCGATCCGAGCTGCCGTACAGTCCGCCGCGGGCGACGCCGGCACCGGCCAGCAGTGCCGGGAACAAGGTGCTCCAGTGGTTGCGTCCCCAGGTCGCGTTGGCCTTGGGGGTCCGCCCCATTTCGCCAATGGCCACGACGAGCGTCTCGTCGAGCAAGCCACGCTGCTCGAGATCCTCGAGCAACGCCGAGCAGCCCTGGTCGAACGTCGGCAGCAGGCTCTTCTTCACGTCGTCGCTGTTGCGATGCGAATCCCAGCTATAGCCGTCCACGCAATCGTAATGCACGGTGACAAATGTCACTCCGGCCTGCACGAGCCGCCTGGCCATCAGGCACGATTGGCCGAACAGGTGCCGCCCATACCGATCGCGAGTCGACTCTTTCTCGCGGCGGATGTCCAACGCATTGCGCGCCCGATCGGACGTGATCAAGGCCAACGCGCGCTCGCGAAACTCGTCGTATCCACCGCCGTCTCGCTCGGCGAGCTGTCCGCGGGCCGTCTCCAATTCATCGAGCAAGCTGGTGCGGCGTTGCAACGCGGCGAGCGGCACCTCGGGCGCGAGCCCCTCAATTTGAAAGGACAGCTCCGTGTCGGTGCAGTCGCGCCAATAAGGGTTGTCGTCGCTGTCGCGTTTGTCGACCTTGGTTGTCAGCGGGTTGTAAGGCAGCCCGAGCCACCCGGCGTACTGCCCGGGCCGGCGATACTGCCCCGAGGCTTGCAGTCGGCCTAGCCAGTTGGGCACGACCGCGTAGCTCGGCAACTCGGGAGGCGCCGCCGAGTCGTTGCGCGCCAGGTACTCGCGAACCGAGCCCACCGAGGGCCAGTCCTCGGGGGTGGCGCTGAAGCCGCCGCCGACGGGGATCTGCCAGCGGTGGCCCGTCTGGATGTAATGCCCGCCGCCGCTGTGGTCGTTGAAGTCGTGCGTCATCGTGCGGACGACCGTGTACTTGTCCGAGATCGACGCCAGCCGCGGCAGGTGCTCCGAGATCACCAACCCCGGGGTGCGACTGCCTGTGGGGCGGAACGGGCCGCGAATCTCTTGGGGAGCGTCCGGCTTCATGTCGAACGTCTCGAACTGGCTGGGACCGCCAAACAAGAATAGGAAGATCACCGACTTGGCCTTGCCGTCGGTGGGTTGCGCTATGCGTTTGGCACGCAGCAGTCCCGGCGCGGAGAGCCCCAACAGTCCGGCTCCGCCGGCGGTCAACAGCTCTCGACGGCTCCATCGCGGGCGACCCTGCTGAAGCCGAGTGGAGCGCTGCGTGATCTTGAGCATGGCGTCCTCACCATCTCCGTGTCGATTCTCGAGTCACCGCTGCGCGGCCACGATGTGCCGCGAAGCACCGAAGCCAAGCTAACCGACCAGCGGGTGCGCCGCAACTCAACTCGGCCGGTGGACGGGCAAGTCCTTCGCGGTGCGCCGAAGTCTGGCGAGTGGGCGATGCTTATCCCTCGCTGACGCTTCGGGTTTCCTTATCCCTCGCTGACGCTTCGGGTTCCCTTATCCCTCGCTGACGCTTCGGGTTCCCTTATCCCTCGCTGACGCTTCGGGTTCCCTTATCCCTCGCTGACGCTTCGGGTTTCCTTATCCCTCGCTGACGCTTCGGGTTCCCTTCCTTAGCTGCTTAGCTTGGCCCACCAGGCCATGAACTTCTTGTCGTAGGCCTCGGCGAGCCGCACGCGCAGCTGGCGGTAGATCTGCTTGATGAGCTTGTCGTGCTTCATGCGGTCCTTGGCCTCTGTGCCCTCGCGTTTCAGCTGTTGAGCGGCGGCGCTGTAGGTGGCCTGCTGAAGCATTCCGGGCTCGATGGCGCGGACGAATTTCAACACGATCTTGCCGAAGTCGGTGACCTGATCCTCCTCCATGCCTTCGATCATGTCGTAGGCGTGGAAGACCTCCTCGGGGCTGCCGTCGAGAATCTGCTGGAGCGCCAGGCAGAGCGCGTGGGTCGCGGTCGAGATGTCGCCGGGCAGCTCGAGGGCGAACTGGTTCATCGCCGTGGCCTGCTCGTCCTGGCCGGCCCGCCGCAGCGCCATCATCGGCAGCAACAGACACTCGCCTGTCAGTCCCTCTCGCTCTTGCCAGCCGTCGAGCCATTGCAGCGCCTCGCGGCGCTTGCCGGCTTCGTGGAGCAAATACACGGCGCCCGACCAGGCGCGGGGATGGCGATTGATGCGGTCGCGATGTTCGTGCACGAAGTTGACGGCGAGCGCGCCCAAGTCCATACGATTCAGCACCCGGAGGTACTCGCCGGCCGCGGCGCCGAACACCTCGTCACTGGGAATCGCCGCGCCCAGCATCGTCTCGACCTCCTCAAGGTTCTCGTTGAAATCCGAAAGCCGGACCCAACAGGTGCCGACGCCCTCGGAGGCGTCGGGCTGCAGCACGCGTTGCCGCAGCATGCGCTCGGCCGTCTCGCCTTGCTCGAGGTGGACCATGCCGCCGATCGCCGTGTCGATCGCATCCTCATCCGCCTCGGGCAGCTCGATCAACTGCTCGAACAGCTGGGCTGCGCGGTCGCCGTTGCCTCGCAGCGATTCGATTCGCACCTGCTCGCCCAGCCCGAATGCCTCGGGCCAATAATGCACCACCTCGGCGAGCACCTCGGCGGCCTCGTCGTACTCTTCGTCCTCGATATGCAGCTCGTAAAGCTGGCGCGACGCGTAGGCGTACTCGGGATCGAGCGACATGGCCTTGCGGAACGCCTCCTTGGCGGAGTGTCGTTCTCCGCTTCGCAGCGCCCCGTCGGCGTAATAGCCCCAGGAGACTGCGGCTTCGGGGGCCAGACGCACCAGCTGGTCACAGGCCTGCCGGTAGCGATCGAGGTCGTCGTTGTCATACCATTCGGCGAGTCGGAACCAAGCCCAAACAGCGTCGGAGTCCTCCGCCACGACGTGGTTCATCAACTTCAAGGCGTGATCGCGATGGCCGGCCGACATATGAGTCTCGGCTTCGGCGCCGATCAACTTCAGCGGCATTCGTCCTTCCAGTTCGGGTGGATGAACCAGTTGCAACGCTTCGTCAAAGCGTCCCAGCCGGCAGAGTGACTGCGCGCCGAGATCGCGGGCTTGGACGTGGACCGGGTTGAGCTCGAGCATTTTGAGCACGGCTTCCAGGCAGCCCTCGGGATTGCCGGCCGCGTCCTGGCACTCCGCCAACACCAGCCACGAGCGCGCCTCGGCGGGTCGCGTTTTGCATAGCTCGCGGGCTACCTCGACGGGGCCCTCCGGTTGCTGCAGTTCGGCGAACCAGCTGCGCAGTCGACCCCAGGCATAGTCGAAGCCGGGCTCCATGCGGACGATCTGCTTGAGCTGCTCGATGGCTTCGTCGCGCCGTCCCTGCTCCCACATGACGTCCGCCAACATGGCCAGATTGCGGACATCTCGCGGCTCGCGTTGGATGGCTTTCTGCAGCACTTCGCACGCCTCGGCCAGATTGCCCTGAGCTCGCTCCGCCTCGGCCAATTGACGCGACGCGTCGCTCCAGCTGCTGTTGATGTTCAGCGCTGCCTGCAGCGATTTGACTTCCTCGGCGTACTCTTCGCGCGCGTGCCGCACGACTGCCAGATCCAGCCACACGCGCGGCAGCAGCGGGAACCGCTTGGCAGCCGCTTGTGCGACCTTGAGAGCGTCGTCCAGCTCTTTCATCTCAACCAGCTGTTGGATCAGCGCCGAGTGCACGTGCCAGAGGTCGGGCCGCGCTTTCCAAGCTTGTTTGAGCTCCTTGAGCAGCGCCTCGGCGGGCAACGTGGCCTCCGCGTGCTCGCGGTAGGTGAGCAGGCCGTCGCCCAGAATCACTTGTTCGCGGAGCTGCCGGTAGACGAACCGCAACGCCTCGACACGCTCGGCTTTGGTGTCGCAGGCGTCGATCAGCGAGCTGATGGCGAGGTCGTAGTCGACACTCTTGGTCAGCGCGACGCGGAACGCCTCCCGCGCCTCGGGGAGGTTGCCGCGCCGTTGCTGGAGATAGCCGGTCAAGTAGTGGACCACGGGCGTCTCCGGCTCCAGCCGCTCGGCGATCGCGATCTCGGCCTCCGCTTCGTCGAGCCGATTTTGCTTGATCAACGCCACGGCCAGTTCGCGCCGGCCCCAGGCGTCCTCATGCATCGTGGTCAGCTCGCGCAGTTGCGACTCGTACTCGGCCGCGTCGCCGCCGCGCAGCCACTCGATTAAACGCACTCGCATCGAATAGCTGTGAGGATTGGACTCGACGGCCTTGCGGAGGTGGGCGATGGCGGCGTCCTCGCCTTGCAGGTCGGCCAGCAATCGCGCGACGTTCTCGTGAGCGTCGCCGTCGAACGGCTCGGCCGCCAAGATTTGTTGCCAAGCCTCCAGGGAGGCGGGTAGATCGCCGCGATAGGTGGCCAGGGTGCCCGCCGCGCGCTGCAGCATCGTCGGGTGAGCGTTCGGGCGAGCCAGCTCGAGCAGTTCCTGAGCGCGATCGTGTTTGCCATAGCGGCCGTACATGTCGGCCAGATAGAGATGGAACTCGCCATCATCGGGCCGCAGTTTGATCGCCTTCTCGAGCAGCTCGAACGCGCGCGCCGTGTGGTCCAGTTCGTCGTAGGCCCAGGCCAAGGTGCGAGCCGGAGCGCTGGATCGCTTGCTGAACCGCCGGAAGCGGTCCTTGAGAAACTCCAAGGCCTCCTTGGTCTTGCCGAGGAAGCGAGCGTTGTGGAAGTAATGACGCGCGCGGCCTTCGTCCGTGTCGTCCAAGGAAGCGGCGAAGCGGTGCAACAGCAGCGCCGTGTCGCGCTGCCGTTGGTCCATGCGAATGTCGGCGAGCATGCCGTAGGCGCGGCCGTCGTGCGGGCGGTAGCGCATAGTGCGCTCCAGCAACGTGGCCGCCTCGTTGAACCGCGCGGCGTCGGCGCGGAGCTCAATCGCATACTGTGACCAGAACAGCGGGTCGCAGTCGGGCTGCTGATAGAGCTGCTCGAGCAGCTCCAGTCGCTCGTCGCGAGTGCCGTTGTCGCGAAGGAACTGCAGCTTCATCATCGTCAGGTTGACGTCCTTCGGGAACTTCTCCAACAGCAGCTCGACGCAGGCGATCAACTCGCGCTGGTCGCTGTCGTAGCGCGCCAGCGTGCCGCGCGCCTGGATGGTCATCCGGCTGTCGGCCGACAACGCCGCCATCTCGTCATAGTGCTGCTGCGCCTCCTCGCGCCGGAACGTCTCCAGGGCCCGCTCCATGCGGTAGTTCAAGTCGTACAGGTCGCCCTCGGGGAAATCGATGCCGTCCAGCAGCTGCGCTTGATCGGGCGGCGCCATCACCATGCCGCGCGGACCGCTTGAGCCGTAATACTTGAGCATCTCTTTGAGATCGAACTCGCCGAAGTGGCGCTCGTTGGGGTCGCGGACCAGCAGCGTGCCCCGGTTGCTGTCGTAGCCAATGACGGCCTGCAGATGCGCGCTGCCGGGGTCGACCGTCGTCAGCGTGAACGGGCAGCCGCGATCGATCAAGGTCTTGGCAATTTCTTCGGTGACGCGGAACTCTCGCGTCACGAAGCCCTGGTCCTCCGCCCAGCGCCGCTCCTTGTGGCCCGGCGTGCCGTCGTAACAGATCTCCTCGGCCACCTCGAGGTGGTCGACGCTGCGCTTCCAGTACTCGCTGATCGCCGCCAACGTCGCCGGAGCGCAGGTCAAGTGATGCTGCTTGATGAAGTCCACCTTGAGCCGCACTCGCTGATGCTCGTTGCGGGAGTCCTCGAGCCGCGTCGCCAGGCGGTCGAAGAAGGGCGTCTTCACCTGCTTGGCCGACTCGGCGGCCGCCTGATAGTCGCCGAGATAGTAAAGCACGTCGGCTTTTCTGGCGGCGATCCATCGCTTGCGCAGCGGATCCATCAACGGCATCAACTGCTCCGCCCGCTGCAACAGCTGCTGAGCCCGCTCGTATTGAGTCTCTTTCTCGACATACAACGACGATAGCTGCAACGGCACATCGGCGCTCTCGAGCCGCGCGGTCGCGTCCTCCAATAGCTGAATCGCCTCGTCGTCCTGATTCATTTGCACGAGGCGGTGGGCCATCATTTGCACGGCGGGCCGATAGTAAGGCCGCAGTTCCAAAGCGCGCCGGCAGGCGGTCAGGGCTTCGTCGAGCCGGTCCTCCAGTTCGTAGATCAGCGCGCGTTCGACCCAGATCCAAGCCCGCTCGGGCGCCAGCTCCTCCGCCCGTGTGAACCAAGTCTCGGATTGCTGGAAGTCACGCAGCAGCGCGAGCACATGCGCGTGAATCGCGAACCAATCGGCCCGCACGTCCGAACTGGCTTGCTCCAGGTCGCCGATGCTTCGCAACGCCTGCCAGGTCTGCCAGGGACCGCGCCGCTGCATCACCGACAGGATATAGAAGTAACACGCCTCGGGATGCTGAGGCGCCTGGCGAAACGCCCGCCGATGCAAGATGCGGCAGACCCGACCCGATCCCAGGTTGTGAGCCAACCGCCCGCCCAACACCTGAGCGTCCACCTGCGTCCACGTGTGCAGTGGACCGTGCGGCCGACTTAACTCGAACGCTTGCAGATAGAGCCCTTGGCCGTAGAGCGAGCTGATTTCCGCGAGCTGCTCCGCAGCGGGACCGACCAGGGATGCCGAGGTGTCTGACATGAAGTCTGTTCTCCTTGGGACGGCGGACCTCGCCGTGGCAAATCTTGGGGCAAATCTTGTTAGGAAGTATAGCAGTGACTTTGGGCCCGAGGGACGTTCGGCGCAGGCGACCCTGGTGAGGCCCGAGGGATCGTTCGGGCTTTGGGGCAGGAAGCGGTTGACGAAATTGTTCTTGCCGCGCCACCCGCACAGGTGTCCTATTCTGTCCTCCCAACAGGCTCGATCCGCGTAACGCTCACGGCAGTCGAGCTCTCTCTGTGCCGCGCCACTGCACGTTCCCTCGGTCGGCTACAGTTCTCGATGACAGGGAGTCGAAGGAGGAAATGGCAGATCGCGTCCTCATGACCGTCGAACACTCGGTCTGGCCTGTGCCGGAGATCCCGGCGCCATGGTCGGACGCGACGCGCGGCCCTGCTGGAAACAACGTTCCTCAACGGCCTCCGGGGAGAAGGACAGATGGGTGGGATGCGACGTTCGCTCGGTTACCTGATTTTGGTCGCAGCGGCTTTCTACGTGCCCAAGGCGTTCAGCACGGGCGAATTCACCTCGGCGATGAAAAAGTTGCTGCGCACCGGGGAGGCGCGGCAAGACGGCGCAACGTCCCTTGAGGGCGAGCGATTGGCGTTGGGTGCTTACGGAGTGGAGCTCCATCCAACGAGCTACTCGGGCGGCTCGCCCGGCACAGGGCAAGCCCGCCCAACTCCGCCGATTCCGGCGCCAGCCGTGACCCGCGAGCTGTTGCCGCTGGACAAATTCCTGCGTTTTGACGTCACGCCGGAATGGGTCACGACGCAATTCGAGCGAGTCAGTGTGCTTCCCACAATCGGCGGCGACGCGATGCGCGTGGCCTTGATCACCGGCACACGCGTCACCGATCTCGCCGGGTCGCTGACGTACCACTTCGACGAACAACAGCTCGTGCAACGGATCTCGTTGCAGGCGGTCACGGGGGATCCGCGCCCACTCGTGCAATTTGTCGAACAACACTACAAGCTCAAGGAGCTGCAGCCGGACGTCTACATCAGCCAGTACAACCGCGTCGTGATCAGCGGCCTGATGGTCCAACGATCGCGCGTGATCCAACGCGACCGCCCGCAGGGAAACACCACGATCTTGCTCGAGTTGAATCGTCCGAATCAAGCGGGACCCGGGGTCAGCGAGGAGTTTCACCGACAGCTGACGATGGCTGCCGCCAGTTAGGAACGAAGGACGAGCGGAGGCGTTCGAAGGAAACCCGGAGTGTAAGAGCGTAAGCGAGGGATCGGCCTACGAGAAACCGTAGGGTCGCAACGACGGACTGGAAGTCCGTCGTACGGAACCGAAAGGAAACCCGAAGCGTAAGAGCGTAAGCGAGGGATCGAGCTCCCGATTCTGGCTCCTTGGGGGATTCACGACGGCGCGGGTTCAACGCTCGGAACCCAGTTGTTCAAGCGCCTGGAGGCGCAGCTGAAGTCTGCGGATCTCGCTGCGGAGCGACTGGATCTCGACGTCGATGCCCGTGGGCGACAAGCCTGCGGGCGCGGGCAACTCCGGCCGCTGCACGCGATCGGGAGCGGTTGTGTCGGTCCGTCCCGCCAGCTGCACGAACGCCGAACGCAAGCGAGTGCCTTCATAGAACCGCAAATTGACGATATCCCCCGCCGCCTTGGCGCCCACGGCCGCGCGGAGCGAGTCGGGCGAAGTGATGGCGATGTCGTCCAACTGCACGATCACGGCGCCGACGGGAATGCGAGCCACCCATGCGGGCGTTCCCGCCAACACGCTCTCGACAATGGCTCCGCCTCGGATCGGCAATCCAAGTCGCGCGGCGACCACGGCGTCGACGCTCCGTGTGACAACGCCCAACATGGCAGCGCCCGTCGCGGAGCTCTGAGCCGGCGGCGGCGCAGGCGACTCGGTCGCTGGCCGCGGGGTCAATGTCGCGGTCAACTCGAGCAACTGGCCGGCGCGGAACACTTCGAACTTGACTTCCTGGCCGGGACCGAGTCCTCGCATGACATTGGCCAGGTCGGCGACCGTTGCGATGGGCGTCCCATTGCATCGCTGAATCACATCGCCGCGTCGCAGCAACGCTTGCTCGGCGGGGCCGGCCGGCTCAACACGAAGCACTTCGGCGCCGATGCCCTGTTCGACCGTGTCCGCTGTCAAACCCAAGTAGCCGGCAGTTGACTCCGCCGCAGGAGCGACCGGCTGAGCTGGCGTCGCCGGCTGCTCCGGCATCGGTTGAACCGGAGCCGGCTGAACCGGGAGGGGAGGCGGGGGAAGGGTCGGCGTTGCGGGCGGATCGAGCAGGTCGGGACGCAACGGTTGTGCCGACGAGACCGCCGGCAGCGAAGTCGCAACGAGAACAAAAAAGACGCGAGCGAAATTCCATCGGGGAACATTTCCAGCCGACTTCGCCGAGTCGTGTGAGCCGATTCGTGGCTTGAGCAACATCGAGTGATCCTCCCGTCGCCCCGCCGGCGATACGATGAGTTGTGAAGAGTGTGCGATTCCATTGTCCGCCGATTCCCGGGAAGTTCAAGAAGTTGCCTCGCGCCGAACACGCCTCCGACCGCCTTGTCTGCCCATCGCTGCTGGATGCCGCCGATCTACGGTGGCTGAGCGAACTCGAGCCGGATGCCGAAAGCCTTGCCGAGCAGCTGCAGGCCGGGCGGGCGCCGGATTGGCAAGTGGGGCGCCTGGGCCCCGTGTGGATGGGTGTTCACCTGCTCAGTCGACACGTCGCTCGGATCTGGTGGCGCCATGACGATCAGGCCGTCTTGCACAAGCAGCAGGCGGATCCGCTGGCAGCGATGGCCTGGCTGGAGACACAGCTAGAGCAGCGCGGGCTGAGCCAATGGCATTTTCTGATGGCGATGGGCGACGCTCGGGCGGACGCGGTCGCGGCGTCAGGCTACCGACGCTCACGGGTGCTGTCGCTATTGGTGCCTCCGCAGCTCGCGATCGATCTGGGAGCGGCCGGCACGCCCCATCGCCTCGACGGCGCCGACTGTAACGCGATCTACCACACTCGCGAGCTCGACGTCGCGAATTGGGAGGCGCTCTTCGAGGCGACCACGGTTGCTTCAGCAGACAACACCGTGGGGCGTCTGGGGCCCGCCGAGCAGTGGGAGAACTTGGTCGCTTCGGCAAGCAGTCCGCTGCTGCTGGTGCATCGTTCGTTGGATGATGCAGCCGAGGATGGCGGCATGCTGTTGCTAGCGGAGACAACGCCGCTCGAGGGCAAGTCGTCCAAGTGCATGGAGATCTCCTATTTGGGAGTCGTGGCGGAACAGCGTCGCCGAGGCATTGGTGGCTGCTTGCTCGACGAAGCATTGCGGCGGGCGTCCGCAGCGGGGGCGACATCATTGCGCGTCTGGGTGGATGCGGAAAATCAAGCGGCGCGAGCCCTCTACGCGTCGCGCTGGTTTGAAGCACAGTTGGAATTGGCGTGTTGGCGGCGTGGTTGATGGTCGTTTTCAACAGGTTGTTAGTTCTCGGTGGATGCGCCAGGGCAGTCGCGATTACACGGGCCCCGCGCAAATGACGAACGTCCGTCGCCCTTGGGGGGCTTTGCGCAGCGCTAGGGCGTAGAGGGCTGCAAGCGTTTGATGGGTCGAACAACTTTTCCACCAACGCAAAGCTCGCCGCGGCGCGTCTTCACTGGTGGAAGTTCTGTTGAGGCCGTGACGATAATTCGGCAATTTCGGCCGCCACCGCGCGACTTTGCGCGAACTTGGCGTGAAGGGATTGTGAAGAGGTTTGACAGCAGTGCTAGCACTCGTACAATCGCCGATCCGTTGAACGCAGCCACCTATGGGCGACTCAATTCTCGACGAGATTGAGTTGCCGCACATGTGGATCGTCAAGTCTTGGTTTTGAGGTTGGAAAACTCGCGAAGTCGTGGCAAGCAACGAGCTTGGGGCGGCGGCCAACCCAACGTTTTCGAGTTGACGGGGCACGAGTGGTTAAGCGTTGAATGCTTCGCATTGACGCGAGGCTGGCAGGCCGTTGAGAGACACCTGTTGAGGCCAGACGCAGTGGCTGTTTTCAGCCGTTGGGATTGCCTGGTGGGTGTGTTTTGGCAGGTGGCTAAGCCGTTGTGGGATGACACTTTCGGTTGTCGCGGCGACGCGGCGAGGAACATCAAGGAAGACCGGTATGGAGATCGAACGGGCGATACGACGCGCCCTGACAGAGCAGATCGGTCAGGATCGCTACGACGTCTGGTTCGGTGACCGCATTGAGATGCAGGTCGCGGGCCGACGGTTGACGGTGATCTCTCGAAATCAGTTCGGGTTAGACCGATTGCGCAAGGATTTCGCCCAAGATCTTTCGGCGGTGGCTCGGCGTATGCTTGGGCCTGCTGGCGCGGTAGAATACGCGGTGTCAGCTACCCCGCCCCAACCGTTGGAGTCCGTGGGCGGAGTCAGGGACGCTGACCCCTCGGACGGCGCCCCCGTCGCGACCAAGCGGCCCGCGAGCCGCCGCAACGCGACAAAGGTCGCCGCGCACGGCGCAGTCCAGGGAGCACGCATGGAGGCGGGAACCGGCCTCCCTCATGCCCACCGATTGGACAATTTCGTGGTTAGCGACGGAACCCAAGTGGCTTTGACCTCGGCGCAGATTGTGCTCGATCGCCCGGGCCAATGCAGCCCGCTGTTTGTTTACGGTCCCAGCGGCTGTGGCAAGACGCATTTGTTGGACGGCATTCGTCGCGCTGCGATGACTCGGATGCGACGGATTGTGATGTTGTCGGCCGAGCAGTTCACGTCGGAGTTCCTTGGCGCCCTTCACGGCAGTGGCTTGCCGAATTTTCGTCGCCGCTACCGTGACGTCGAGCTGTTGATGCTGGACGACGTGCAGTTCTTCGCCAACAAGCGCGCGACGCTCGTCGAGCTTCAACACACGCTCGATTCCTTGCTGCGTCAACATCGGCAGGTCGTGTTGTCGGCCGATCGCTCGCCGGCGGAGCTCAACGGGCTGGGGCCGGAGCTGGTGACGCGGATGGCGGGCGGGTTGGTCTGTGGCATGGAGCATCCCGGCCAGGAGGCTCGGGTGCGCATTCTGCAATCGATCTGCGGGACCGCCGGGTTGTCGGCGCCGCTGGACGTGATCGAATTCGTGGCTGGCCAGCTGTCCGGAGACGCTCGACAGTTGCGCGGCGCCGCGCATCGGCTGTTGGCCTACAGCGAGGCGACGGGCGAGCAAGTCACGGTGACGATGGCTGAGCGAGTGTTGTCGGACGTGATTCGCGCGACGTGTCGCGCGGTGCGGCTCAAGGACATCGAGTCGGCCGTGTGCGATGTGTTCGGGTTGCAGCCCGAGGACTTGCATTCGGAGCGTCGCAGCCGGGCGGTTTCCCAGCCCCGCATGTTGGCGATGTGGCTGGCTCGCAAGCACACTCGAGCGGCCTTTTCGGAGATCGGCGACTATTTCGGCGGCCGCAGCCACAGCACCGTGATCTCCGCCTCGAAAAAGGTCAGCGGCTGGGTGCAAGACGGCTCGGCCATTCAGGTGGCCCACGGTGAATGTCCGATTGACGACGCGATTCGCCGCGTTGAGACTCGCCTACGAGCTTGAGGCTCGCCTTAGAGCTTGAGGCTCGCTTCGGCCAAGGCATGCTGCGCGCGTAGCATGGGCGTCCTCGCCCGTGCAGCACTGCCCAGCCCTGTTACACCGGCCAAGACACGCTTCGCGCGTAGCATGGGCGTCCTCGCCCGGCAGCCCTGTTGCACCGGCCAAGACACCCTTCGCGCGTAGCATGGGCGTCCTCGCCCGTGCAGAACTGCGCAACCCTACTGCGCCGGCCAAGGCACGCTTCGCGCGTAGCATGGGCGCCCTCGCGCGTCCTCGCCCGTGCAGAACTGAGCAGCCCCATCGCGCCGAAGTAGCCGACCTGCTTTGTCATCGGTGGGGCTCATATTTCTGCCTGTGGTGTCGTCGCCATCCACACGATCCTCACGATCGGTTTCACTTGCCGCCACCACCAACTTCGTGGAAGGGATTTGAATGGATCTCTCCGGATTTCCGACCTAGGAATTAGTTGACCCGTGTATTTGGAGATGATCCATGAAGCGTCAGCCGATTCGAATCGCCAAGCATCATCGCGCTCGCCGTGGTGCGGCGACCGTGGAGCTGGCAATCTGTTTGCCCGTGCTCTGCGGACTGATTTTTGGCGCGATTGAGGCCTGCGGCATGATCTACACGACGCAGAGCCTGGAGATCGCCGCGTATGAGTCCTGCCGGATGGCGATTCGGGAGACGGCTTATCAGCGCCAACCTGGCCAGCCGAACGTGATGACCAACGCTCAGGTCATCGCTCACGCCGAGGATGTGCTCGAAGAGCGCGGAATCGTCGGCGCCACCGTGGAGATCAGCTCGGACGACCTGACCAGTGTGGCTGGCGGAGCGGTCGTCACGGTGCGTATCACGGCCCCGGCATTGGCCAACAGCCTCATGCCTGGTTGGTTCTGGGACGACGTCCAAATTACCGCTCAGGCGGCGATGGTCAAGGAACGCACGACTTCAAGTGGCACCTAGTGAACTTTCTGACTTTGTACGACCCACAGCTTGAATCTACACCGAGAAGCAACACCGAGAGGCACATCATGAAGAGGCTCACGAGGTTTCGGCGCCGTGGCGCCATGGTCACGCTGGTTGGCTTCATGATGATCGTCGTGGTCGTCATGGGCGCAATCGCCGTGGATATTGCCTATGTTCAACTCGTCAATATGCAGCTTCGCAAGGCGACGGATGCCGCCGCCCATGCTGGCGCCGAGGCGTTGGCGCGGTTGCAAGACGAACAATCGGGCATCGATGCGGCATTGAACGTTGCTTCTCAAAACACAGTGCTCGGCACCGGATTGGATTTGGACTCGAGCGACATTGAGCTCGGCCGAGTCACCTATTTCAACGGCGCTTGGAGCTTCGACTCCGGGGTGGCATTGCCCAACGCCGTGCGAGTCAACAGCCAGCTGCGGCCCAATGGCTACATCACGACGTTGGGACGGCTAGCTGGCGTCGAGAACATACAGGTTGCTCAGTCGGCCACTGCCGCCCACGTCACTCGCGACATCTGTCTGGTGCTGGATCGCTCCGGATCGATGGCGTTTGACATGTCCGGTGTTGACTGGAGCTATCCATCTGGCAGGGACTACTGCACCGACCCGCATCCCACGCTGAGTCGCTGGGCCGCGGTCGTGAGTGCCGTCGATGTGTTCATGAACGAGTTGAACGCGACCCAGCAGAGCGAGAAGTTGGCCCTGGTCACCTACGCTACGAGCTATCGCTCCTGCAATCGGCGCGTCAACGACTCGGACATCAATGAGCGACTGACTTTTGATTATCAAAACGTCACCGACGACCTGGATTATCTGAGCAACCGAGCCATTATCGGTGGCACCGCTATTTCCGCGGGGATCGACGATGCTGTCAACGTGCTCACCGACACGTCGCGGACGCGCCAATTCGCGGACAAGATGGTCGTGCTGTTGACGGACGGACACGAGAACTCGGGACGCTCCTCGTTGGACGCCGCGGACGACGCGGCCGCCGAGAACATCACCATTCATACGATTACATTCAGCGACAACGCGGATGTCAATCGGATGCGGGAGGTGGCGGAGCGGACTGGCGGACAGCACTTTCATGCTCCCGACGAGGAGGCACTGATCGCGATCTTCCAAGAGATCGCCCGGGGCATTCCGATCGTCATGACGAACTAGGGATCCCACACTAGGGCTGCGACATTCCTGGTCGGGATGTCGCAGCCATGCTGTTTTTTTGCAATCATTGGGCGGCAGGCGGATGAGCTCCGCGCGAGTTTGGCAACAAACAAGAGTCACTGAGATACGTTGCCTTCGGCAACGCATATACTAACCAGACTGGTCAATATGCCGACTGCATCGAAATCCGCCAACGCCAACGCCCGTCGTCGTACGGCAAGGCGCCGAAGCCGTCGAGGCACGCTGACCGTCGAGTTCGCGCTAACTTCCAGCGTGCTGTTCCTCTTCTTTATGGCGTCAATTGACTTCGCGCGAGTCAATTTGATTCGACACACCATCAATAACGCGGCCTTTGAAGCAGCCCGTGCCGGAATCATTCCCGGCGCCACTGCATCAACTTGTCAAACGCGCGCCCAAGCGATTCTCGCCGCCGGAATGGTGGTGGGCGCGACGATCGACGTCACGCCCAATACGATTGAGGAGTCGACGGAAGTCATCTCAGTCACCGTGACCGCTCCGCTGGCACCGAATCAGTGGGTGGTGAGCTGGTTCTTCCCGGCGGATGCGACCATCGTGAGAACCAGCACCATTGTCCGCGAGACCTACTGAGCTAGCGTCATCCGACGTCTGCCTCAAGTCGCGGGTCGCGGTCTCAAGTCACGGGATCGCGATGAC
>JAGQPF010000176.1 GCA_020426845.1 Planctomycetales bacterium
TGCCGAGTCCGCTGGCGAGGTTGCGAAAGACGATCGCGGCGATGTCGGGCCGCATGCGAACCAGCGAAGTGAAGTCCGTGTGGCGAATCGCCGCGGTCTCCACGTCGGTGACGGCGACCGCTGTGGCAGAATGTGGCATGGCCTCAAGCAGCGACATTTCCCCGAGGCACTCGCCTGCCGCCACGACGCCAACTCTTCCTCGCCCAGGGATGATTACGTTGGCTGCGCCGGATAGCAGCACATGAGTCATCCCGTCGGCCTCGCCATGCCGCACAATTTGCTCGCCGCCCCTGAAACGTGTCAGCCGGCAGATCGTCGCTAGCTGCCGCGATTGTTCGGCGTTCAGGCCGTGAAACAGTTTCGTGTTCGGCGCTGCTTCCGCGATGCGCGGCTGGATCTCGCGCTCTTCAAAGGCCCGAATCACCAACTCCGCAAGCGGCCGACTCTGCTCGTGCAGTTGGACATCGGCGGCCGAGAACGGCGTCAGCAGTCGCACCATGCGGACGCCGTCGAGTCGCTCCACATCGTGGAAGACGAGCGCAGGGATGTAGGCCACCGGCAAAAAACCGAGCTCCAGCAAGGTGCGCTGCATGTGTGGCGCGTAGGCGCTGACGTCAACTTCCACGTAGTGGGCGCCCAGCGTCTGGCGGCAAGTCTCCAGCAGCGTCTCCAACAGGTAGCGGATCGGCCCGTCGTGCACCGAAATCAGCTCGAGCACGCGCACGTTCCGCTCCAGCTCGTCGAACACGTAGCCGATGGCGCCGGCGATTTGCCCGTCGCGGCGGGCAATCAGATAACTGGAGTGCCGTGCTTGGAGTTGGAAGAGTCCGTAGTGCAGCCGCATCGGGCCAAAGATCTCGCGGTGTCGCACCCGCCCTCGCTCGATGCGCAACAAGGTGGCGTAGCCGGCCGTCGTAAGCTCCTCGAGTTCGTAATGGCGAGGTTCGCTTTGCGGGTACGACGCGGAGTGATCGTCGATGATGGCGTCTGGCCGCAGGCCCAAGCCTGCCAGCACCAACTCGGCAATGGCGGCCGCCTCGGGGATGATCCGGGGATGATTGCGCCGCAGCGAAAGTGAGTCGCCGAAATAGCGGCCGTACAGCGAGATGTGCTCGCGCGTAAGGATTCGCAATTTGTGCGGAATGAACCCTAGCGGTGTGAAGCCGTGCGACGCCGACACCTTCTGCGAATAGGGATGCATCACACGGTTTTCGACCAAACCCAAGTGCAGCCGGCTCTGCACTCGCTCAATGCGTGCCTCCATGATGCGGTTGGCGCATCCCTTGCCGCGAGCGTCGGGATGGACGACCAGCCGGCCGAACTCGCCGACGAGATCCGCGTAGGCGCCGGACTGCAGCACGACCGAGCCGGTGCCGATCACGCGACCCGTGTCTTCGTCCTCCGCCACCACGAGAACATTGTCGTCGGCATAGATCAGTTTGCGGATGGTGTGCAGGTCGTAGAAGGCCGGATACGCGTAGTCATTTCCATAAGTCGCCACAAAGATGTCGCGGATCGCCTCGTCGTCGGATTCCACGGCGTCGCGAACTCGTAACATGGCTTAGTCCTCGTTGAGATTCGCGTGCGTTTCGCGATGCTCGCCGGTCGCGACTTGCTGGCCCGCCAATCGCGCGACTTCTGCGAACCAGGCGGCGCCCGCACCGATTGCGCCTTCGTCGATATCGAAGCGGCTGGAGTGCGCTGGAAAGGCGTTGACGCCTGGCGCCGTCGAGCCGACGCGGACGTAGCAACCGGGGACGTGGTCGAGGTAGTGGCTGAAGTCTTCGCCGCCCATGTTGGCAGTGTCCATTGACAGCACATTTTCGGCTCCGACCGCGCGTGCCGCCGCCTCGCGGGCCACCTCCACCCACTCGGGCGAGTTGATCAACGGCGGCGTGCCTTCATGGAACTCGATGGAGATTGCCGCTTCGTGGAGCTGCGCGACCGAGGTGGCGATGCGGCGAATCGAGTTCTGCAAATGCACGCGCACGTCAGCATCCTGAGCGCGAATCGTGCCGGTCAACTCGGCCTGCCCCGCAATCACATTCGGAGCGGTGCCGGCGAGAAACTGTCCGACCGAAACCACCGATGGATGGGCCGGGTTGATCTCGCGCGAGACAATCGTCTGAATGGCCATCACCAGCAGCGAGCCAACGACCACCGCGTCAACGGTCTCATGCGGCCGTGCGCCATGGCCGCCTCGCCCGGATATCGAAATCTTGAAGGAGTCGGACGACGCGTTGACAGGTCCATCGGTGACCACCACCGAACCCACCGGAAAGTGACGATCCACATGGGCGCCGAAAATCATGGCGACGCGCTCGAGCGCGCCGGACTTGACCATCGCCAACGCGCCTTCGCCTGTCTCTTCGGCGGGCTGGAAGATCAAACGCACGCCGACCGGCGGAGCGGGGCCGCTGCTCAGCAGGGCCGCCGCCCCCAGCAGCATCGTGGTGTGCCCGTCGTGCCCGCAGGCGTGCATCACACCGGCGGTCTGTGAACAAAACGATAGCCCGGTTTCTTCGATAATCGGCAGCGCGTCCAGGTCGGCGCGGAGCGCCACCAGTTGGTCGTTGGAAACGCCCGGAATGTCCGCGATGACGCCCGTGCCGGCGATGCCGTCGCGATAGGGAATCCCCAACGACGCGAGGAACTCACAGACGACTCCGGCGGTTCGGGTCTCTTGCCAGCTCAATTCGGGGTGGCGATGGAGATCGCGACGGATGTCGACGAGTCGCGCGAACAGTCCAGAGTCGATGGCTGTCATGGGGCACGTTGGGTGGGTAGAGTTTGAAGTGCGCCACACCCTCCATTATGCGGCGCCGCTCAGCCCCGTCCAAGTCGCGAGCGGGAGAATTGCCATCGGCATGCGAAGTCCTGTGAGAGTTAACAGCCACCGATGAAATACGGACGAAACACGGATTGTGTGCGCACACAATCCGTGTTTCGTCCGTGTTTCATCGGTGGCCAAGACTAACGTCCGATGGACGACCGGTGGAGGCACTTTGAACAGGCTTCCTAGATGCCGCTGCCGTCCTCATGATCTTCGGGCAACGTTTGATCCATGTCGAGCGACGGCTCGTCGGCGGCAAGTCCGACAATTTTGGCGGGCACGCCAGCCGCGGTGGCGTGCGCCGGAACGGGCTTCAGCACCACGCTGCCGGCGCCAATCTTGGCGCAAGCACCGACCTCGATGTTGCCGAGAATCTTCGCGCCGGCGCCGATCAGCACGCCGTGTCGGATCTTGGGGTGACGATCTCCTGTCACTTTACCGGTGCCGCCGAGCGTCACTTCGTGGAGCATGGAGACGTTGTCCTCAACGACGGCGGTCTCGCCGATCACGACTCCGGTGCCGTGGTCAATCAGGATGCCCGATCCGATGCGGGCCGCCGGGTGAATATCCACGGCGAACACGGCGGAGATGCGGCTTTGCAGGTGCATCGCCAACGTGCGGCGCTCCGCCTCCCAGAGCGTGTGTGCGATGCGGTAGGCTTGCAGCGCATGAAATCCCTTGAAGTAGAGAAAGGGAGCGGAGAAGCCGTGGGAGGCCGGATCTCGCTCGCGGACGGCACACAAGTCGGCGCGGATCGCCCTGCCGATGCCGGGGTCGTCACGCATCGTGTCATCCATCAGCTCACGCACGAGCATGGCCGGCAAGGTCTCGCCGGCAAGTTTTGTGGCGAGATGGAAACTGAGGGCATCCTCCAGCCGCTCGTGATTGAGAATCGTCGCGTGAAGAAAGCTGGCCAGAATCGGCTCGTTCTTCACATTCCGCTGCACCTCTTCGCGAATGGCCTCCCAAACAACGTCGCGGGTCACGGGCATGATGCTCTACAGTGGTCAGCGGGGAAGGAACTGGTAGGGACTTGGGAAACGCGTCTGCATGGGCGGTTTAACGGGCTGCGGCGCCGGCAATTCGCCGGCGGGCGGTGTCGCTCGCATTGGCTGCCCGGGCACAGTTCGGGTTGGGGGCGCCGCCGGCAACTGCTCGGACTCGGGCGACATCGACGGTTGCGGTTGGGGTGGCGCAGGTGTCGGCTGCACCTGCAGCGGAGCCGGTGAGGCCGCTGGGCCGCTGTACTCCATAGCGGGATACGACTCCACCCGTGGCTCCGTCATGTAGCCATCTTGGTGGAAATACGGTTGTCCCGCGGCCTGCATCCCGCCCGCAGTTGGGCCGGGCACGCCTTGCCACGACCAGCCGTCCGCCGATCCCATCGCGTGCCGGCGAGGAGGGCCGTGGTACCCGTCACTGTAACCGAATCCGATCCACCGCATTAGCGAATTCAGCGGCTTTTCGCCCGGCTGAATCTTGCCCCCCTCGTGGAATTGCTGCCCCTGAGCCGGCGCTGCCAAGCAACTCAAGGTGAGCAAAGCCGCAAGGAACAGCAACGTCAAAAGTCGGGCCTCGACCGCAAAATCTTCAACCGTGCACGTTGCGGCGATAGGATTTCCACGACGGCAGTGAGACAACGCAATTGGTCGGTTGGGCATGGGATGGACCTGATCAACTCGCAAGGAGGAAGGAACGTTGTCGACTTTTGTGATCGGCGCCGCGTCAGTCGGTGTGCGGCTTGGTGGCCGATCAGATAGTAGCTAGCTCCCTTCACGTATCGCGATTCCGTCGCGACGGATTCAACGTGTGTCGCCGGAGTGGGCACAATGGCCTGAATCGCCGCAAGTCAGGCGGCACAACCCGCTCCAGCGGCCCCGCAGTGTTTCCCGGAGCCGAGCAAATGGCGGCAAGCGGCCAACCGGCGCCGTCGCTACAATGGGACTCGGTGTCCCGCCCCAGCCAGCTGACCCCATATGGCTCTAGATAACGGCGACTCATTTCTTCCCCACCACTCCCTGTTCCTTCAGGACCGCTATGCACGCCATTTCGAGTGACTTCGTCGAATGCATCGCCTCCCTCTCCAGCCGCCTGCTTACCCTGTCCTGTTGTGTGGCGGCGTTTGCTGCAGCGGCGTTGGGCACTAGCGACCTGTTGGCGCAACCCAAAGGGTTCAACTACGACGAAGCCAAGGTGCCCAAGTTCGACCTGCCCGATCCACTGCAAGCCAACGATGGCAGCCGCGTCGCTAAGGCAGACCAGTGGCCGTCGCGGCGGGCCGAATTGTTAAAGTTGTTTGAACAACATGTCTACGGTCGCAGCCCCGGCCGTCCTGAGAAGATGTCGTTTCGAGTGGTCTCGACCAAAGACGATGCGTTGGATGGATCGGCCGTGAGACAGGAGATCGACATCCTGCTGGCAGGCGATCCCAGCGGTCCGCAGATGCGGATGCTGCTTTACCGTCCGGCGCGTGCCGGCAAACATCCCGCCTTTTTGGGCTTGAACTTCAGCGGCAACCACA
>JAGQPF010000177.1 GCA_020426845.1 Planctomycetales bacterium
AGCAACCCATCAAGCCTTGGCGATCATCGGCTCGGATGACCAGAACTCCCTGCCCTTCCCCGCCTGCCGCGTCCCAAGCGAACTCGGGGCGGATTTCTTCGCGCGGAGTCTCTGCTATCCAGCCCTCAGGTGCATGTTCAACGGCAGGCACGCTGTTGGATAGAATCAAGCAACCAACAGCGACTAGAAATACGTACTTCATTGAGGTTTTCCAAGGGCTTAGTGGGATGATAAAGCAGCTTAGCGGACAACCATAATCCGATCGGGAGCTTTGTGTAACAATCCCGCATTCGGTGGGCAAAATGGGAGCATGCAAAAAGTCAGCGTTGGCGTTAAACAGACTACTCGTAATTCACCGCGCCGTCGCCCCCGCAGTCCTTGTCGTTCCCACTATCTTAAGCGACTTGCGGACAGCCAGCAACTTGACCGTACGGGCGAGGTCAGCTATCGTTGCTTTCACCTCAGGATTCGGCTGGTCGGCTGTACTGGCCTCGAGCACTCAATTGGGCGACTGAAATGAATTTTGATCTGAGCCACGCGCTGCGCTGGATGACTACTACGCTATTGCTATTCGCCGGCGCGGGCTGTTCACCATCGACTTCGCCCAAGGATTCTCAATCGGTGAGCCTGTCGGGTGCCAAGCCAATTCAAATCGGCTTATCTTTTCAAGAGCTCGACAATCCATATTTTGTGGTGATGAAGGAGTCCGCCGAGGAAGCCGCGCGCTCGATCGGAGCGGAGTTGCATATCACCGATGCACGGCACGATGTCACCAAACAGATTAGCGACGTGGAAGATCTAGTTCAAAAGGGCATCGACATCCTGCTGCTCAATCCGACCGATTCCGTCGGCATCGAAGCTGCCGTGCAAGCGGCGCACTCGGCAGGAGTTGTCGTCGTTGCTGTCGACGCTCAAGCGCAGGGACCGGTCGACAGCTTCGTGGGTTCGAAGAACTATGATGCGGGACGACTGGCCGGTGAAGCACTCGCCAAGACGCTAGGTGAGAAGGGGAAGGTTGCGATCCTAGACGGTATCCCGGTCGTTCCAATCCTAGAGCGTGTCAGAGGCTTCCGCGAAGCCATCGCCAAACATCCTGGCATGACCATCGTCGACGTTCAAAACGGTCGACAAGAACGGAGCACTGCAATGTCGGTAACCGAAAACATGATCCAATCCCATCCAGATCTCAACGGCCTATTCAGCGTCAATGACGGCGGTGCGATGGGTGCGCTTTCAGCGATTACCGCGTCGGGGAAAGATATATCGCTGGTGAGCGTCGATGGCCTAGCGGAAGTGGTTGATGCTGTAATACGTGGTGGACCATTCAAAGCGACTGTCGCCCAGTTTCCTCGGGATCAGATCCGAGTCGCCTTGGGGCTGGGGCTTGCCAAGTACTGGGGGGCGGAGATACCGGATCAGATACCGCTCGATGTTAAACTGTTAACGCCTGAAAACGCGCAGGGATTCGCTTGGTAATGGGCGCTCCTTTACTTGAACTCCGCAACATCTGCAAGCGATTTGGCGATACACGGGCCTTGCGCGATGTGAGTCACACTTTACAGCCCGGACGCATACTCGCTTTGGTCGGCGAGAATGGGGCTGGCAAGTCGACGTTGATGAAGATCTTGTCAGGCGTATATCAGCCGGATAGCGGTTCCGTCTTGTTGGATGGTCAAGCAGTCCGCCTGCGCGATCCACGCGATGCGCGTCAGCGTGGCATCAGCATCATCCACCAAGAGTTCAGCTTGGTACCCCATTTAGATGTGACCGACAATCTATTCCTAGGCCGCGAGTCGACGAACCGATTCGGCCTGAGTCGTCGAAGTGCCATGCGTCGCGAAGCGCAGCGAGTGCTCGATCGATTGGGTGCAACGTTCTCTGTCGACAGTATCGTCGCGAGACTAGGGATAGCCCAACAACAGTTTGTCGAAATTGCCAAGGCATTGCTGGGCGAGACTCGCGTGCTGATCATGGATGAGCCGACGGCCACGCTGACGGTTGCCGAAACACGTCGCCTGCTGTCGATCATGCGCGAGCTGGTTCAACAGGGCGTATCGATCATCTTCATTTCCCATCATCTGGAGGAAGTATTCGACGTGGCCGACGATGTGCTCTGTCTCCGCGATGGGGCACGTGTCGGTTTCGGGCACAGCGCTGAGCTGTCGCAGGATGAGCTGATTCGCACGATGGTGGGCCGCGATCTGAATACGACCTTTCCCCCTGCGAAGGCTCAGGTTCAAGGTGGCGTGGTGCTGGACGTGCATGCGCTACAGCGTAAATCACATCTTCCGACCGTTTCCTTCCAACTGCGCGCGGGCGAAATCCTCGGGCTGGCTGGTCTGGTAGGATCGGGGCGGTCCAAA
>JAGQPF010000770.1 GCA_020426845.1 Planctomycetales bacterium
CTTCCGATCTGATGGCGTGAGTGGCCGGGAACTGTGGAAAAGTGACGGCACTGCCGCTGGCACGGTACTGGTTATGGACATCTCAGCCGGGACCGGATCGTCGAGTCCAAGGTACTTTGCCAATGTGAACGGCACGCTGTTTTTTAATGCTCATGACGGTGTAAGTGGCTACGAGTTGTGGAAGAGCGACGGCACAGCCGCGGGCACCGTGCTGGTCAAGGATATCTCTGCCGGTCCATGGCACTCAAATCCTGAATCCCTGACCAACGTGAACGGCACTCTCTACTTCAGCGCGGACGACGGTGTGAATGGCAGAGAACTGTGGAAGAGTGACGGCACTGCCGCTGGCACGGTGATGGTTATGGACATCTGGGCTGGATTTGGGGGCTCCTTCCCGCGTTCCCTTGTCAACGCAAATGGAACGCTGTTCTTCCTCGCCGTTGACGGCGTGAACGGCGAGGAGTTGTGGAAGAGCGACGGTACGGCCGCAGGCACCGTGCTGGTCAAGGACATCATGGCCGGGTCGGGGCACGGTAGTCCATACTATCTGACCAACGTGAACGGCACGTTGTTTTTCACGGCTGATGACGGCGTGAACGGCAGCGAGTTGTGGAAGAGCGACGGCACGGCAGCGGGCACCGTTCTGGTCAAGGACATCGCGGCCGGGTCGGGATCATCGAATCCCCTGTACCTGACCAACTTCAACGGGACGCTGTACTTCAGCGCCAATGACGGCGTGAACGGCTACGAGTTGTGGAAGAGCGACGGCACGGCCGCTGGCACCGTTCTGGTTAAAGACATCTGGGCTGGGGCGGGATCGTCGTACCCCAATTCCCTGACCAACGTCAACGGCACGTTGTATTTCAGCGCTAACGATGGCGTGAACGGCTACGAGTTGTGGAAGAGTGACGGCACAGCCGCAGGCACACAGATGCTGGGCCAGATCACTTCCGGCAGTGGAAGCGGTTCACCCTCCCAGCTTCTTCACGTGGCCAGCCACCTGTTCTTCACGGCACAGGACGGCACTCATGGGGTGGAACTCTGGGCGTTTCCTCTTGGTGGAGTGCCCGTGGTGGGGCTGGCGGCCGGGCCCGTCGCTTTCACGGAAGGCGACCCTGCAACTTTGATTGATACATCGGCCACGGTGATCGATCTCGACAGCGCGGACTTTGACACCGGAACGCTGACGGTTGAGTTCACCGCCAACGGCGCGGCGGAAGATTCGCTGGTGATCACCACCACAGCGAACGTGCGTCGCACCGGGAATGACATCGAATACGACATGCCTGGTTGGACCGTGGTGGGCACTGTTCCGGCGTCAGGTGCGGGCAGCGGCATCGGCGGGCTCTCCCTGACCATCACTTTCGATGCCGACTGCACGCCCGCCATAGCGCAGGACGTGCTGCGGGCCATCGCATACAGCAACAGCTCGGACGCACCATCCACGCTGACACGCACAGTGCGCGTCACGGTCAACGACGGGGACGGCAACGACAGCAACCAGCCTACCCTGGACATCACTGTCACGGCCGTGAACGACGCGCCGGTGCTGGCTGCCGGGCCTCACACGTTTACCAGCCGGGACGAAGACGACATCGCCAACGCCGGCGATGCTATTGACGTCTCTACCATCATCTCCGACCCGGACGGCCCCGGCACCGGCCTTGCCGTCGTGGGCGCCAACAACAGTAACGGCGACTGGCAGTACACGATTGATAACGGCACCAACTGGCTGTCGTTCGGCGCGGTCGCCTCGAACAACGCGGTGCTGCTTGCCAGTGATGCCGCCAACACGCGTATTCGCTTCATTCCGAGCGCCGACTGGAACGGCAATGCTTCGATCCAGGTCAAGGCTTGGGACCAGTTCTTGGGCGGCAACGGCGCTACCAACGTGGATACAGCGGTCGGCACGGCCTTCGGCAGCAACACCGAGACTTTCACGATTGCCATCAACGCAGTGAACGACGCGCCCAGCGTAACGGGCGGCAGCAACCCGACCGTACTGGAAGACGCCGGCCCCCAGACCATCCTCAATTTCGTCGGAATCAACCCGGGCCCAGCCAACGAATCAGGCCAGGCTGCCATGGCTTACACCGTCGAGAACCTGACACCCGCGGGTGGCCTGGTGTTCACTACCACCCCCTCGATCAGCACCTCGGGCACGCTGACCTTCGAAGCCGCACCCAACAGTAACGGCTCGGCCACGTTCCAAGTGCGGGTGCAGGACGACGGCGGCGGCACGGCCCCCAACGTCGACACCTCCGGCCTTTCGGCCACGTTCACCATTACTGTCAACCCGGTAAACGACGCCCCCAGCTTCACCCCGGGCGTGAATCTGGACCCGCTAGCGCCGACGGCCGGGCCGCAAAACTATGCGGCGTGGGCCACGGCCATCAGCAAAGGCCCGGCGAACGAAAGCACGCAGAACCTCTCCTTCGTACTCACACCGGTGCAAACCGTTGGGACGCTGACGTTCATCACCGCGCCGGACATCGACGAAACAAGCGGCAATCTGACCTTTGAAATCAACAACACCTCCGACGGCTTCATCGCCTACAACGCAGCCCTGACCGACGACGGCGGCACGGCCAACGGCGGCGTGGATACATCCACACCACCGGCCTTGCTGATCATCGCGGTCTGGCAGCAGAACGTGTACGTGGACCTGGCGTTCTCGGCGCTCAACTACGGCGACGACCCACCGGGCCCCGCACTGCGCTACGGCATCGACGCCTTTGATACCGTGCAGAAAGGTGTGAATTTCGTGGGCGTCACCGGTGGTGTGGTGCACGTCGCCGGCGGCACCTACGCCGCGGCCAACGTAATCGTGCCCCGCGACATGACGTTGGACCTCACGGCTGGCGGCGTGGTGCTGCAAGGCAATGGCGGCCCGGCGTTGCAGGTCAACAACGGAACGGTGGTCGTGCAGGGCGGAACCCTGGACCAGCAGACGGTGCAGCCCGCGGTTCTGCATGTGGGCGGCAGCCTGACCCTGGAGGCGGGCGCCACGGTTGACCAGAACGCCAACGGCCCGGCCATCGAAGTGGCCAGTAATCTGACCCTGGACGGCGCAACGGTGCTGGAGAGCAGCACCAGCAGCAGCCTGTGCATACTGCTGCAAGCAGCAGGCACACTGAACCTCGACGGCAGCACCAACGCCAACACGCTCACCATCCGCACGGGCGGTAACTTCATCGACGTTGCGGCCGGCGGTCCGGATGTGACGGCCACGGGAAACAACTGGTTTGAAGACGCCACGCCCCTGGACGAAACCACCCGAGCGGGCGGCTTTGCCATCGAGGACCACATCCTGCACGCCATCGACGACGCCACACGCGGCTTCGTACGCATTGAAGCAACCCACGTGTTCGTGACCCAGAGCAGCGGCAGCATCCAGCGTGGTGTGGATGAAGCCAACGACGATGACACGCTTGAAGTCAATGTCGGCACTTTCATCGAGCTGGTTGACGTGCATCGCCCCCTTACCCTGCGCGGCGCGCAGTTCGGCAACGTGGGTGCGGGCCGCCTGCCGCTGGTCCCTGCCAGCGAGACGATCGTGGTCGCCACCGGGGCATTCCCCGCGGGCGACGACCTGTTCACTGTCTCCGACGACGACGTCTCCATTGACGGTTTCGCCTTCCAGGGTGACAGGCCGCTGTTCGGCACCGGGCGCGACGCGCGCAGCGGCGTGAACAACGACACGAACGACGTCAGCGGCCTGCTGGTCACGAACTGCGTATTCGAGAACTTCAGCGAATGCGGCGTGGCCGTAGCCAACAGTTCCGGTGCCACAAGCGGCACCTTGAGCAACAGCCTGTTCGCCAACTGCGACCTGAGCGCGGTGCGTTGTGAGTATGACGCCTTCCTGGACATCACCGGCAACCGCATCCTCACGTTCCCTGCGGGCATCGGCATCCAGGTCGCGAACTTCAGTGATGATCGTGGAGCCCCCACAAACATCTCGAACAACAACATCGACGTGAACGCCAACTCGGTGGCGATCGAGATCGTGGCGCTCGACCTGACCAGCATTTCGCCCATCGTAGTCAGCAACAACACCATCGCCGCGACCGGCAGCGGTGGCGTTGGCATCACC
>JAGQPF010000178.1 GCA_020426845.1 Planctomycetales bacterium
CCGATGATGATTGTCGATGTTACTGAAACGACATGGAGCCCTGCGCTTTTTGCGCAGCGAGGCAAGCCGAGGAACACTCAGCCATATGCGCCAATCAAGGATGTGCACCGCATTCCGTCAAACCGGCCTCGCCGGCGTGTTGGCGGCTGCGCTGTTTGGCGCATTGGACCCATTCGCCACATCGCTGTCGGCACAGCCCCCGCAGCTTCATGGACCGGCGGCTCTGGCCGAGCCCGCGCCGCCTCCCGCAATCGACTCGTCGACACTGCCTCGACTCGAAGAGCTCGGCATCGGGTCCGATGAGCTCGGCATCGCGTCCGATGAGCTCGGCATCGCGTCCGATGAGCGCGAGGGCCTCGCCACGGTTGAGCCATGGTCCACGCTGCTCGATCCTCACAATCTGCCATCTCGCGCGAGACCCTTTGCCCCTCGAGCCAATCTGGCGCCGGACACGCAGAACTTGATGCAGAACTACGTGGCACGGGTTGAAGCACAACGTGCCGACTTGCCGAGCGCGTCGTTTGTCCAACCAGGGCCGGGGCGCCTATGGTGGGACGAGATGGTGCGGCAATCGATCCAAACCACCGAGTTGCCACTGCGAGTCACCTTGGGATCGCTGTGCGTGGGAGCGTTGCAGCACTCATCCTACGTGCAAGTCGTCACGACAACGCCGCAAATCTACGAAAGCGAGCTGTTGCGTGAGAACGCGGCATTTGCTTGGCGGTCGTTCCTCGAAACAACTTACAACGATGTCAATGAGCCCGTGGCGAACACGTTGACCACCGGCACCGCCGCTAGCCGGTACAAGGACCAATCCTTTTCGCTCGACACGGGCGTGCGCCGACGCTTGCCTGGCGGCGGCCAGCTCGAGGCATTTCAGCGCTACGGCGACCAGCGAAACAACTCGCGATTTTTGGCGCCCAACCCGCAGCGAACCACGCGGCTTCAACTGCAATACACTCAACCGTTGCTCCGTGGCGCCGGACGGGCCTACAACCAAAGCCAGATCGTGCTGGCCAAACTGCAGGTGGGACAGTCGAGCGACGAGGTAACCGGTCAGCTGCAGGACCACCTCCTGCGAATCAGCGAGGCGTATTGGCAGCTTTATCGCACGCGAGCTGAGTATCTCCAGCGTCAAAAGCTGCTCCGCTCCGCTGAAGCAATCCTGGACAACCTGGAGGCCAGGCGCGGCTTGGACGCAGTCCAAAGGCAGGTGTTTCGCGCTAAGACGGCCGTCGCCAAGCGACGCTCGGAAATGATTCGCGCAGAGACGGAGATCCGCAATCTGCAGTCACAACTGCGGCTGCTGGTGAACGATCCGCAGCTCGTCCAAGCCGGAAATCGGGAGCTGGCCCCGTGCGACGCGCTGTTGATGCAGCACGTCGAGCTGGATTTGACTCAATCGTTGCACACGGCGCTGGCCAATCGGCCCGACATTTCGCGAGCCATTCGCGCCGTGCGTCAATCATCCGTCGAGCTGCATGTAGCGCACAAAGACGTGCTCCCGCAGCTCGATCTGGTCGCCAACACCTACGTGGCGGGCCTGTCCGCCGGCTCGACCAAGCAGGCGCTGAACGGCCAATTCTCTCAGGGCCGCCCTTCCTATTCGCTCGGACTTCAGTTCGAAGTTCCTTTCGGCAATCGGGCGGCTCGCGCCGAAGAGCAGCGCCGCAGTCTGATTTTGTCGCGGGAGCTGGGGCAGTTTCGGCTGACCGTCGAAGAGGCGCTGACCAGCGTGGAGGTCGCCGTGCGAGAAGTGGACGCCGCCTATCGCGAGCTCTGCGCGAAGTACGAAGCCATGTCCGCGGCCGAACGGGAGGCGATGTACTTGCAGGACCGCTGGCAGATCGTGCCGGGCATCGACGACTCCGCGGCCCAGTTGCTCGAGAACCTGCTGGACGCCCAGGAACGCGTGGCGGACGAAGAAGGCGCCACGGCGCGTGCTCAAATCGCCTACGCCATCTCGATGCTGCGTTTAAAACAGGAGATGGGGATTCTGCTGCGCGCCGACGACACAGCCTTTCGTCCGACGGCGGTCCCGCCACGCATCACGGAAGCCACACCATGAACGCGCCGCGACGCTGGCTGGGACCTCGACGCCCCGACGCATTGCAGCATCGCGAGCACGCGCTGCTGGCCGGCATCGATCAGCGCGTCGAGCGGTTCCGCGAGCTCTCCGATGCCGAGTTGCTCGAAACGTCGCAGAGTGTCAAGGCGCTCGTCTGTTCCGAGGGAGTGGACGCTCCGCGCGCCATCACCGAGGCGTTCGCGTTGGCAAGCGAGTCGCTCTGCCGCACGCACGGGATTCGGCTCTATCCCGTCCAACTACTGGCGGCGCTGGTGCTAGCTCGCGGCGGCATCGCCGAAATGCAGACCGGGGAGGGCAAGACGTATAGCTGTTTTCCCGCTGCGCTGCTGCATGCATTGACCGGCCGCGGGGTTCACGTCGCCACAACCTCGGCGTATCTGGCGGAACGCGACGCCCAATTGGTCGCCCCCGCCTACCAGCAGCTCGGACTCAGTGTCGGCGTCTCCGAAGAACAAGGCTCCACCGCCGCCAAGCAGTCTGCCTATGCGCAGGACGTCACCTACGCCACGGGGCACGAATTTGGATTCGACTATCTGCGGGACCAGCTCGAGCTGCGAAAGCGGCGGCAGGCGCCGTTGGGCGAGCCGCTGATCGATCTGTTGAGCGAGCCATCGCGAGGCAACGGGCAACTGCTGCAACGCGGGCTGTACTACGCTATCGTCGATGAAGCCGACAGCGTCATGCTGGATGATGCGCTGTCACCGTTGGTGCTGAGTGGAAGCGTCGGCATGGACGCTCCGGACGCGGATATCCACCGGGCGGCGCGGATCATCGTCACTCAGCTGTGGCCCGAGCACTACGAAACCCGCCGTTCGGGGGCGACACAACTGACGCCTTCGGGAATCGACTGGATCCACCAGCCCTCGCTGATGCCGCCGACCTCGCGACTGCTGCGCACGTGGACCGAGTATCTCGATCTCGCCCTGCGCGCCAACTCGCTCCGCCGCGACGTGGACTACATTGTGGACTCGAGCGATGCTGTCCAGATTGTGGACACCGGAACCGGACGCATCTTCTCCGACCGCACATGGCGCGACGGTTTGCATCAGGCCGTCGAGGCCAAGGAGGGAGTTCGCATCACGAGCGAGCGAGAGAGCTTGGCGCAAATCACGCGGCAACGTTTTGCTCGACTTTATCAGCGACTGGCCGGCATGACGGGAACCGCCGTCGGTTGCGAGCGCGAGTTTCGGCAAGTCTACGGACTGCAGGTGCAGCCGATTCCGCTCCGCACTCCGTCGCTGCGAGAGCTCTGGCCGATGCGCGCGTTCGCCAGCCAGCGAATGAAGTGGCGAGCGATCGAGGAGAGCGTGGCAGAGTTGCACGCCCAACAGCGCCCCGTGTTAATCGGCACGAGCAGCATCGCCGACAGCGAGCAGCTGGCGGCGTTGTTCACGACTCATGGCTTGCCGTTTCAGTTGCTCAACGGCCGTCAAGACGCGGACGAGGCAGCGATCGTCGCCTTGGCCGGCCAGCTGGGGGCCATCACCATCGCGACGAGCCTGGCGGGGCGTGGGACGGATATTCACCTAGGTGACGGCGTTGCGTCACGAGGCGGGCTGCATGTCGTCGTGGCGGAGTGTGGCGCCTCGCAACGAGTCGACCGGCAGCTAGTCGGGCGTTGTGCGCGGCAAGGCGATCCTGGCTCCTCGCAAACCTTTATCTCGGCTGAGGATGCGTTGATCACGCAGCATGGACGCTGGCTCGCCCGCTTCATCACCAGCCGCTCCAACGACAGGGGCGAGCTGCAATTCGATCTGACTGCTCAGATCCGCAAAATCCAACGGGCGGCCGATCGGGTCGCCGCCGGCGCACGGGCGACTTTGCTAAGGAACGACCGACAATAGCCGCATATTCCGTCCCGTTTAGGGAGATGTGAGGCCGTCCCAACGCCGAATGGGTGGCGGACACATGATCCGTTGGTTTGCCGAGCTAGGCTTGCGTGGAGAACAAGATCGTTGTCGTGGCGCCGTTGCGTCACGACCGTCCACGCCACTGACACGGACCGCATGTGAACCGCAAACTCGGCTCCCACCGACTCGTCGCAGCGCTGGCGGCAGCTTGGCTGACCGGGACGGCGGTCTGCGCGGCCGTCGAAGTGGACGGGTTCACTCAGCCGTACTTCGACGTCGATGTCGCCGCTTCGGAAACCGGCCTGCTCGCCGAACTGCAAGTTCGCGAAGGAGACCGAGTCCGCAAAGGACAGCTCCTGGCCAGTCTGGACGACGCTGTGTTGCAGGCGACGCTGGAAATTGCCAAGCAGACCATGGACTCGCTGGGCCGACTGGAGTCGGCGGAGGCAGAGCTGCGGCTTCAGGTCGATACGGTCAACAAACTGCGACAGCTGCACAGCAGGCGACATGCGAGCGACCAAGAACTAGAGCGAGCCGAGGCGCAGCGCACGATCGCCGAAGCTCGCCTCAGGGCAGCTCGAGAGGAGCACCGCATCCGCGCGTTGGAGTGCGAGCGGGCCCGCATTCAGCTGCAGCAGCGCCGACTTGTGGCCCCGATTAACGGAGTCGTCACACAAATCTTCAAGGATCGCGGCGAGTTCGTCTCGCTTGCCGATCCCGTGGTGCTCAAGGTCGTCCAGCTCGATCCGCTGCTGGTTGTCTTCACACCTCCCGCGGCGGAGGCGCGACGCCTTTCGGCTGGCGCCAAAGTGCAGGTGCGGATTCAAGACGCGCGAGTCGTGCAGGGCCAAGTGGAATTCGTCTCGCCCACAGCCGACCCACAAAGTGGCACGACGCGAGTCCGCGTTCGCATTCCCAACCCCGACGAGCAACTCCCTAGCGGCGCCGCCTGCCAGTTGATTCTGCCCTCCAAATCCAGCGACGGAGCGAGCCGACCCCGCGTCGAATAACCTCCCGTTCGCCGGCTCTCGGAACTGCTTTAGTCAGACCGACCGAGCCCTCCAGGAACAGACAGACGCGGAAGTTGTTGAAGCACCATGCCTGCCATCATTGCCGAGCACGACCCAACCACAGCGGCCTACATGAGCCACGAGGATCGTCTGCGCGCAAAACTTTTGCGACTGGCAGTGATCGCCGACCTCGTCGCCCGGATGGAGTCCGCTCCCAATGCCAAGGCCACCTGCCAGGTGCTAGCCAACGAGTTGAAACGGTTCCTCGAGGTCGACCAAGTGCTGGTTGGGCTGTGCGCCAACAGCGCAGACTGCCGGCTGACGGCCATCTCGGACTGCCCGACGTTCAACCCCGGTGATCCACGCAGCGCCGCCGCTCAATCTGTCCTGCAAGAGGCAATCGCATCGGGACATGTCACCCATTGGCCCGCCGACAAGCAGCATCGCGGAGGACTGTTGGCCCATCGCCAGTATGCCGCCTCACACCGGGTCAAGTCGATTGTCAGCTCGCCCCTGCGAGACGCCGAAGGGCGGCTGCGTGGCGCTTGGATGGTTGTTGGCGGGCAGCCACAGCAGGTCGCGTTGGCAAACGAACTGATGCGAGCCGCCGAGTCGCCCGTCGCTTCCGCGCTGTATCTCTCGATGCGGGCGGATGGCGGCAGCCTACGGCAATCGTTCGTTGCGGCCCGCAACGCAATCCGCTCGCGCCCCGGAAAGCTCGGCTTGGCGGCGACAGCCTTGCTGCTCGCGGCCCTGCTGACGCCCTTCACCTATCACCCCCGCTGCGAGTGCACCGTCGAGCCCGTGCTGCGCCGGTTCGTGGCCGTTCCATTCGACGGCCCACTGGAAGAGACGATGGTTGCTCCAGGCGAGGAAGTGAAAGCGGGGCAACTGTTGGCGCGAATGGATGGCCGGGAAGTGCGCTGGGAACTGGCTGGCATCCGCGCCGAGCTGCATCGAGCAACGAAAGAGCACGCGGGCCACTTGGCGGCACACGAATCCGGCAATGCCGAGGTCGCGCGCCACGAGGTGGATCGGCTGCAGGTGCGCACGGAACTGCTGGAGCAGCGCCAACGCAATCTTGAGATTCGCAGCCCGTTCCACGGGCTGATTGTCAGCGGCGACCTGGAGGACACCGAAGGCATTCCGTTGAAAACCGGAGACACCCTGTTTGAGGTCGCGCCACTCGACCGGATGGTTGTCGAGCTTGCCGTGCGCGAGGACGACTACGCGCTCGTCCGCCCCGGCATGCCGGTCACCATCCGGCTTGCCGCTTTTCCCCTGCGCAAACTGCAGGCCACCATTGACCGCATCCACCCTCGCAGCGAGCTGCGCGAAGACGAGAATGTCTTTGTCGCCGAGGTGCACATCGAGAACGCCAACGGCGCGCTGCGTCCCGGCATGCGAGGCAAAGCGAAGATCCGTGGGGACCGGCGCACGCTGGGCTGGATCTTGCTCCGCCGCCCACTCGCGGCGTGCCTGAGCTGGCTGGGGTGGTGAGCCATGGAACAGGTGCTGGACCCCGAGACGCGTGAACTGACCACGTCGCGACTCAGACTTTGCAGCGACGTCGTCGTGGCGCCGCGCACTCGCGGCGAGGAGATTTACTACCACATCGAGTCTCGCTCGCAGGGGACCTTCTTCCGCGTTGGCTACGCCGAATACGTGTTTCTCTCCTTGCTGGACGGCCGCCACTCGGTGGCGCAAGCGACGACGCTCGCCGTGCGCACGCTTGGCGCCAAGGCTTTGTCACAACGCCAGGCGGTTCAGACAGCCGATTGGGCGCTTCGCCAACGGCTCGTGCAGCCAGCGGGCATCGGCGAAGGACTCGCCGAGCCGGAGAAGCCGGGGACAAGCCGCTGGCAGAAGTACAACCCGTTCTGGCTGAAGCTCCCTCTGGGCTCGCCGGACCGCTTGCTGTCCGCGTTGACACCGCTGGTCGGCTGGCTGTTCTCGCCGATCGCGACGCTGCTCGGCTGTGCCTTCATGCTGTGGGGCGCCATGACACTGCTGTCGCACTCGGCCGAGTTTGGCGCCAGCGCAGCGACCGTGCTGGCTCCGAATAACTGGCTCTGGCTGGCGGCGGCATGGGTGGTGTTGAAGCTGGTTCATGAGCTGGGGCACGGATTGGCGTGCAAGTGGCACGGCGGCGAGGTTCGGGATGTGGGAGTGATCTTCGTCTTGTTCGCACCCCTGGCCTACGTGGACGTCACCTCCTGTTGGCGGTTCCCCAACCGATGGCAGCGGATTCACGTCGCGGCCGCCGGCATGTATGTGGAACTGCTGTTGGCTTCGCTGGCAGCCATCCTCTGGACGCAGACCGATTCGGTCGCGACCCGCCACCTGCTGCACAATGTGGTCATCATGGCCAGCCTGTCGACGTTGCTGTTCAATGCCAATCCGCTCATGCGCTTTGACGGCTACTACATACTGTCCGACCTGTTGGGCGCCCCGAACCTGGCAGAAGAGGGAAGCCGAGCGGTGTCCGGCGGAGCGGCCTGGTTGTTCTTCGGCAAACCTTTGTCGTCACCGCGACAGCTTGGCGCACGCCCCTGGCTGATCCGCATCTATGGCTTGCTGTCTCTCGGCTGGCGAGTGCTGGTTTGCGCGTCGCTGCTTGCTGCGGCGGCGGTCCTGTGGCACGGCGCCGGGTTGCTGCTCGCCGCCGCCGG
>JAGQPF010000179.1 GCA_020426845.1 Planctomycetales bacterium
ACTACGATCCAACTCCCGAGGTGGGACGACGCATGATGTTGGAGCAGTTGCCGATAGGCGGCATGGAGGACGCCGAGACCTTGACCTATCGGACGCATCGAATCAGCCGGGATCTGCAGATCTGGCTGGTCGAAAATCGCATGTATCGATCCAACAACGCCGACCCCGACGGCCCGGAGAAGTCGATCTGGGGCGCCAAGCAGAAGCAGTGGCTGCAAGACACGCTCAAGGCGAGCGACGCGACGTTCAAGCTGTTGATCTCGCCCACGCCGATGGTTGGCCCCGATGATTTAAGAAAGACCGACAACCACACCAACATCAACGGATTCCGCCACGAACGCGACGAGTTCTTCAAGTGGCTGGGAGACGAGGCAATTGAGGGGTTTGCGGTAGTCTGCGGGGACCGCCATTGGCAGTACCACGCGATCGATCCGACGGGCATTGAGGAGATCTCGTGCGGCGCACTGGTTGACGCGAACTCGCGACCGGGCCGCGCGGCCGGGGACCCCAAGTCAACGGACCCGGATGCGACGATCCGGCAGCCCTACTTGCAAACGGATCCCTCGGGCGGCTTTTTGTTGATCCACTGCCAACCCGCGGCCGATGGGCAGCCACCACGTCTGACCTTTCGGCACTACGACGAGCAAGGCGAGGTGCTGTACGAGCACACCAAGAGGCCGATTGGGGCGGTTGGGGCGGTTGATTGACGACCGGAAACACCAAGTCGGCACATTGTTCGAGCCACCGGAAAAACTCCGCTCGCTAACTTTGACCCCTTCGGCAGCAACGTATACGTTGGCCTAGGCAAGGCAACTTTCTCACGCAAAGTCGCAAAGACGCAAACAAGGGGTTCAAGGATTGAGCTCTTTCCCAATCTTCGCTCTTCGCTCTTCGCGTCTTTGCGTGACCCCTTGGGAAGCATCGCACGCGCTGGCCTAGGCAAGGCAACTTTCTCACGCAAAGTCGCATTTGCTACTCGTTATCGCGTGATTTCTGCACCGTCGGTAGACGTGCGGCGTTTGCCGGCGATCAAACTTGCCGAACGACCCCGGTGACGACGCCCAGCACTTCGGCATTGTTGACATAGATCGGCGACATGTTCGAATTCGCTGGCTGAAGGCGGATTCTGCCACGTTCGGGGAACCAAAACTTCAGCGTGGCCTCGCCCTCGTCCGTTTGCGCGACGACCATCTCGCCGGCGCGGGCGGTCTTTTGGCGACGAATGACAACGAAGTCGCCGTCGGCAATTTGGGCCTCGATCATCGAGTCGCCATGCACCCTAAGCACGAATTGGTCGCCGCGCGAGTTGTCGAACAACTCGGCGAAATCGATGCGCTCGTTCTGCTCGAAGGCCAGCGTGGTCAGGCCGGCGGCGACCACGCCCACCATTGGCAAACCGCGGCCCTGGGTGAGCGCCTCTTCGGTCAGCTCGATGGCGCGAGCGCGCTTCGACGAACGAGCGATCAAGCCCTTCCGCTCCAACGCCTTCAGGTGGCACATGACGCCATTGGGCGAGCGGATGCCGAACTCGTCCCCGATCTCACGCACGGTCGGACCATAGCCACGATTGCAGATCTTGTCTCGAACGAATTCGTAGACCGCTTGCTGTCGAGAGGTAAGGTCGGCCATGCTTGACGACTCCGTTGGTTTTTGGTGACAGGAGCGAACGTCCATCGAAACCGCGCCTACCTTGGGGTAAAACGTGGTTTCGATTGCCTGATCGGGTGAATTTCACGGCCGCTGAAGTCCGCGATGCGGGACCACTTGCTTCGTATCGCCCAAACCGCCGCGAAAATCCAGCCCACAACCTATACAAAAGTATAAAGTACACACCTGTACACCGTCAACGCCGGCGCAACTCTCTATGTGAACTCATGCAAAAGTCACCATGAACCCCTTGCTGCCGGCGCTGGAACACCTGGTCAACGATGTCGGTGCGCGGTCGGGCGAGGGCCCGGAGGCGTGCTATCGCGAGGCTTCTCGCATTGCACTGCAAACCGCAGCTGAGCTGCTTGTCGATCGGCCAGAACAGGGAACGCCCGCTCATGGCGCCCTGGGACGCGCGTTGGCCGAGGCGTGCGAGCAACTTTCGGCGGCAAGCGGCTTGGCCAACGACACGCCCGTGGAACTGCTTGGCCGATGCTACGAGTGGATTCAGGACTTGACGCCGGTCGCTGCGGAATCTCATACCGGTGCGCGGCCATTTCGGCTCCTCGGCAGTCAGCGCCGACGTCGCGCCGGCGCCCATTACACGCCACGAGCCATGACGGCGGAGATCGTCGAGCTGACGCTGACGCCATTGGTGTACGAGGGGCCGGCGCTCGGCGAGCCTCCGGAGCGTTGGCGACTGCGGCCGGCGGCGAGTTTGCTTGAGCTGCGAATATGCGACATCGCTTGCGGCGCCGGCGCGATGCTGACAGAGGCCTGTCGTTTTCTGGGCGATTGTCTGTTGCGCGCCTGGCAGCGTGAATCTGCGTGCCCCGAGGAGGACGACCAAAGTCATCGCAGCGCCGCCCGCCGGGCCGTGGCCGAGCGCTGCCTGTTCGGCGTGGACAAGGACCCGCAGGCGGTTGAGCTAGCGCGGCGTTCGCTCTCGCTACTTTGCGCGGGCAGTCTCCCCTCCGGCCATTGGCAACGCAGCGTTCGCTGTGACGATTCGCTGTTGTCGGATCGGTCGCCAGCGGAATTGGCCGAGTGGTTCGCGGCAGGGTTCGATGCGGTCGTTTGCAATCCGCCGTTCATGGGCGGCTCGCGGATATCGGGCTCGCTTGGCGCCGACTATCGCGAGCGACTCGTGCGTGAGGTCGCCGCCGGCCGACGCGGCAACGCCGACCTCTGCGGCTACTTCTTGCTGGCGGCCGCGAAACTGATTCGCGCCGGCGGCCAGCTCGGGTTTGTTTGCACCAACACCATCGCCCAAGGCGACACTCGCGAGGTCTGTCTGGAGCCCTTGCTCGAAAGCGGCTACTGCGTGCGGGCGGCCCAGCCAAGCCGGCCATGGCCCGGTGACGCGTCGCTTGAAGTTGCCTTGGTATGGCTGCAACACGGCGAGTGGCAGGCGCCATGCTCGCTGAACGGCATCCCGGGCGGCGCTATCAACGCGTGGCTGCGTCGCGCCGATGATCTACCCGCCAAGCCGCGCCGGCTGTCGGCAAACCGCGGCCTGTCCTTTACCGGCGCGAAGATCTATGGGCAAGGTTTCTTGTTGTCTCCCGCCGAGCGCGACCGGTTGGTGCAGCAAGACGGCCGCCATCGCGAAGTGCTCCAGCCATATCTCAGCGGCGACGACCTCAATCGCCGCGCCGATCAGTCCCCGAGCCGATACGCCATCAATTTCCGCGATTGGCCGCTGCATCGCGAGTCCGCAGGAGACAAGCCGCGGACGCCGGTCGCGGCAGACTTCGCCGAATGCCTCAGCATCGTGCGGGAACGCGTCAAGCCGCAACGCGATCGCCTGAGAAGAAAGTGGAGGCGCGAGAAGTGGTGGCAATACGGAGAGCGGGCGCCGGGGTTGTTCGCCGCCATTGAGCCGCTACGTCGCGTGTTGGCGATTGCCGAGACCACCAAGTACTGTGCGTTTTCGTTTTGCTCGTCCGACATCCTCTTCTCTCACATGACGAAGGTCATCGCCACCGAGGAGGCCTGGATGTTCGCCGTGCTGAATTCCGACTTGCACAATGAATGGGCGCGTTGCTTCTCCTCGACGTTGGAGACGCGGCTGAATTACAGCCCGAGCGATTGCTTCGCGACCTTTCCCTTCCCGCCGGCCGAGGACGCGCGCCAATCGCTGAACGAAATTGGCGAACGATATCACACGGCGCGTTCACACTTGATGCATACCCGTGGCGAGGGGCTCACCAGCATCTACAATCGGCTTCACCATCCCGACGACACCGCGCCGGATGTGACCGAATTCCGGCAGCTGCGGCGCCAACTCAACGAGGCCGTGCTGGCCGCCTACGGTTGGGGACATTGGGATGGCCAAGCAGTCGAGTCCGGATTTCACCAGACCGATCAGGGGCTGCGTTTCACCTATCCCGCGGCGACTCGCCGTCGCATTTTGCACGAACTGCTGCGTCTCAATCAGTCACAATGCGAGGCGGACGATTCACCGCGCGAGACGCGGCGTTCGCGTCCACGAAAGGATTAACGTGTCCGATTCCAATTCCCCTCAGGTGGTGATGGTCACCGGCAATTTGCTGGGCGCTTCGCGGGTCTCCGGCGAACTACGCAGCCATGCGATCCGGTTTCGGGTCGCCCGAGACTTGCAGCAGTTCAATGAGATTCCTCGGGACGCGCTGCTCGCCGTCGTGCTTGACCTCGAGGGGCCGGTCGATGCGGCAACACTAGCCGCGAGCCTCGGTGAGATGCAAGTTGAGCGAGTTGCATTTGGGCCACATGTCGACACCGAGCGACTGGCGGCTGCCGAAGCAGCCGGCTGGAATGTCATGAGTCGCGGCTCGTTCGACTCCGCCGTGGGCGATCTCGCTCGGCAGTGGGCCGAGCTCGCGCGATAGCCTAACGCCCCGTCAACACTTAAACGTTGGGTTGGCCGCCGCCCAGGCGGGTGACTTGCCACGGCTTGGCGAGTTTCCCAACCCCGACACGACGTTGACGTGGCGCCAGTGGACCGTCAACGTCGAAACGACAGCCACCTAGCCAATCAAGCCGATGATCGACTTGGCGGACTTCTCGGTCTGCGAAATCATCTCGTCGATGGCAATCAGGAAGTCGGCGGTGATCAGACGCAAGGTTGCCCCGTTGGCGGGCGGATCGCGTTCAACGCCAACTTGAATCGCTCGAAACACCATCTCTTTGAGAAAGGCCTGGCTGGCGCCGCGAGTCTGTTGGACGACTTTATCGAATTCGACCGTTTGCGTGTCGCACTGACGAAGGAATCGCTTGAGATACCGCAGCCGCAATTCGCCGGTCGGCGGCGCCATGTAGACGCACTGGCTGATGCGGCCCGGCCGGTCCTTCACGGCCCGCTCAACTCGCTCGATGGCGTTCGTCGTTAGCACGACCGTGATCGCGTCGTCACTTTGAAAGCCATCCAGCTCATCCAACATATCGCCGAGCGTGGTGGCGTTCGGGTTCAACTCTCGTTCGGAAAACACCAGGTCGACATCTTCCAGCACGAGCAAGCTGGGCTGCAACATCCGCGCGAGCTCACAGATCGACTTGAGCCGCAGCAGCGCCTGGCCGGTGACGATCAACGCCGTCACATTTTCCAGCTTCGAATACATGTAGCGGCAAGCGTAGGTCTTGCCGGTGCCGGGCGGGCCGAACAGCAGCAGGCCGCGTCGCTGCGGAATGCCGTACTCGGCCAAGCGCTCGCGCAGTTCATGAAAGGAGAACACGTTGCGACGCAGGATTTCGTGAATCTTGTCATCCAGAATAATGTCTTCGTCGCGCACCTCCTGGTCGGTGCAGAAGCTCATTCGCAGCTCGTGGCCCTGCGCTTCGGTGCCGATGTCATCGCGCAGGCCCTCGCCGGTTTGCATGCGGACCACATGGCCGCGATAGATGCTGTTGCGCAGCGCGTCTTTGGTCAGCTGGTCGATGATCTCCTCGGGCGCCTGTCCGCAGCTGGCGATCTCCAACGAGATCAGCGTGCCGCGGTATTCGTCCACATGGAGTCGCATGCGGATCACCGTGTCGCGGCGGCCAGCCTCGCCGACGCGCAATAGCCAGAATCGATCGTTGGGGAGCCATTCGTGCTCGCCGGGCCCGACTTCAAACTTGGTGGACAACGGCGCCGTCATGCGGCGCCAGGAGGCGTCGGCGAGAATGTGCCACAGCGGCGACTTGGTGGCGGCGTCGAGCACCAGCGCGTCGTGCTCCTCGGCGAAGCGAGTGCATGCGCGAAACAGATCAACGGTGCGATAGGGAGGAATCGCGCGTTGGGAGCAGCGCAGCGACGAGAGAGAGCGCCAGCCCAACGCTTCGCGCAGCTTGAGCCGATCTAGCGGCATATAGATGCGGACTACGTCGGCCAACAACAACAGCGAGGCGACGACCACGACCGCAATTGCGCCGGCCAGCGCGTCGCCCCACAACCTCTGCATGCGAATGGCCGCCAGCGAGCCGACGATCACGGCGATCAGCGCGGCCGGAATGGCCAATTGCGTCCAAGGGCGTCGCAGGTATCGCATCGAGGGAGTTAGCTCCGCACGATCTCGTACGTGCGGCCGTCGTCGGGCTGACCGGCCTTGTCCAAGGCGAATTTATAGAGCTGCTGTCCGCAATCGGTCGGATACGCTCCGGTGACACAGGCGCGGCACAGGTGCTCGGGCGGCTTTTCGATCGCCTCGGCCAACGCGTCGACCGGCAAATATCGCAACGAGTCGGCGCCAAGCGCATCGGCCATCTCCGCCTGAGCGCGATCGGTGAGCCCGTCCGCGGAGAGAAAGGGAGGCGCGAACAGCTCGGAGACACGAGACATGTCGATGCCGTAGAAGCATGGCGCCAGAATGGGCGGGCAGGCGACCCGAACGTGAATCTCCTTGGCGCCGCCTAGTTCGCGAATCCGGTCCAGCAACACGCTCATCGTCGTGGAGCGGACAATCGAGTCCTCAACCAGGAACACGCGTTTGCCTTCAAGCACCTCGCGCAACGGCGTGTACTTTCGTTTTGCCTTGGCGCGACGGTCCTCGCCGCCGTCAATAAAAGTGCGGCCCGAATAGCGATTGCGGATCAGCCCTTCCCGCGAGGGGATGCCAAGGTGAAAAGCCATCGAGTCGGCGGCCGCCTTGCTGGTGTCGGGCACCGGCACCACGATCGTGTCCGAATCGATGGTCGTCAGCGGCCGCTCGCGCTCGAGCCTCGCAAGTCGCTCGCCCAGCGCGGTGCGAGTCAGGTAGACGCTGCGGTCGTCCAAGGTGCTGGCGACGTTGGCGAAGTAGATCCACTCGAAAAAGCAATGAGCCGGCGGCACGGCCTCGGCAAATCGCTCCACGGTCAGCTCGCCTTTGCTGATCACAATCGCCGAGCCCGGCTCGAGCGAGACGATTTGGTCCTCGGGGAAGCCGAGGTTCAGCAGAGCGACGCTTTCGCTGGCGGCCGCGAACAAGCTGCCATCGAACGCATAGCACAGCGGCTTAATGCCCAGCGGGTCACGAGCGATCAACATATCGCCCATCGCGTTCAGAAACACCAAGCTATAGGCGCCGTCGAACCGCTGGGCGACCGCCCGCATGACATCGATCAGAGCGGGCCGGCGGTCGCCCGAAAACTCGCGGCTGATCTCATGCATGATGATCTCCGTGTCCGTCTCTCGGGACAGGTGGCGATCACCTCCATCCAGCAGCTTGGCACGTAGCTCACCGTAGTTGGCCAGCTGACCATTGAAGGCAAAACTGAACCACTTGCGTTTTTCGATATGCTGGCGTTCGAACGGCTGCGCATAGCTGCGCTCCTCGGCGCCACAGGTGGCATAGCGGACGTGGCCGATGGCCGCCCGCCCGGCATAACGCCGCATCAGGCTCTCGGATTTGCCCTGGTGGGACAGACGGAACACCTCGCTGACGGTGCCGATATCCTTGTGGGTGTCGAGCATCCTCCGGCGGCGGAGGTTGATGGTCGACATGCCCGCCGCCAGTTGCCCGCGGTTTTGAATGTCCAGCAACATTCGAGGCAAGAGCCGGGAGGCTTCGTCGGGCCCTTGCGACGGGCAAAGCGGGCTCCGCGGCCGGCGAGGCATGTGGTAGACCGCGGCGATGCCGCACTCGTGATAGAGTTCGCTCATGGTGTCTCAGGAATGAGGAGGCAAGCCGAGGCTCAACAAGCGGGCCCTACTTGTGGGAAGCGATGGAGAGCGGGTATCGTCCAAGAGGGACTGGCAATCCCCGCGAAAAGGAAACCCGAAGCGTAAGCGAGGGATCGAACCAAGGAAACCCGAAGCGTAAGCGAGTGATCGAACCAAGGAAACCCGAAGCGTAAGCGAGGGACCGAACCGCCGCGCCACTGTTCCCGTCCACAACCTCCGGCGTTCTTTTTACTCCCCACCCCCAGCCTCTTCAACGGGTGCGTGCGACAACTCCGCGACAACTCCGCGACAACTCCCTACTCCTGCTCCATTTCCTTGCTTCAATTCCCTCCCTATTAATTTTCCTCCCATGACCGACTTGGTCCGCCAGGAACTGACTCGCCAAACCGGAGTGCTCGTCGTCAAGGTCGGCACCCGAGTGCTGACTGCGGCCGACGGCCAATTGGATGAACAACGGATCGCCAGCTTGGCGGAGCAGATTGCCGAGCAATGCGACCAGGGGCGTCGCGTCGTGCTGGTTAGCTCCGGAGCCGTGGGGGCCGGCATGAGCCGCTTGGGGCTGTCGCGCAGGCCGCGCGAAGTCGCCCAGATGCAAGCGGTCGCGGCGGTCGGCCAAACGCGTCTGATCGAGTGCTATGATCGCGTGTTTCGGCAACATGGACGCCATGCCGGGCAGGTGCTGTTGACGGCCGAAGATCTTCACGAACGAGGCCGGTACTTGAACGTGCGGAACACGATCCGCGCGTTGTTGGAGATGAAGATCGTCCCGATCGTCAACGAAAACGACACGGTCGCCGTCGACGAGCTCGTGGCGTCGTTTGGAGACAACGATCGGCTGGCGGCGCTGGTCGCGACCGCGTTGCGGGCGCCATTGCTGCTGATTCTCTCCGATGTCGACGGCCTGCTGGATCGCGATCCGAGCGACCCCGCGGCGACGGTGATCCCGACCGTGTTGGATTGCGACTCGGTGCGGGAGCTCGTGCGAGACCGCGCGAACAAGCTCAGCAAGGGCGGCATGCAAAGCAAGTTGAACGCGGCCAAGATCGTCACCTCGGCGGGCGAAAACTGTGTGATTGCCAGCGGCAGGCGGCCCAACGTGATCCGCGACGTGATGGCCGGCGAGACTGTCGGCACTTTGTTCCTCTGCGAAGGCCGCAAATCGCTCAGCACCCGCAAGCGCTGGCTGGGATTTTCCTCACAACCGTCAGGCACGCTGTGGCTCGACACCGGCGCCTGCGCGGCAGTTGCGCATCAGGGCACCAGCCTGTTGGCCGCGGGCATCGCCAAGTGCGAGGGCGAGTTTAGCCAAGGCGACGTGGTGTCGCTGTGCGATGCGGACGGGAGAGAGATCGGCCGCGGACTCACCAACTACGCGGCCGAACAAGTGCGGCAGATCATGGGATTGCGGTCCGAGCAGATCGAGGAGGTGCTTGGGCAGTCGCCGTACTCCGCCGTTGTCCATTGCGACAACATGCAGATTTATTCGTGAGTTTCGTCGGCTTGAGAAAGGTCGACGGCAAAGCTATCTTCGAGTTTTGGCAACATTCGGCACTTGCGTTGAAAACACCTCATCCGGCAACATCCGATTTTCCATGGAATCCTCTCCCAGCCGCCCGGTTGCCATCAGCGTTCCGAGCGTAAAGCCTCCCTGTTACGTCTTCGCCACCGCCTCGATTCTCGCTCGGCATGTCGCTCAGCTGATTGCCAATGTCATTCGGGAACGCAACGCCTTGGGACAGCAGGCCGTGCTTGCGCTGCCAACCGGCTCGACCCCCATCGACGTTTTTCGCGAACTGATTCGCATGCATCGGGAGGAGGGACTCGACTTCTCGCGGGTCATCACCTTCAACGTGTCGGAGTACTACGGGCTGCCGGACCATCAGCCACAAAGCTGCCGAGTCTGGATGGAGGAGCATTTCTTCTCCCAAATCAACATCCGCCCCGAGAACACCCACCTGCCCGACGGCGCCGCCTCGCCGGAAGAGGTGGCAGAGCTCTGTCACCGCTACGAACAGAAGATCGCCGAGGCCGGCGGCTTGGACGTGGCGTTGCTGGGCCTGGGACGCAACGGCCACATTGGCTTCAACGAGCCGTTTAGCGTTCGCAAGAGCCGCACGAGGCTCTGCACGCTCGACCCTGTCACTCGCCGCTCCGCCGCAGGCGACTTCTTCGGCGAGGACCATGTGCCGACGCAGGCGATTACGATGGGTGTCGGCACGCTTCTCGACGCCCGCAAGGTGCTGTTGCTCGCGATGGGCGAGCACAAGGCTCAGATTGTCAGTGAAGTGTTGCAGGGGCCGGTGACGGATCGCGTGCCGGCGAGCTTTCTGCAAGCGCATAACGACGCAACCGTGCTGGTCGACTCGTCGGCCGCCAAACGGCTCACCGGCTATGCCACACCCTGGCTCACCGGCAACATCGAGTGGAACGAGTACTCGATCAAGCGAGCAGTGCTTTGGCTCTGTGATCAGACCGAAAAAGCGTTGCTGATGCTCGATGACGAAGACTTCCGCAACCACAACTTGCATCAGCTGTTGCGGCATCACGGTCCCGCCCAGACGCTCGCTCAGGACGTCTTTCAATGGATGATGAAGACGATCGAGCACCATCCGGCGGGCCGGGAGCCCAAGAAGGTGATCTGCTTCAGTCCCCATCCCGATGACGACGTGATCAGCATGGGCGGCACGCTGATCCGCTTGGTGGAGGACGGACACGAGGCGCATATCGCCTACATGACGAGCGGGAATATTGCGGTGTTCGACCACGACGCACTGCGGATCGCGGACATGGTCACCGAGTACAACCGCTTGTTCGGCATCGACGAGGAGCGGTCGCAGGATGTCGAGAGGCAGGTGGCCGAGGCGCTCAACCGCAAATCGCCGGGCGAGTCGGACACCGAGTGCGTGGCGAAGATTAAGTCGTTGATCCGTTGGAGCGAGGCGAAGGCCGGCGCCTTCGTCGTCGGCTGCCGAGAAGAGCACCTGCACTATCTGGATCTGCCCTTCTACCGCACGGGCACCGTTGCGAAGAAGCCGATCGGCGACGAGGACGTCGAGATCATCTATCAATTGCTCGAGCAAGTCGGACCGGACCAAGTCTACGTCGCCGGCGATCTCGCCGACCCGCACGGCACCCACCGGATGTGCGCCATCGCCATCTTCCATGCCCTCCGCCGTTATGAACAAGCTCATGGCGCACGGCCGGACGTGCTGCTATACCGTGGCGCGTGGCAGGAGTACGAGCTTCACGAGTTGGAGATCGCCGTGCCGCTCAGTCCACGCGATCTCGATGTCAAACGCAAGGCAATCTTCATGCACGAGAGCCAGAAGGACGAAGCGTTGTTCCCTGGCTCCGATCCTCGCGAATTCTGGCAGCGGGCCGAGGACCGCAATCGAGGCACGGCGAGCCGATTCAATCAGATCGGGCTCCCCGAGTTCTTTGCGATTGAGGCGTTTGTGCGCTGGGACGGCAATCTGGTCTAGCAGGCCGGGTGCTTTCCAAAGGCCGTCCGGGAGGCGGGGGGAAAGGCCAAGCCTGCCGGGCGTGGCGCGTGCCGGTGCGTCCTTGCATGGGCCCGCGAGGGCGCCTACATTGGTTGCACTTCGAAGCTAAGAGGCCGAGCTTAGAGGCCGTTTTCTCCAGGCTGTCTCCAGGCTGTCTCCAGGCTGTCTCCAGGCTGTTCAACGCCACATCCTCAACACAGGACCCACTCATGCCCACGTTTCCCAAACTGCACAACGCCATGTGGCCTGGACTCGTTGGCAAGGAAGAGGGCACGGACCACCCTCCGATCAGCCTGGATCGGATGGTGGAGTTGACGGCCAACGCGGACGTGAATGGCCAGAAGTTCGAGGGCGTCGACTACTTCCTTTTCCACCCCCACACGGACCCCGACGCGAGCGACGATCAGCTGCGGCAGATCGCCGAATCGATCACCTCCAAGGGGTTGAAGATCGGTTCGCTGGTGGCGCCGGTGTGGCCGGGCACCGTGGGCGCCAGCGCGATGGGCAGCGATGAGGATCGCGAGAAGTTCCTGCTGGCAGTGACCAAGGCATGTCGCATCGCCAAGGTGTTCAACGAGTGTGGCGCCCGCGAGTACGGCGTAATTCGCATCGACTCCGCGACCGGCCCGACCGAATGGGCCGCCGATCCGGAAGGCAACACCAAGCGGATTGCCGAGACGTTTCGACAGGCAGCGAAGATCGCCGCCGACCATGGCGAACGCTTGGCGGCCGAGGGAGAGATCTGCTGGGCCGGCATGCACTCCTGGCGCGACATGCTCAATTTGCTGGAGGAGGTCGGCATGCCCGAGTCGCTTGGCTTCCAAGCCGACTTGGCCCACACCTACCTCTACCTGCTCGGCTACAACGCCGAGGAGCATGCGTTGTTGAAAGCCGGGTACACCGAGGATGAATTCTGGGCCGCTTACGAAGCCATGACATCCAAGTTGGCGCCTTGGACCATCGACTTCCATGTCGCCCAGAACGACGGGTCGGTGCACGGCACCGGGGCTCATGACAAGACCGGTCGCCATTGCCCCGCCGACGACCCCAACGGCAAGCTCGACATCACGCGCTGCGCCGGATACTGGCTGAAGGGCGCCCAAGACCGGGGGATTCGACACATTTGTTGGGACGGCTGCATGTTCCCCAACGAAATGCTCGAGAAGGCCGACACCTGGAACACGATTCTCAAGGCGATGATCGACGTGCGCGACGCTCACGGCTGGGATTAATTGCTGGTGTCAAGTCGCCCCAGCGCGGGGGGCGACGCGCCCACTCGCTTGTGGCGACAGGAGCTCCCGCAAGGTAAAATAGTGGACGGTACGGCTCCCTTTTCGCCGTCGTTGCGTTGCGAACTACGCCCCGTTAGCTGCCCGCGCAACGGTGGCCTTGCGCCCGAGCCGACCGAGAATCCTTCATCCGCAACTTTCGGGTGTGCATAAATCAAGCTGAGACGGTGGGTAAGCAAGCCAGATGTCAGACGCAGCCGCTTCATGGCAGACAGGTGTGACGGAGGTTACTGTCAGCGATGTCGGCATGCGCCGTTCTCAGAATCAGGACTCCTTCAATGTGATGCTGGCCCACACTCCCGAGCAATGGGCAAAACGGGGCCACTTCTTCATGGTCGCCGACGGCATGGGCGCCCACGCTGCCGGTGAGTTGGCCAGCAAGCTGGCGGTCGACAACATCCCTCATCTCTACTCCAAGTATGCGGGCCCATCGCCGCCGGAGGGATTGAGGCGAGCGATCATCGAGGCCAACACCGAGATTCACACGCGCGGCCAGGCTAACGCGGACTTTCACCAGATGGGCACAACCACCAGTTGTCTGGTGCTGTTGCCCCAGGGCGCGTTGATCGGTCACGTCGGCGACAGCCGAATCTATCGCTTGCGGGGAGATGTGCTGCATCAGCTCACCTTTGACCATAGTCTGGTCTGGGAGCTGAGGGCGATGAATCAGTTGGAAGGCGATGCTCACAATGTTCCCAAGAACGTGATCACGCGTTCGCTGGGCCCGAACCCCGATGTCCAGGTGGACATCGAAGGCCCCCTCCCCGTCGAGGAGGGCGATGTCTATCTGCTATGCTCCGACGGGCTCACCGGACCGGTGGAAGACCCCGACCTGGCGGCGATCCTGTCGTGCATGACTCCCGATGACGCAGCAAAAACGTTGGTGCATCTCGCCAACCTGCGCGGCGGTCCCGACAACATCACGGTCGTGGTGGCCCGAGTCTCCTCGGCTGAGCTGGCGACGAGCAATTCGAAGGCCGAGCCGTTGTCCATTGGACGCCGGGACGCCCCGCCAACCCCGCCCGCGCTTTGGGTCGTGCCGATCGTCTGCATGCTCGTCGCCCTCGTGATGTTTCTGGCAGGGCAGACGCCTCTCGCAGTCGGACTGTCTGTCGTAGGAGTGGCCGCGCTGGGATACATCGGCTACCAGCAACTGCAGGGCGCCAAAGGCACGCAACTCAGCGCCCACCGCCGGCTCGGCGCGGGACCCTATGTCGAGGTGCCCGTCCCGGACATGGGCTCATTGGCACGAATCAGCGAGATCATTGACTCGCTCCGCGCCCGCGCGACTCAGATCGGCTGGGAGTTGAGTTGGGCGGAGGTCGACCGACATTGCCAGGCGGCCAAGGCGGATCCGAGCACTGCGGCTCACCATTACGCCCAAGCATTTGCCTGCCTGATGGTGGAGCTGCGAGCTTTTCTCGCCCGTCAGGCAAGCGACTCCGCCGTCGAGCTTTAACAGGTGGGTGGGTATCCAGCCAGCCAGACTGTGTTCGAGCTGCTGATTGCAGGCAGCCAGCCTGCACCACGCACGAGTCTCACTGCTTTAGCTGATGCACGGTGTTGTGAATCACGCCCTCCACCGGCTCACCTTCCGCGCCTTCGAGTTGGTACTTGATCTCCATGCACCAGGTGGGCTGCATCCCCTCCAACTCCAGGTCAATGATGCGGCCATTGCCGCTCACGCGTGCGGACTTCACGGCCAGCGACTTGGTGTCGTAGTGCTGGGAGCCGTAGTTCTTGGTGCGTTTCAGTGACCAAGTGCTGACTTGGTAGCGGGCGACATCCTGTGCGACGGCCGGATTAACCGGCCCCGAGAACGTCATTCGCATGCCGCGCGCGGTGGCCTCCAACCCAACCGGCAGATGGACGGCTTGGCCGGTGTAACGGACGCGGTAGAAGCCGCCGGGTTGCTGTTGGCTTCCCGCCCAGGCGAACATGCCACAGGCGTAGAGCTGACCGTTGCCGGGGTGAAAGCGTCCGCGGATCAGACCGGTGGGCGCATCGGGAATCGGCAGTTGGCACATACCGCCCTGAGTTTGCCCGTTGATCGTCTCGTGAGGCACGACAAAGATCCGTCCATATCCGTAGGACAGATTGAGCAACGAGCCCGACAACGGGCCCCACTGCTTGCTGTCGACCCAAAGCAGTTCGGCCGGCGAGCGATCAAAGGCATTCGTGATCCAACACAACGGCTGCTCCATCGCGTCGTCCGACTCGTTGGTGACGTCGTGGTAGCCGTACATGTTTCCGTAAAACCCGCCCTGCCGCACCCAATTGATGCGGTTCTTCGGATTCCAATGGCCTTCCTGATCCGTGACGATGAAGGTCCCATCGGGGTTGAGGCAAACGCCATTGGCCGCCCGAAATCCGGTTGCCAGAATGTCCGTTCGCGCACCGTCGGGAGTCACTCGCAGCAATGTGCCGTGGTGAGGCACCAGCGCCGGCAGCGCATGGCGAGCGCTCTTGGCGTAGTAAAAGTTGCCCTCCACGTCCCGTTGCAGTCCCATGGCAAACTCGTGGAAGTGCTCGGTGACTTGGTGATCGCTATTGAACGTCTCGTAGAAGTCGGTCTCGCCGTCGTCATTGAGATCGCGAAGGATGGCGATTTGATCACGGCAGCCGACGTAGATGTCACCGTTGACGATCTTCAGGCCGAGCGGCTGAAACAGACCGGATGCGATCCGCCGCCATTGAAGTCCTTGCTCCAGCCGATCGATTCCCGTCACTCGCCAAACATCGCCGTCCCAAGTGCACACGGCCGCCTCGTCGCCGTCCGCGAAAAAGTCGAAACCGGTCAGGCGGACTCGCGCCATCCAAGGATTCGCCGCGGGCCGCGTGAGCACATCAACCGCGTAAGGGCCATCGTCGTCACCGGGCTGTGGCAGGGTTTCAACCACGGAGCCCCAATTGGCGGGCCCACCCTGTGTCAGCGGCGCCAAGTCCAGCGGCTCGCGCGGAGCGTGGAGCGGCTTGGCCAAAGCATCCAGCTCCAGTTGGGCGGATGAGGCGATCCGCAGGCTTGCACGAATCGGCGTTTCGCCCGCCGGAATGTGCAGCAACAGGTCGCCGCGTTGCGTCAGGGTCCAATGCGCCTCCGGCACGCCCATCGCCGCCGCGACGATCGAACCGGTCGCCGGCGCCGCAGTCTCGCTCACCGTCAGCACTTTGCCGGACAGTTTGCCTTCGGCTGCGGCAGCATGGAAGAGCACGGAAGCGTCGGCTGGGTTGCCCCCTGAATCAGGCGCCGCTGGCGCCGTGAGGCTCCGGACTTGCTCGGCCGACAATTCGCGAGCATGGATCCGCAGGTATCCCAACTCCCCGTTCAATGGCGTTGGAGTGGGAAAGTTGGGCGAGGCG
>JAGQPF010000180.1 GCA_020426845.1 Planctomycetales bacterium
CCAAGCCCGACAAAGGCTCCAAGAAGTCGGATAGTTGACGATGAACTCCCAGCTGCGCTGCCCGGTCTGCGGCAAGCCCGTGGATCCGGAGTCTCCCGCGACGGCGATGCCGTTCTGCTCCTCCCGCTGCCGAGATATCGACCTCGGGCGCTGGCTAAATGAGGAGTATGGGCTGCCGGCCGAGGGCCAGGAGGACGTCGAGGAGATCGACTACCATCAAGACTCCGACGGCTGACTCCACTCGCGAATTCGTCTCGTGAGAGAAGTACCCAGCGTGGCTTTCTCCGCAGCCTCCGCAGCCGTTGCATCCACGTGAGCATTCGCATTCCGGCATTGCCGGAGCCGCGTGCCATCGTGTGTCTCGGCGTATCACGGACAAGCTATTCTCCGTATAATGTCGCCTCCCGATTGGCTCCGCGAGGTGGACGATGTCCGCAAATAATCAAGTACTGCGTTCCATCTCCTGGCGCGACTTGTGCCCCTGGCTCTTGCTGCTCAAGAGTTTCTCACTGGCAGTGACGCCATCGATGCTGTTGTTGGGCGCAGTGGCCGTGGCCGTGACGCCCGTCGGTTGGTCCGTGGCCGACCAAGTCTTTCTTACCGAGACCGACCGATCCGACCTTTTCCGCAGCCGCCAGGTTGAATTTTTGGGACCCCAGGTTCCGGCCACTTCGCGAGCCATCCGGCAAGCTCGCGTCCGACTGGCAAACACGGCTGCCAAGATTCTGACACCGTTCGGCAATCTTGAGGTGCGGAAGATGGCGTACTGGACATTTGGCGGACTCTGGTCCCTGCTGGTTGCTGCGCTGCTAGGTGGCGCCATCTCGCGCAAATCAGTAGTGGCAATGGGCCGCGAGGAATCTGTGGGACTCGGCGACGCGCTGCGTTTCTCCTGGCGCCACCTCGCTTCTTACCTGCTCGCGCCGATCTACCCGATCGTTATGTTGCTACTGATCTGGCTGGCCTGTGCGGCGGTCGGGCTGACGATGCGGCTGGGAATTTTCACCTTGTTGGCCGGCGCGTTTTGGTTCCTGCTATTGATCGGGGGCGCGGCCGCCGCGGTGCTGCTCACGGGGCTCATCGTCGGCTGGCCGCTGATGTGGGGCGCCGTCAGCGCCGAACAGGACGGCGAAGCCTTCGAGGCCTTGAGTCGCTCGTATTCCTACGTGTACGGCCGCCCGCTGCACCTCGTGTTCTATGTTGGGGTGGCGAGCCTGCTTGGGGCAGCCGGTCAGGCGGTCGTCCGTTGGTTCTGCGGGCTGACCGTGGCGATCGCAACGGCGGGAGCACAGTGGGGAGCGGCGCGCGAACTAACCGTAGCCGCCAAGGATGATCCCTGGCTGTTTGGGGCCGGACGCAACTTGATTCAGATGCAAAACCATGCCGTGCTCAGCTGGGTCGAGCAGGGATTCATGTTTGCCTTCTTCTGGGCGGCGGCGGCTGGCATCTACTTGTTGCTGCGGGCGAACGTCGACCACACCGAGTTGGATGAAGTTTACGTTCCCGATGATTCGGATGCGCTGTCGTTGCCGAGTCTCAAGGTGGACGCCAGCGGCATGGTGGTGGTCCGCGAGACCGAAGCAGAGTCACCGGCGCCGAGCGAGCCCGACAGCAGCGAGCAGAGCCCTGCGGACGAGTCGTAAAAGGTCGCTTTCAGTCGGCTTCACAGCGCAGGCAAGGGGCAAAGTTTCCGTCGCGGTCATCCCGTCGCACGGGGATGTTGGTTAAACTAGTCCAACGCCAAGTCGTTCCGGGCCGGAATGGTGATGTCGCGCCAACTGCAACTGCAACTGCAACTGCAACTGGAATGGCTTGCTACCCCAATGTCTGGTATTGACCGATACTGACTCAACTCGCCGCCTGGCGGCGCAAAGGATCACCGTCCCTCCAACGGAGCACTCAATTCCATGGCCTTTTTTTGGATCCTGGTGTGGCTGATGATGGCCGCCGCATTCACGACCGCTTGGGTGTTTATCGTGAAGGGCTGCGAGCGACTGGATGAAAAGAATCCTCCTCCGGCCGGTCCCGAGGAGTAGCACAGCGCCGACACCAACCGAAAACGCCCGCACCAATTGCAGGAGCAATCCGGTGCTGTTACCCTAACGGGGTGTCATGAGCCGACGGGTCCACCGGGCCTCACAAGGGTCGCCTGCGATGGAGGCCCGACGGGGTTTTCCCCGGCGTTATCCCCCGGCGTTATTTTTTTGCACGTATCGCCACTCCACGCGTGATTCCATGCCGTCATTGAAGATCGAAATAGTTGAAGGCGTAACGGTCGCATCCTTCACCGACGCCAAGATCCTCGACGAAGCCAAAATTCAGCAAATTGGCACAGAGCTGATGGAATGCGCCGCGACGGCGAACGACAGTCGGCTGCTGCTCGACTTCGAGGGTGTCTCGTTCATGTCCTCGGCCATGATCGGGAAGCTCGTCCTGCTTCACAAGAAATGCAAGGACGGCGAGGTTAAACTCAAGGTGTGCAACATTTCGGACAACGTCATGGAGGTGTTCAAAATCACCCGCCTCCATAAAGTGTTCGACATTCAGAAGGATCGCGAAAAGGCGATCAAGTCGTTCGACAAGAAGGGTTGGTTCGGTTAATGCTGTCGCACATCGTTTTCTTCAACCTCAAAGACAACACCGCCGACGCTCGCCAAGCCTTGGTCGACGCCTGCCGTGAGCACCTCGACGGCCACGAGGGGACAGTGTTCTTCGCAGTCGGCACGCGCACGCCCGACCTGCAACGAGAGGTCAATGACCAGACGTTCGACGTTGCGCTGCATGTCATCTTCGCCACTCGCGAGAACCAGGACGCCTACCAGACCGATCCCAGGCATCTGAAGTTTATTGCGGAGAACCGGGACAACTGGGCGCAGGTGCGAGTGTTCGACTCGGACTGCTAAGCGGCAGTTGGCCCAGTTGATTCAGTTGGCTCGCAATGGATGTCGCGAGACGACGGCCGAGGTGTTTTTCACACCTTGCGGCACGAGCCCCAAAAGCTGGCTGGCAGCCTGCACTACGACGTAGCAGTCCGGCGGCCTGCACCACGACATTGCCTGTTGAAAAACTCAACGGCCTTCTAGCGCGGACGATCGCGGCGATCGAGGCCCGCGCGGTCGAGCAGCGACTTTCCGAGGATGTCGGTCAGCGACTCTTCGTCCGGCGGGGGTGGGCCATTGGCGCCGAGATCAATGGGAGAGTAGACCACTTCGTAGGAATGTTTGGCGATTGAAATCGTATCGCCGGGATCCAGCCGTTTGCGCCCCGAGATGCGGCGACCGTTGACTTTGGTGCCATTTCGGCTGCCCATGTCCTTCACAAACCAATAGCCAGAGTCGATAAACAACTGGCAGTGATTGGCTGAAACGTTGTTGAAGCGAAGCACAATCTCACAATTCTCACGCCGGCCAACCATCAGCTTCTTTGCCAACAGCGGAATAGGATCCCCTCCCCCGGAGGGAACGAGTTCGCCGAACATGGGCAAGAACCTCTGTGGTTGTGTAGGAATGAATGGATTGAGGTTTGATGTGTGGGAACCGCCTCAAATTGCACTTCAACCTCCACTCTACGTTTGACTGCTCCTTCCGTCAATCAACATCGAGCCATGACCGCAACCGGCGACTCGACTCCCGCCTGGCGACTCCAAGGCGAGCGATATTATTCCCTCAACTTTCACTTGCGGGGGAGGTTTGGGCACCGCGTCCAAAAGGTCAGCATTGACGCCGGTTTCACCTGCCCGAACGTTGATGGCACAGTTGCCATCGGGGGGTGCACATTCTGTGACAACCGCAGCTTCAGCCCAAGCCGGCGCACGGCGCGCCGACCCGTGCTCGAACAGATTGACGATGGCATCCGCCGTCTCAAGCTGCGTTATCGTTGCGACCACTTTATCGGGTACTTCCAGCCCGCCACCAACACCTATGCCGATGTCGAGCGGCTGCGCAGTGTCTATACCGAGGCGTTGCGGGACCCGCGAATTATTGGGTTGGCCATCGGCACTCGGCCGGATTGCGTCCCCGATGACGTGCTGGATCTCCTGAGCGAATTCGGGGAACGCACCTATCTATCCGTCGAGTACGGCATGCAAACCATGCATGACCGATCGCTCGATTGGATGAATCGCGGCCACCACCACGAAGCGATGGTGGACGCGATGGGTCGCAGCCGCGGCAGGCCTTTCGAAATCTGCGCCCACATGATTCTGGGCCTGCCCGGTGAGACTCCCGAGGAGATGCTCGCCACCGCCCGAGAACTGGTTCGGCTGCAGGTGGACACCGTCAAAATCCATAACCTCTACGCGGTGAAAAACACCGAATTGGCCGAGCAAGTGCTGCGTGGCGAAGTGGACCTGATCGACCGGGACACCTATGTCCGAACCCTAGTGGACATTTTGGAAATCTTGCCGCCAACCATGGTCGTCGAGCGAATCAGCGGCGACGCGCCGCCGGACTACTTTGTCGCCCCCAGCTGGTGTCTCGACAAGCCAGCCGTCAAGCAAGCCGTTGCGGGGGAGCTCGAACGTCGCGACACCTGGCAGGGACGATTGGCGAATTGAGTCCGATCCCTACTAGTGCCCCGTCAACACGAAAACGTTGGGTTGGTCGCCGCCCCAACCTCGTGGCTCGCCACGACTTCGCGAGTTCTCCAACCCCAAAACGAAGGCTTGACGGTCCACCGCAAGGTACTGGGCGAGGTTCCCCTACTCGACCTCTTGCTACTCGATCTCTTCGTAGCCCTTTTTCGTTTTCTCCGCGATCAACTTCTCCATATGAGCGACGGCGTCCGATTCGTCATCGAACTCTTTCGTCTTGGTCGTGCCATCGGCGCCGTTGCGGCCATATCGCACGCGCACTGCAACGCCGTCGCGTTTGATCTCCCAGAACTTGTCGGACTTGCCGTCGACGAACTCGAAGTACCGCGTCTCACCGTCCTCCGAGGCGCCGGTGGTCGAACTAGCTTGGGCCTTGGGCGCCGGCTTGGCCTCCGCGCGGACGACTGGCGCCTTCGCGGCTGGCTTTCGCGCGGCGGCAGCAGCGGATGAAGGCGCCGACGCTGCGGATGACGAAGCCGTGTCAGCACCGCGAATGAAGGAGGGAAAGCGAGGCACGCCGCCGTCGGTGAGCTCCTGATAGCGGAAGGTAATCGTCGAGCCGATGATGGGCGGAGCCTCGCGTTGCTTGTCGGAAAAGCCCGTGCCAACCGAGAACTCGGTGCCGTCATCCAATTGCACTAGCAGTGCGCCCAGCCGGCCTTTGTGGCGCCCCTTGCCGGGCTGGTGTCCGATCACAACGGCTTCCGCATCGTGGAACGTTTTGACCTTCAGCAGCGTCATCGATCGACCGGCATGATAGTCGGACGAGGGCTGCCGCAACATCAGCCCCTCGCCCCCCAGCGACTCGACTCGAGCGAGTTCATCGCGCATGTGGTCGACGCCCGTGCAACGTTCGTGGCGCAGCACCTCGGCGAACGGGTGGCCATTGCCGAACGCGTCGGCGAGAAACTCCATGCGATCCTCAAACGCTCCCGCCGCATTGGGCGCGTCGAAGATCAAGAATCGCACATCCTTCCAATGGTCGCTCCGATCCTGCCGCCGAACGATGCTGACGGTGCGCTGGAACATCTTGCGGTCCATCCACAGTTCGCCATCGAGCGGCTCGCTGGGCAGGGCTTCGACAAACCACTCGGGCGCCATGTACTCGTTGCCCTGCCGGGAGATGAATCGCTTGCCGTCCCAGTAGGCGCGCACGCCGTCCAGCTTCTCGCTCATCCACCAATCGGTGACGTCCGTGGCATTGTCCCAGCTATGGGCGAGCAGAATCGGCGGCGCGTCGCCTCGATCTGCCTTCGAAGCGTCGCCACTGCTCGATGAGCGGCGCGGCGTGCGGACAGGTGTCAGGTCTCCACCGAGGCGCTCCTTCTCCGCGTCGTCGCCGCGCAGCTTTCGCAAGTGCTTGCAGGTGCGTTTTTCAATCGGCAACGACTGATTTCGCCATGCCGGACAGGTGCACGAGTAGACGCCGCCCGTGTTGGTCAGCACATACGGCTTCGCTGCCGAGCCCTGCACCTCTACGGATTCTCCGTCTTCCAGATCCGCCATCGTACGCTCCACCAAAAGGAAGATTCCAACGGTCGTCCATCTTACCGAACCTATACCCGACGGTCGACGAAGAGTCTTGGGCAATCAAGGAAACCCGAAGCGCCAGAGCGCCAGCGAGGGATCGTTTGGGCAATCAAGGAAACCCGAAGCGTCAGCGAGGGATCGTCGTAGAAACCACCGAACGGACTTGTTGGACAAGGAGTCTTGGCGTCGGAAAAAAGCACGCGAACGACGAAATAAACGCCCGGGCCGGCGCATCTTGTCCTATGTGCCGAAGAAAAATCGCGAGTTGACGCGAACCTTGTTCGTCCAGCCGGGTCTTTTCCAGCAGACAACGGGATCGGCAAATCGGCCATCCCGCCTCCAAAGTAAAGCCGACACAGCTTGAGAACGACCATGTTTGCCATCACACGCAATTTTATCGGCGGCGCCAATGGTATCGACAACGATACGAACGCGCGTTTGCGTACGTGATCCGGGTCAGGCTCTAAGCCTCAAAAGGCCCGGTGTCACCTGCGGCACCGGGCCTTTTTCGTGCCCGCACCGCAATCCATGGGCTGGTAGCTGAGATGGCCTAGCGGCGGTTTGAAGCACCGCAGACGAGGATTCGAGCGCCTCCCGGCCCACTTTGAATTGGTTCTGTGTGCAAAGCACACACCGGCGCCCATGATGTAGCGGCAGCCTACTGCCTTGCCATGGCGGAAGTGCGGGTTCGACTCCCGCTGGGCGCTCTGCCGAGTGAGTTCGCGACGCGTGCGATCGCACACATTGCGGTGGGTCCTGTGCTGGTACGGGAAGGCGGCTGTTAACCGCTTTGTCGCAGGTTCGATTCCTGCCTCCGCAGCTTGATGTCCGGTGGAACGTTTGCGTGCAGCTGCGCTCCGGACATCCGACATCAGGAGGGCTCATCGTCCAATAGGAGGACGTCAGTTCCGCAAGCTGAAGATCCGGGTGCAACTCCCGGTGGGTCCACTTACGTCTCGTCGCCAACTGCAGCGAGGCAAACTATTCGAAACGTCCTCGCAGAGCAGCCAGGAGTGCTCACCTGCCCGTCAAGCAGGAGATCGTGGGTTCAAATCCCATCGGGGACGCTGAGGCGGAGGCAGTCGCGCTCATCGCGATCGAATCGCGGCATCGCTTCGCTACCCACGGCACGGTGCGCCAACTAGGAAGAGCGACCAACCTCAAAACTTGGTGGGTGTGGGTTCGAGTCCCTCCCGTGCTACTTAACCAATAAATCTCCAATCTGCCTTGCGAGTGTGATGGACGCACGGTGGTCTTCGGAACCACAAGACGGGGTTCGACTCCCTGGCGAGGTGCTGAATGCAGATTGGTGGCGCTGTGCCGCCAACAAATCACATCGGTTGATGTGCGATGTCCACCAACCTGCCAACCCAGACGACGGCCGCTAGTTGCCGCCGTCGAGAACATGTCCTTGGAGTGTGCCGGATTCGCACGCGACCCTGCGATGGTCGAAGATCAGGTTCGATTCCTGGCAAGGACACTTATTCGTCACCAACGATGCATGTTCGCCCGAGGTAGCGCATTCAGGCGAAAACGACGACGGAATCCGTCCAGTTGTTGGAACGACAGCTCCTCGACGGACCGCGTGCCAGTCCAGCGATCCGGCACGCCTTGCCACTCGACGCGCAGCTCTCGGTCCAATCCCGCCGTTTGCGCGAGCGCTAGCAAGACGCCGAGTTGAAAGCGATCCTGAGGATAGATTGGCGCACTCACGGCCGAAAGCGACCAAGCGCCCAAATCCAGGCGGCGCCAACGTCCGTCAAACATCTCGCGCACATCGGACAAATCACTGTCAGCTCCAGTCGCCTCCTCCGCCCGTGGCTTTGCGCTTTGCGGTCGACTCGAGAGCCGAGACTTCAACGGCTCCGGAAGGCGCTCCCATTGCCATTGGGAGACCCACGCAACCATCCGCGGATTGTTCGGAGAATAGAGCCCCCATGATGGCCAGTGATCCCAGCCGCCCCGGGGCGCCGTCATCGGGAGCAGCATCGCGGCCCCACAAGCCAACGTGGCGGTCAACTCCCAGCGATAGAATCTCGGGCGGTCCGACAAACAAACTCTGCGTAGGACGGACTTCCAGTCCGTACATACATTGCCTATGTGTGTGTTTGACGGACTGGAAGTCCGTCCTACGACTCCTGCGACGCCTGACGATGTGTGCGCGCCGAATATGATCCACGCCTGGACCAAAAAGAACAGGTTCCAGGTCAGCACGCCCCAGTGATGATTGAGTCCCCAGGGCCCCAGGACGCGCAATAGCGACGCGTGCATTAGCAGCGCCACGACGAATGCACACCTGCCCACCAGCTGGCCAAAGCGGGTCCCGCCGATCGCCGTCGCGACGCCCAGCCCCGCCCCGACGCACAACTCACCCAACGGCATCACCAGAGCCAGCCGAGCACTCGCCGCCTCGCTCCAGTGCGCCACGGCCGGAAACGCCTCGACTAAGAACTCTTGTCCCACCGTGTGCAGAAACGACCAGTCCAACTTGCCGATCGCCGAGTGCACATAGATGGACACCGTCAGCCAGCGACAGAGCGTCAACGCCCATTGTGGTCGGCACGCAAACAGGAAAATCGCGTAGAGAAAGTACTGATACGCCCAGGCCTGCAGTCGGTGCTGGTTCAGGATCCACAGCGCGCACCAAAGGCAGGCGATGAGTAGCCAGAATCGTCGCCGCAGCGGCCCGTCGTCGGGCACGACCTTCTCGTGCCGAACCGACATTTGACGAACGACCGCTGTCACAATCACCGCCAGGCATGCGAGCAACATCACCGCCAGCAGCGAGTCCAGCCAGTTCGGCGCCGGCAGTGCCGCCTCGAACAACGGAATGGCGGGAAAGGCCCCGCCGGACAGCCAAAGCGGCCACGTCACTCCGACCAACGCGATCGCAAACACCCCGATCGCCAGCTCGAGTTGTCGCAATCGCGCCGTAGCGTCCACGCCATCGGCAGCCGTCACGGCCTGACCTGTCATGGCTTGAGCGTTGTCAGGTACTCCACCACGTCGAGGAGATCCTGAATGGTCATCTGCTTCTGCAAGTCGCTCGGCATCAGCGAAATGTCGAGCTTTCGCATCCGCTCCACGTCCGCCTTCGGGATGTTGCGCACGATAGCTTTGTCGTCTTTGAGCACAATCTGCTCGTCGGTCTCGCTGACGAGAATGCCATTGAGCACGGTGCCGTCCTCCAGCCTCACGAGGTAGTTCTCGTAGTTGTGGCTGATGCCGGCACTGGGATACAGAATCGACTCAAACAGCGCCTCTCGGCTCAACTTCTTGCCGATTTCGGACAGGTCGGGGCCGACTTCCTTGCCCTGCTTTCGCACCAAATGACAATTGGCGCATTGCGCGGTCGTGGCGAAGAGCTGCTTTCCGCGGGCGATATCGCCCTGCAGCTTGACCAGCTCGCGAATGGCCGGAATCGGCTGATTGTCCTTGGAGGGCGGCGGCGGGAACAGCTTCAACGCCTCGGTGCGAATTTCGGGAAGCGGCGACGAGCTGAGGGCTCCGGCGGCGCTGGAGGTCAGCGACTCGCTGAGCTGCTTCGCGCGAACCATCTCCAGCAACTGCTCGGCGCCGGCTTTGCTGCGCGCCATGCCTCGCGTCGCTTGGCGACGCAGCTCGAGATCCGCCTTGTCATCCATCACAAACGGAGTCAGTAGCCGCGCCGCGCGGCCATCGCTGGCGTTTGCCATCGCCATGGCCACGAGCGAGGCGCGTTTGGGATCCGAATCGGCCAGTGCCTTCCGCAGCTCCGCTTGCTGCTGGTTCGAAAGCAGCGCAACAATCGCGGCGACTCCGAGCGAGTTCTCGGGGTTGTCTCGCGCGATATCCACAAGGGCAGGGTAGTGCTTCTCGAGCCCGAACTTCACGACCAAGTCGACAAACTGCTGTTGTCCGCGGACTCGGTCCAACATCGCGTCCAAGGCTTTGGCGTGCGAGGGGTCGCGGAGACTGCCATTGTCGAGCCGCTTGACCGCTTCGGCCGCCACGAAGTCGCGAACCGGGGCCGGCGCCAGATTCTCGAAGGCGAGTTTCAACAGGGCCGCCTGCTTGTCGGACGACGTCTGAAAATCAAACGACCGCATCCACCGTGCCGCTTCGCTGACATCGCGAGTCGTGGTCAACAGTTTCACCAGCAGTTCGGGAGTCCGAGTCGCGCGGCTGCGCCAGATCACTTCGCGGCCGGCGGCCGTTTCAGTGGCGTCGGGCGAAGCCGCCAGATACGCGTCCAGGGCCGAGTCCCAACGCCCCTCGGCGCCGATGCCCAACGCCTCGAGATACCAGCGATCTTGGCCATCGAACTGCTTGGCCAGTTGCGCCCACAACCGCGCGGCCTCCGGCGTGTTCGCCTCGCCGCGCAAGGCTACCGCGCACTCGCGACGAACCGCTGGCGAAGCGTCATCCACCAGTTGCGAAATCACCGCCATGGCGCTGTCGCGAACTTGCCGTGCCAGACGAAGGCCGACCATTCGCAGGTTCTCGTCCGACTGAGCCAATGCGAGCCGAATTGCCTCGTCCTCGGCGCCGTGTGTCTTGCCAAGCAGCCAGAGTGCCCGCGCCTTGATGCGTGGATTCTCGGCGGTGTCGAACAGCTTGCGAAGCGCGGGAACAGCCTCCTGCCCACGTGCATGCAGCGCAGTCCACGCCAAATAGCGAGTCGACAGGTTGGGACTTTGCAACGCCTCGATGGCGCCCTCGATGGTCGAGACGACGGCGGGCTTCACCTGATAGCGATGCCCGGGAGGCGCGATGCGAAACAGCCGGCCACGCTCGAGATCCCGCATGTTGTGTCCGCCCACACCGGGGTCGTACCAGTCGGTGACAAACACCGATCCGTCGGGAGCCACGCAAACGTCGGCCGGTCGGAACCAGTTGTCGCGGGCGCCGTGGAGCAGATTGACGGCGGTCGCTTCGTAGCCGGCGCCGTTTGGCTTGACCGGATACGAGCGGACGACGTTCGGGCCGGCATCGCAATGAATGACCTGATCCCAAAACACCTTCGGCAACAGTCGCCCCTCGTAAACGGTAATGCCGGTGGGCGATCCAGCGCCGGTTTGAAGCAAGTTCGGGACAACGCCAGGGTCGTTCAGATGCCAGTGCCGCAGCGGGATCTCCGCATGCATTCCCGTGCGGGCGTCGCGCCAACCGCGGCCGGTGCCCTCCTCGCGATACCCGTAGTTGCCATGCTCCATCACGAAGTTGATCCGCACGCCGCGATTGCCGTCGTCGTCGTTGTCCGACTGCCAGAGGGCGCCGAAACTGTCAACCGTGACTTCGTAGTTATTGCGAAAGTTGTGTGCCAGGACTTCGAAATTGCTGCCGTCCAGGTCGCAACGGAAAGGCATGCCGCCAAACAGCGGCTTGCCGTTGTCGACGACTGGGCGGCCGAGCTTGTCGACCACCACGTTGCCGTCCTTGTCGTGGACTGCCTGCCCCGTGTTGCCGAAGTTCCAGTACAGTTTGCCATCCGGTCCGAACAAGAAGCTGTGCGCCGAGTGGTCGTGCTGCGGCTGGCCGGTCTTGGTGAACAGCAGCTGCTTGTCGTCCGGCTTGTCATCGCCATCGGTGTCGGTGAACACCCAGACATTGGGTGAACAGGAGACGATCACTCGATTGCCAAGCACACAGATGCCCATGGCCGAGTCGATCTCACGCCCTTGGTAGAAAACCTTCTTTTGATCGCAGCGGCCGTCGCCGTCGGTGTCCTCGAGAATCAGAATCCGATCGCCTTCGTTGCGCAGGCCGTTGTGGCGCCGATAGTTGACGACTTCGCAAACCCAAATGCGGCCTCGGTGGTCGATATCCAGGTTCGTCAGGCTCAGCAGTTCGGGCTCCGAGGCGAACAGCGTCGCCTCAAGGCCCTCGTGCACGTCCAGCCCGGCCACGGCATCTCCCGGCTCGCGGCTCTCCGCCTCCGCGCTGGCGGCCACATCGGCGGGCCGCTGCGTGTACACGAGGAACTGAACGGACGAAGCATCACCACAGGTCGCTTGATCGGTGCCGCCGTTGTCCAATCCGCCACGGGCGACAAACCGCTCGTAGCCTTCCGGGAGCCGATAGGCGATCAGAGAGTTCGCGTGTGTGCCGATGCCGTTCTCGACCGACTTGCCGTCAATTCGCAGCGGCCTGCCGCCCGCGTTGGCGTTCACGCGCACTTCGCCGAATTGGGACGTGGCGGACGTCCACTTCAAGTCCGTCAGCTTCAATTCACCGCTCGGTCCCACGAGTTTCGGCTCGGCCCAGTCGGCCCAATCGCAGCCAAAACCGTTGCCACCGTCTCGGACAACGAGATACAGTTCCTTGGCGCCTTTGATATTGGCATCGATGGCCACCGCGTGTCCGGGAGTGCGAGCCGTGATCACGTCGCTGCGAAACACGGGAGCGGGTCGCGCGGCCGCGGCGGCCGCTGGCTTCGCGGCGGCGGAATTGCCCGAGAGGTGGAATTGGGCGCGAATCGCCTCCCGATCGAAATTCGCTTTCGGCTGCTCGTCCTGATTCGCCTCCAACTCCTCGAGTGTCGGGCGTTTGTCACCAACGCCGCCTGCGGGCACTTCGAGTTTGGCGCACCAGACGATCGCGTTCAGCATGACGCGGCGAAAGTTGTCGTCCGCCCAATTCCAATGGAAGTGGCCCCCGGTGAAACCGAACCCACGGCCGCCATCGGGACGCTCGGACGCCCAAGCCACGTGCTGAGGCTGGCCGGCTGTCTTGCGCACATCCGGATTGCCGCTGTGCGCGCCGTCCGGACGGCTCAAGGTGCTAACCGGCGGAACTGCCGTCAAAATGGGAGTGACCCCCTTCATCTCGGGCCGAAATCGCATGTGGTAGTACCACTCGTCGTTGATCTCAAACGGCTTAATGCCCCGGCTGATTGGGTGCTCGGGAAATTGCTCGAACTTGGCAGGCCAATGGGGATTCACCGACCAGTGCGTCTCAAAGTATCCCCCGATCCAATCGAGAAACCGATCACCGGGCTCGCCCTTGGGCACTTCGACGCCGTAGTGAATGCAGACGATGCCGCAGCCGGTCTTCGCCAATTGCTCAATCTGCTCAAGGTGCTTGTTGGCGGGATGTCCGCCGCCCCCGTCGCAATACATCACCAACACATCGGCGCCGTCAAACGCCTTGGGATCCTGCGGCCAGCCATTGCGGTGCACTTCGACCTCGACGGCATCGACCGTCTGCTGCAGCGACTTGGCCAGCAGCATGCAGCCCGCGTTGTGCTCATGGGAGCCGTATCCATGGCTCGCGGTGCCGGCCATGAAGACGACCTTTTTCTTGTCAGCCGCCACTCCATGCGGCGAAAAGACCAATTGGCTTGCCAGACAAACCAGCCACGTGGCAGTCACCGATCGCAGGAATGAAACTGTAGTGACTCGCTTCATGCGGGAAGCTCCGAGTTGGTGGTGCGAAGGTAATCTTTGTTGGTGGGTGAGGCCCGGCGTCGACCGCGGCGGACCGGCTTGGGCAAACCGCTCGGGCCTCCAGCGCAGGCGCCCCTTGTGAGGCCCGGTGGACCGGGCGCCTCGTGGCACGACGCGACAAGGGAGATATTCAAGTGCCTTGCAAACCCGGTATTCTAAGCGTTCCGCTTGTGGATTTGGACCAACCGCTGTTGAAAATCCCGGCTGGGGCAGGACCGTCCACGTCGTCGCGTCTCGCACCGCGCGCCGCTCCGCTCGCGTGCGTTTCGCCCCATCTCCCCATCCATCAGCTTTCCGGGATCGACGATGTCGAGCGTTACGTTGAATCGAGTGACCAAAGTCCACGCCACGTCGAGATCGCGCCGTGCCGCCTCGGCCGGCTCGGAACGAGTCTGGCCGGGGTTTCGGCAGTTGGAGCTCACGTTTCCCTCGGCCAAGTTCTCGGTGTTGCTGGGTGCCTCCGGCAGCGGCAAAACCACGCTGCTCCGCCTGATCGCCGGGCTCGACGATCCCGACGCGGGCGACATCCTGTTCGACGGCGAAAAAGTGACCGCTCGGCCGCCCGTCCAGCGAAACGTCGCGATGGTGTTCCAACAAGACGCTCTGTACCCGCATCTGACTGTCGAGGACAACGTGCTGTTTCCGCTGGAGAGCCGCCGCACGCCCCGCGCCGAAGCCGAGCAGCGAGCACGCGAAGTGGGAAACATGCTTGAGTTGGAGCACCTCTGGACACGACGCCCCGAGCAACTCTCGGGCGGCGAGCGGCAGCGGGTGGCATTGGCGCGGGCGATCGTGCGAAAACCCAGCGTGCTCTTGCTGGACGAGCCGTTCAGTCAACTCGACGCTCCGCTCCGCAGCCGATTGCGGGACGTCGTGCGTCAGCTGCAGCGCGAATTGGCCATGACGACCATCTTTGTGACCCACGACCAAGCCGAGGCGATGTGGCTGGCCGACCACCTCGTGCTACTTGATCGCGGTGACTGTCTGCAACAGGGCGCCCCGATCGACCTATACGATCGACCTGTATCAACCGCAGTGGGCAGCTTTCTCGGCAGTCCGCCGATGAACGTTCTCCCCCTGCACCAACTGGCCTCCCACGAATGGTCTCGCGAAGCGCCAGGTCCCTGCCCGCCGGAAGGCGCCGCGTATGTTGGCTTTCGGCCCGAGTCTATTGGCTGGGGTGACGGGGGCGTTTTGACGTGGCAAGCGACTCTGGTCCAGGTCGCCTGCCTGGGTTTCGACACGATCGTCGAGATGCAATGGCAAGGAGAATTGGAAGGGGAGTTCCTCTCTTGCAAAGCGCGACACGCGGGAAAACCACGTCATCAAGCAGGTGAGACCGTTCAATGTCAGGTCGCGGCCTCCGACCTGCATTGGTTCGACGAAGCGACTCGCCGCATCACCACTTGACCGATTCCTTCTGGAAGGCTGGCCGAAAGCGCAGCGTTGCCAGCCAAGTTTCAGAGCGGACCGTCAACAGGCGGTCTTCACCGCGTACATGGCGCGGTCGGCGGAGTCGATCAAGGCGCGTGTCGGCGAGCCGATGGCGAAG